>SPAX01000099.1 GCA_005239475.1 Nitrospira sp. | reverse complement strand
CGCGCGTTAGAGGTCAGACAGGCGGCGTTCTCCTATGCCTATGCTTTTTCCGATAAAATGTTTTCAATCGGTGTGACGGGAAAGTTTCTTCAAGGCGCCGCCTACAGTGGGACCACGACACTCACCGGAGGAAACGACGTTTCAATTTCGGATAATTTTGGAAAACCCACGATTTCGACAGCCTTCGGTATCGACGTGGGCGCCATCTACCGCCCATCTTCATGGCTACGCTTTGGCCTGGTGGCAAAAGACATCAATCAGCCGACCTTCAATGATGTCGGCGGAGGAGAGCTGAAACTTGGCCCCCAGGTTCGAGGCGGTATCGCGGTCAACCCCTATTCCTCGCTGACATTGACGGCAGATGTGGATGCGACCTCGAATAGAACGTTTGTTCCTGGCGTCAAGAGCCAGGTGTTGAGTGTAGGAGCCGAGCAAACCATCTTCTCCGAATTCCTGTCGTTCCGCCTCGGCGCCTTCAAGAACATGAAAGATGCTGGAACACCATTCACTCCTACTGCAGGATTAGGCCTACGGATCTTTGCACTTCGTGTCGATGTGGGTGGCGGGTATGACTTCCGAGAAGAGGGCGCGCTGGTATCAGGCTCTGTCTCTTTGACATTCTAATGGTATACTGAACCCATGTTCATGCTTCATCATTTGCGACGTGCCCTCACCCTCTGCCTTCTTTCTCTCCTGATCGCCAGCTGTGGCGGCTTACAGGAAGTGTGGGAAGGACCAGGGGCGAGAATGTTCCGGCCTCAAGCCATTGCGGTGCTTCCCCCCATGGCCAGCCAATACGACAACGCACGTGAGGATATTCAAGAGGTCTTGTCAGGGGCCCTGAACAAGACTGCCAATGTCGAGCGTATAGTGTCTCCTGAAAATGTGACGGATATCTTCCAGGCATCGAAAGAAGCGTTCGATGCGCTCGTGTTCTACTTCTCACGTCTGGAAATGACGGGTCAGTCCGACAAGGACTCCGCTGTGAAATTGGGCAAGGCGCTGAACGTGGACTCGTTCTTAGTCGTACGGGTGAACTCCTGGGAATACATGCGCAAGGAAGGCGACAATGTCGGTCGAGTGGGCCTGAGCCTCCGACTGGTCGATGCCACCACCGGCACCACCGTGTGGAAGGCGCGACATGAACGGTCAAGCAGCTATATGTTCTACCGGCCGAATTTAAAGGATGTCGCAAAAGAGCTGGCAGCTGAGATGATTAGTGCCATGCCTCCCCAAGCCAAACAATAGTCCCCTCCCCGTCTCTTGTTCATT
Organism: Nitrospira sp.; assembly: GCA_005239475.1. Classification (GTDB taxonomy): domain Bacteria; phylum Nitrospirota; class Nitrospiria; order Nitrospirales; family Nitrospiraceae; genus Palsa-1315. Next base: position 6,882 of record SPAX01000099.1, on the reverse strand, counting down.
TGGTTCATCTCGTCTGTCTGGTTTATCTGGTTAGTATCGTTCAACCAAACACACAAGACAGACCGAATAGACCAGACAGACCGCACACGCAGGCTTTTTCAGCATCCTGCTAGCGTGTTTTTGGCTGAACCGCTCGCATGGCGACCTTCAATGAGCGGACAAATTCGGCCACATGCTTCACCATATCTGGTTTCTGTCGGTGCGCGGCGATCAGCTTGACGATCGCGCTGCCGACGATCACCCCATCGGCAATGGCCGCAACGTTGGCCGCGTCCTCTGGCGTCGCAACCCCGAAGCCGACCGCCACCGGAACATGGGTGACTTTCCTAATTTTCTCGACGTTCTTACCCACATCGGCCATGTTGAGCAGTTTTGCTCCGGTGATCCCGGTCAGCGAAACATAATAGACGAAGCCCTGTGACTGACGCGCCACAAAGGTTCGTCGCTCCTCCGTGCTCGTGGGGGCAAGAAGAAAAATCAGTGGAAGCCCAGCCGCGGCAGCCGGCTTTTTGAGCGGGCCTGCTTCGTCCGGCGGCATGTCAGGCACAATCAGCCCGTCAACACCGGCTTGGGCAGCCTCCTGGCAGAACCGTTCAGGACCGAACGCGTGAATGCTATTATAGTATGCCATCAAGACCAGTGGAATCTTGGTCCTGGCCCTGAGGCTGGTGACCATGGAAAGGATCGTTCCAACCGATGTCCCACTGCGCAAGGCTCGTTCTGCCGCCTGTTGAATCACAGGACCATCGGCGATAGGATCGGAAAACGGGACACCCAGTTCAATGATATCGGCCCCGGCCTGCTCTAACTCCACGACAAGTTGCTCGGTCTCTTGCAGTGAGGGGTCACCTGCCATCACATAGGTAATGAGAGCCTTCTCACCGCGCTGCCGAAGCTGTGCAAAGGTACGGTTGAGCTTCGATGTCACAGCATGATCCCTCGCATTTTGGCGATCTGCTGGACATCCTTATCTCCACGACCGGATAGATTCACAACCAGAAGCTGGTTCTTCTTCATCGTGGGCGCCACCTTCACCGTGTGGGCAACGGCATGGGCGCTTTCGAGGGCCGGCATGATCCCCTCTTCTCTGGCCAGAAGATCGAACGCCGCCATCGCTTCGTCATCGGTCACCGAGGTGTATTCGACTCGACCTTGATCCCGCAAATAACTGTGTTCGGGACCGATCGCGGCGTAATCCAACCCGGCTGAAACCGAATGGGTCAGATTAACTTGTCCGTCGTCACCCTGGAGCAGATAGGTCATGGTGCCTTGCAAGACGCCCGGCTTTCCCCCGGCAAAACGCGCGGCGTGTTTTCCGCTCGCGACTCCCAGGCCGCCGGCTTCGACGCCGACCATCTTCACCTTCTTGTCCCGGATGAACGCATAAAAGAGTCCCATAGCATTGCTGCCACCGCCGACACAGGCAATGAGGCAATCCGGCAACCGACCTTCTGCCGCCAGGATCTGTCGCCGAGTTTCACGACCGATGATGGCTTGGAAATCTCGGATCATCATCGGGTAGGGATGGGCCCCGAGCACTGAACCGAGAATGTAATGGGTCGTGCGGATATTCGTCGTCCAATCCCGCATGGCTTCGCTAATGGCATCCTTAAGCGTGCGGCTTCCGGCGTCGACACCTGTAACGGTCGCACCGAGCAATCTCATCCGGAAGACGTTCAGCGCCTGGCGCTGCATGTCTTCGGTCCCCATATAAATTTCACATTGAAGCCCGAACATCGCCGCGACGGTCGCCGTCGCCACCCCATGCTGTCCGGCTCCGGTTTCAGCGATGATGCGCGGCTTCTTCATCCGTTGGGCCAGAAGCCCTTGCCCGATCGCGTTATTGATTTTATGAGCCCCGGTATGACAAAGGTCTTCGCGCTTCAAATAGATCTTTGCTCCACCCAACCGCTTCGTAAGTCGTTGTGCAAAGTAGAGCGAGGTTGGTCGACCGACGTAGTGTTTTAAATAATAGGCCAGTTCGGATTGGAAGCGCCGGTCTTTTTTCACACGAGAATATTCCTGCTCCAACTCAAGCAGAGCAGGCATGAGCGTTTCGGGGACATAACGTCCGCCGTACGCGCCGAAGCGACCTTGTTTATTGGGGACCGAACTCATCACCATCCTCATGTTCGTATGGCCGAGCGAGGTTGGCAGGACGGGCGGGACTGGCGAGACGAGGTGGGAACCCAATCCGTCCACGTCGCGCATTTCTCGCACGTCTCGCGCTTCACGCGCCACGGTTTCTGGCGCTGGCGAACGTTTTCAGCATCCTGCCGAATGCCGCAGTATAGACGGGCTCATGTCAGAGAGACAACCCTGACGGCTCGAATGAATGCACGAACTTTCTCATGATCTTTCTTGCCTGGTGCCCGCTCGACGCCACTGCTCACATCCACGCCATACGGTTGCACCGCCTGGATCGCCTTCCCAACATTGTCCGGGGTGAGGCCCCCGGCCAGGAGAATGTTCGCAGCCTTGGCTACTTCAGCGGCGAGTTGCCAATCAATCACCTGTCCAGTGCCTCCATAGGCTTGATCGGAAAAGGCGTCAAGTACGAACCCTCGAACGCCGGCCCGCCCACGAAACTCCGCCAAGGCGAGAAACGTGCTCCGATCTTTCACGCGGAGCGCTTTAAGGACCGTACGACCTAACTCTTTGCAATAGATCGCCGATTCGTTCCCGTGCAACTGTGCAAGCGCGAGTCCACAGTCGTCCATCAGATTCCGAACCACTTGTTGGTCTTCGTTGACGAACACACCCACCGGTATCACCAAGGGAGGCAGGCTCATAATGATTTTCCGGGCCAGCGTCGGCTCAATATACCGGGGACTTTTCCGATAGAACACGAATCCTAAGGCATCGGCCCCAGCGTCGACTGCTATTGCGGCATCTTCGGCATTGGTGATACCACAAATTTTGACTTTTGGTGTAGAGCGCATCTTAGTTGTGCGACGGAGCCGGAGCTCCTCGTAACTCGCGGATCTTGTCCCCGATGTCATCGGCCCGAATGAGTGCTTCTCCGACGAGCATGGCATGGATGCCAGCTTCGACCAACCGGACCACATCGGCGCGCTGGTGGATGCCGCTTTCGCTGACGATCAGCTTGCCAGCCGGAATCCGTTTTGCCAAGCGCAGCGTGACGGCCAGATCGGTCGTGAAGGTCTTGAGATCTCGATTGTTGATGCCGATCAGCCGCGCCTCCGGGAGGCGCTCCAATACGGTGTCGAGTTCGCGCTCGTGATGGGTCTCGAGAAGAACATCCAAACTTAAACCCCTGGCGAGGGCATAAAAGTCGATCAATTGCTGTCGTTCGATCGCCGCGACGATCAAGAGTACGGCATCGGCGCCATAGGCCCGCGCTTCGTAAAACTGGATCTCGTCGACCATGAACTCTTTGTTCAAAACAGGTATGGGCACTGATTGTTTGATCTCTCGGAGGTAGTCGAGGCTCCCTTGGAAGAAATCCTTGTCGGTTAAAACGGATAGAGCCGAGGCGCCATGGGCATGATAGGTCTTGGCAATCTCGAGGTAGTCAAACCGATCAGAGAACTCGGGACGGAGGAGGCCAAGACTGGGTGAGGCCTTTTTAACTTCGGCGATCAGCGAAGGACTGCCGCTTGTTTTGGTGGCTTCGAGGGTCACGGCNAAGCCGAGTGGGCCTGGCGCGTCTTGAATNTTCGCCTTCAGCTCGGTGAGGTAGCCCCGGCTTTGCTTGTGCCGGAGTTCCGCTTTCTTATGCTCAAGAATGCGAGAGAGAATCACGATGGCATCATCCCTTATTCGTGAATGCAATGAGGCGAGCCAGTTTCTCGGCCGCAGCACCGGAGTCGATGGCCTGGCCTGCCAGGAGGAATCCATCTTGAAGGCTTGTCGCCTTACGCCCTGCGACAAAGGCTGGAGCGGCATTCAAACAGACGATGTCCCGTCTGGGTCCTTTACGCCCTTGGAGAATGTCTCGAGTGATCGCGGCATTCTCTTNCGGCGTCCCTCCGGCNAGTTGTTTGGCTGNNACCAGCGCCAGNCCGAACTCNACCGGGTNCAGGANATAGTTNGANAGTATGCCCCCTTTGGCTTCTGAAANCTGCGTTGTTGCGGTCAGNGTNATNTCATCGAGTCCATCCATNCCATGTACGACAAAGCAATGTTGCGATCCCAGATGCATAAGCACATTCCCTAGCAGGGAGGTCAATCGCCCCTCATAGACACCGAGCACTTGGATGGTGGCTCCTGCCGGATTGGTCAGCGGGCCCAAGAGATTCAGCATGGTCCGGATGCCCATCTCCTGTCTTGGGCCGGCACAATGTTTCATGGCTCCATGATAGAGCGGAGCGAAGAGGAAGCCGATCCCGACCTCATTGATACAATCGGTCACACGTTCGGTCCGCAGATCGATCTTGACCCCGAGTGCCGAGAGGACGTCTGCACTCCCGGACTTGGATGACACAGACCGGTTACCGTGCTTTGCCACCGTCAGACCTGCACCTGCAACGACGAGCGCGGTTGTGGTGGAAATGTTAAACGTGTGGGCCCCGTCACCGCCCGTGCCGCAAGTATCTACAACCAGAGGATCTCCGACAGCAATGCGGACGGCTTTGGCACGCATCGCTCGCACGGAGCCGGCAATTTCCTCGACGGTTTCTCCCTTCAGACGGAGTCCCATCAAGTAGGCGGCAATTTGGGCAGGAGTTGCTGCACCATCCATGATCTCGAGCATCACCGATTCGGCTTCTTGTTCGGTGAGGGAGGAGCGGTCGGCGAGTTTGGCAATCGCGTCTTTGATCATGGGTCGGAGACCAGGCGGGTAGCCTACAGTTTAAGAAAGTTGCGGAGGAGGTCCTTCCCCGCCATGGTGAGGATCGATTCAGGATGAAACTGCACTCCTTCGATGCCTAACGATCGATGGCGCAATCCCATAATTTCCCCCTCGGCAGTTTCGGCGGAGATCTCAAAACAAGAAGGCAGCGTCTCTCGCTTCACGATGAGAGAATGGTAGCGTGTGGCGTCAAAGGGATTGGGCAGCTGATGGAAGATCGTTTTCCCATCGTGCCGGATCTTCGATGTTTTGCCATGCATTAACCGTTCGGCTCGAACGACTTCGCCGCCAAACGCCACGGCCAAAGACTGATGGCCGAGGCAGACACCCAAAAGCGGGAGGCGGCCGCCAAAATGCCGGATCGACTCGACCGATACACCCGCCTCCATCGGTGTGCAGGGTCCCGGTGAAATGACGATGCGGCTGGGTTGCAGCGACTCGATCTGGTCGATCGTAATCTTATTGTTGCGATACACCTGCACGTCTTCACCCAGTTCCCCGAAGTATTGTACGAGGTTATAGGTGAAGGAATCATAGTTGTCGATCATCAGTAGCATAATAGTCGTACAGTCTGAAGGTCGAAAGTCGTCAGGTCACAAGGCATATAAACAAGTCTCCGGAGACTTGATGGGCGTAAAGACCTTTCAACGTTCGACTCTTCCTACTCCAGTCCCTGCTCTGCCAGTTCGATCGCCTTCATCATGGCCTGAGCCTTGTTACAAGTCTCTTCATATTCATGTTCAGGATTTGAATCAGCGACGATGCCGGCCCCGGCTTGAATGAAAGCCTGGTGCTTTTTCACGATGACCGTCCGGATATTAATGCACATATCCATGTTGCCGGAGAAGCTAAAGTAGCCCACTGCGCCGGCATAGGGACCGCGCCTCGTGGGCTCGAGTTCGTCGATGATCTGCATCGCTCGAATCTTCGGCGCACCGGAGACCGTGCCGGCAGGGAAACAGGCTCGCAACACGTCGTACGAGGTCTTAGACTCATCCAATTGTCCCGTCACATTAGACACAATGTGCATCACATGCGAATACCGCTCGACGTGCATGAGCGAATCCACTGTGACCGAGCCTGGTTTCGCCACGCGGCCGACATCATTCCGCCCAAGATCGACGAGCATCACATGCTCGGCCCGTTCCTTTTTATCCGCCAATAGCCGCCGTTCCATCTGTTGATCTTCTTCAGGCGTGACGCCGCGGCGGCGCGTGCCGGCAATGGGACGGACGGAAATAACACCGTTTTCGCAACGGACGAGCGTCTCCGGAGAGGAACCAACCAATTCGACCCCCGCGATACGCAGGTAATACATATAGGGAGATGGATTCACCACGCGCAACGCGCGATAGAGTTGGAATGGCGCCGCCTGCACGTTGGTCTCCCATCGCTGAGATAACACCGTTTGTACGATATCGCCCGCCCGAATGTATTCCTTCGTCCGCACGACCATCTTCTCAAAGTCTGCCTTGCTCATGTTCGCCGTAAAGGTTACCGGGCGGCGGCGGCGATGCGGACGCGCTCGGCGGAGCGGACGTTTGAGCCTCGTGATCGTGCGTTCGATTCGTTCCGTTGCCGATCGGTAAGCGGCTTTGATGCCACGTTCCCCCTTTGCCGTGACATGGGCGGTGGCCACGACTTTGATCTTGTGAGCGACATTGTCGAAGATCAGCATCGTATCGGTGAGCAGAAAGGCAAAGTCAGGAAAATTGAGTGAGTCCTTCTGCCGGGCAGCCAAGTCCTCGAACGTGCGCACCATGTCGTAGCTCAGATATCCGACGGCGCCGCCGACAAACGGGGGAAGGTCCGGCACGGTCACCGGACGATAGCCAACCATCATCTCCCGCAGACGTTCGAGAGGGTTCCCACGGCTAGGGATGCGCTTCTTGCGTGTGCCTTGCACGACAAGAAGGTCGCCTCCATCCTCGTATACGACAACGGGCGAACCACTGCCGAGAAAGGAATAGCGTGCCCATTTCTCACCACCCTCAATGCTTTCAAGGAGATAGGCTGAGGGGCCATGATCAATTTTTGCAAAGGCAGAGACGGGGGTCTCGTAGTCC
>SPAX01000098.1 GCA_005239475.1 Nitrospira sp. | reverse complement strand
AGCGAGTGACCGCGGTGGATGGCCTCAGTCTCGAAGTCCGTCGTGGTGAAGTGTTTGGGTTTCTCGGCCCGAACGGCGCGGGGAAAACCACCACCCTCAAGATTTTGATGGGGCTGATCTATCCCACGAGCGGGCACGCCAGGCTATTCAATTTGGACATGGGCGATCCTCGCGCCAAAACACGTCTGGGATTCCTTCCCGAGTCTCCCTACTTCTACGACTACCTCACGAGCCGGGAGTTTCTTGAGTTCTACGGGCATTTGTTCGGGCTGTGGGGCGCTGTGCTGGGCAAGCGAATCGACGAACTCTTGGAGCTTGTCGGCATGACGCATGCGAAGGATCTGCAGCTCAGGAAGTTCTCAAAAGGCATGTTGCAGCGGGTAGGGGTCGCTCAAGCCTTGATTAACGATCCGGAGTTGGTGGTGCTGGACGAACCCATGTCCGGGCTGGACCCCATCGGGCGGAAGGAAGTTCGCGATCTGATCTTGCGTCTCAAAGAGTCCGGGAAGACGGTCTTGTTCAGCTCCCATATCTTGCACGATGCCGAAGTGTTGTGCGATCGGGTCGCAATGATCCTGAAGGGGCGCCTCGTGGCCTGTGGCAAGGTGACCGACTTGCTGGATCAAGGAGCGAGTCACCAAGTGGAATTGGTGGTGGATCGTCTGCCCCCTGAAGGGTTGGACCACTTACGTCCGCTTACCGACAAAGTGGTCATGCAGGGGGAGCGGATGCTGGTGGTGCTGAAGAGCCAACAACAAGTGGGGGGAGCGTTGGAGATTATCCGCACGGCGAAGGCGAGTCTGGTGTCGCTCAATCCCCAGAAGGGGTCGTTGGAGGACCTCTTCATCCGGGAGGTCAAAGAACATCGGAGTCCGCCGGAGAATCGCGCATGAAAATCCTGTCGATCGCGCTGAATACCTTTCGGGAAAACTTGCGAGACAAACTGCTCTACAATCTGCTGGTGTTTGCGCTGTTCATGATCGGCAGTTCTGTGCTCCTGTCACGGTTAACCTTGGGGGAATTCCACCGTCTGATTCTGGATCTTGGGCTAGGGAGTATTAATTTCTTTGGGGTGTTGATTGCCATTTTCGTCGGGATCGGGCTGGTGAGCAAGGAGATCGAGAAGAAGACCATCTACACAATTGTGTCCAAGCCGGTGGCGCGATACCAATTTCTGCTCGGAAAATATCTGGGCCTCACGATCACCTTGTTCGTCAATACGGTGGTCATGGCGCTGGGACTGTTGGTGGTGCTCTATGCTCAAGCTGTTCCCATCGAGGGGATGCTCTTCAAGGCGCTGACGCTGATTTTCGTCGAATTCATGGTGATCACTGCGGTCGCCTTGCTGTTTTCCACCTTTACCAGTGCCACCCTGAGCGCCATCTTCACGCTGGCGATGTATGTGATTGGGCACCTCACTGCGGATTTGAAAGTATTCGGGGCGAAGATGGATGATCTCAGCCGGGGGATCTTGAACGGGATCTATTATCTTTTGCCCAATCTCGAGCGTTTCAACTTGAAGGGCCATGTCGTTCACCATCTGGAAGTAGGTGGTGCGGACCTGATGCTGATTGTCGCCTACGGAGTGACGTACACGGCAGTGCTCCTCTTCACGGCCAGCCTTATTTTTCATCGGCGTGATTTCCGTTAAGTCGGCCAGCCGGCGCTTCTGATTCTCCACTTGCATTCTGTCAAGGAGCCAGGTATTGAAGGGAGTGTCACGACTGCCCTGTCGGTCCTTCGAGTATTGAGATTCACACTGGAGAATAGCTTCGATGAATGTGCCGTTGCTTGATCTGAAAGCTCAGTTCCAACCCCTCCGTGCAGAGATCATGGCGGTGGTACAGACTGTCTGTGATGAGCAGGGATTTATTCTGGGGCCGCGCGTTGTGGCGTTCGAGGAATCCGTTGCCCGTTACATCGGGTCTCGCTACGCGATCGGTTGCGCCTCCGGGAGCGATGCGCTGTTGCTCTCCCTCATGGCCATGGGAGTGAAGGCCGGCGATGAGGTCATCACCATTCCGTTCACGTTTTTTGCCACGGTGGCCGCGATTTCACGATTAGGCGCAAAGCCTGTGTTTGTGGACATTCAGCCCGATACGTTTAACATCGACCCGGCACTCATTGAGCAAGCGATCACGCCCCGCACGAAAGCCATCATTCCCGTTCACCTCTTCGGGCAATGTGCGGACATGGCTGCGATCAACGAGATTGCCAAGCGGAAAAAGGTTTACGTCATTGAGGATGCCTGCCAAGCGATTGGCGCGGGCCAGGGAAACAAGCGCGCGGGGGTACTGGGAGACACCGGGTGCTTTAGTTTTTTCCCCTCTAAGAATTTGGGCGGCTTTGGAGATGGGGGGCTCATCACGACCAATGATAAAGTGCTTGCCGACTCCATGGCCATGCTTCGTGTTCACGGGAGCCAGGTCCGTTATCTCCATGAGGCGGTGGGGATCAATAGCCGATTGGACGCGCTACAGGCTGCCGTACTCCAGATCAAACTGAAGTATCTTGACCAGTGGACCGAGGGAAGACGTCGGAATGCCGAACGGTATCGGCAGTTGTTTGCCCATACGAAGCATGCGGGGTGCGTCACGCTTCCACCAACGGTGCCAGGAAATTTTCATGTCTATAACCAATTCACCGTGCGAGCGCCGAAGCGCGATGAGTTGCGCACCTTCCTTAAAGAGAAAGGCGTCGGCACGGAAGTGTACTATCCGCTCCCGATGCATCTCCAAAACTGCTATCGCGATCTAGGACATCTGAAGGGGTCCTTTCCTCTCTCAGAACAGGCGGCCGAAGAGGTGATGTCTCTCCCGATCTATGCCGAGTTGACAGAAGCGCAGCAGGCCTACGTCGTAGAGATGATTGCGGAGTTCTATCGGCGCGCCTAGCAGGATGCTGAAAAAGTCCGCCAGCGGCGTTCTCGACACCCGTAAAGTGGAAGACATCTGATGATCTGTTGATCTGATGCGTGGTCGGAAATTCAACAGATCGTCAGATCAATAAATTCCTGAATTGGTTCACGAACGACGAACAAAGAGGGCGGACTTTTTCAGCATCCTGCTATGTCGTAATGGCCCCTTCCGAGGCCGACGAGACATGCCGCGCGTACTTGCCCATCACGCCGGATGTATAGCGAGGCAGTGGAAGTTTGACTTTCTTGAGCCGGGCTTTGATCTCTTTCTGCGAGAGTTCCACGGTCAGCGTCCGTTTGGCGATATCGAAGGCAATCATGTCGCCGTTCTTCACGGCGCCGATGGGGCCGCCCTTGATGGCTTCCGGTGCGACATGGCCGGCCATCAGGCCGTGGGTGGCGCCGGAGAAGCGGCCGTCTGTGAGCAACGCGACGGAGTCGCCCAGCCCCGCACCGACGATGGCTGCGGTCACGCCAAGCATTTCTCTCATGCCTGGTCCGCCGGACGGACCTTCATAGCGAATCACCACGACATCGCCCGCTTTGATTTTGTGGGATTGCACGGCGACAAAGGCATCCTCTTCCCGGTTGTATACCTTCGCCGGGCCACGGAACGTCATGATCGAGTGTCCGGCCACTTTCACGACACAGCCGTCTGGAGCGAGATTCCCCCTTAAGATTACCAACCCGCCGGTCTGCTTGATCGGATTCGACAGGGGTCTGAGAACTTGTTGGCCGGCTGTTTCCTTGGCCTCCTTGGCCTCTTCCCCAATCGTCCGGCCGGTTACGGTCGGTTGGCCTGCGTGCAAGATACCGGCATCGAGCAGCCGCTTAGCAACCAGTGTCGTTCCTCCAGCCGCATAGAGATCCGAAGCGGTAAATCGTCCTCCTGGCTTCAGGTCGGCGAGCAACGGCACCTTCCGATTGATCTTGTCGAAGTCGTCGATACTCAGTTTGATGTTGGCTTCGCGCGCGATGGCGAGCAGGTGCAACACGGCATTCGTCGAGCCGCCGGTCGTCGCGACTGCAGCAATGGCATTTTCCAGCGATTTCCGCGTGATGATCTGGCGAGGCCGCAGGTCTCGCTTCAGCAGATCCATGACCATTTTCCCGCACTCGAAGGCTACGTCGTCTTTCCGCTGATCCATGGCCGGCACTCCGTTCCGCCCCATCGGCGAAATGCCGAGGAACTCGAACGCGATCGCCATGGTGTTGGCCGTGAACTGACCGCCGCAGGCACCAGGGCCTGGGCAGGCATGGTCTTCGAGATCTTTGAGTTCGGCATCGGTCATTGTACCGGCCGCATGTTTTCCGACTGCTTCGAACACGTCTTGAATAGTCACGTTATGGCCTTGGAACTGCCCCGGCATAATCGAACCACCGTAGAGCATCATCGACGGCAGGTTCAGGCGCGCGAGGGCCATCACGGTGCCGGGAATGGTCTTATCGCAGCCGGAGAGTGCCACCACGCCGTCAAACAGGTGTCCACGAGCCACGAGTTCGATCGAATCAGCAATCACCTCTCGACTGATCAACGAAGCCTTCATCCCCTCGGTGCCCATCGAAATGCCATCTGACACCGCGATCGTGTTGTACTCAATGGGGGTGCCGCCTGCGGCTCTGATGCCGGCTTTCACCCGTTCCGACAAGCGGCGCAGGTGGAAGTTGCAGGGCATGACTTCGATCCAGGTATTGGCGACGCCGATGATTGGACGAGACAAGTCCTCGTCGGTAAATCCAACGGCTTTCAACATCGCGCGGGCCGGTGCCCGATCGGGACCGACCAGTAAATCGCGGCTGTTGAGTTTCAGCTCTTTCGGCATGACGTAATTACTTCGCTTTCTTGCCTTCTTTTTTCTTCTCGTCCTTCTTGGCTTCTGTGTCGATCACGGCGCCAGTGGCTGCGTCGATGTGGACTTCCGTCACATTCCCGTCGGCGCCGAGGACTTCGACTTCCCAGACTGTCTTGCCATGTTTCTTCTCAAGTTCTGCTTCGACCACCGTTCCAGGCACTTTCTCGGACGCGGTCTTGATGGCCTGATCGATCGTGACCGTGGCGTCCTTGACGAGGTCCGTGATTTTGCCTTCCTTATCGTCGGCCCAGGCGTTGGAACCCAGTGCGAACAGTAACCCGACGACGCCCGCTGTGATGATTCCCCATGTTCTCATGAAGCACCTCCCTGCTGGATGGGCCGGTAGTCTTCTAGCGCTTCTTGGATAGAGCTACTGTACATTCATGCTTGATGGAGGGGCCGGCTGTGCAGCATCGCCACCCATATGCGGATTGGCTTTCATCGGGCCGCCGTGCGGATTGCCGTAACCCATTCCGGCATCCTTGTGCTGCTGCATGACCTTCTCATGCTCGGCCTTCTCCTTGGCACGCTGTTCCGGAGTCAACAGGGCGAGTACCTCCCGCCGGGCCGTGACGGAGACCATGCGTAAGCCGACTTGCAGATCCCCGCTCTGCTTCAACTTGGCTTCAATCGCCCCCAGGTCGGATTTCTCATCCTCGGTCAGGGCTTTCAACTCGCGCTCCGCTACCTGGATGTCGGCCTCGGTCTTGATACGGGTCTTGTCCAGGTTGAGTTGCATGTCTTTGAGTTTTGTCACTTGCTCCGCCGTGAGCCCGATTTGTTGTTCGTGCTTGAGCAGATGCCGGATCAGCTGGCCGGTGCTGTTGTGCATCATGCTCGCGCCATGTCCGCCCATCGAGCTATGCCCGCTGCCGCCGTGTCCTTCCTTGCCGTAGCCTGGCTCATTGGCCCAGACCGTAGACATTCCAACGGTCAGCGCGAATACCGATGCGATGCCCAGCGTCACGATCGTTTGTGTTCCCTGCTTCATACCTGCCTCCTTAGGTTGAACCGAATGAAGACGTCTGACTCCACGATGACGAACGTCCCAGTAACCCCTGCTTGCCCTTTCGCCCATTGAACAAGAATTGTGCCGCAAGTGTAGCCGGCAACAGCCCCCTCCAAACGGGTCATAATTTTATCCGCGAGTGGACTCATCCACTTGGCGCCGGAGGTTCTGAGAGCCATGTGGCCGTAGCTTGCCAGATCAATCAACACAACGCAAGCCAACAACACACCTCGATGAGCCCACGAGGCGGTCGGCGCGCCCAGCAACATGACGTTGGAAATGGTCGCAGATCCTGCCGATATCGGCAGGGCCAGTGGTGTAATGACGGAGTGGCTTGCGACTCGCGTGACGGGAGATGGTTCGAGGTCCGAAGTTCGAGGTTTTCGGAACTACGAACCAAGAACTTCGAACTTCAGATCGCGCCAGTCGCGTTTTTCCCGCCAGTCTCGCCCGTCTCGCTTGAGTCAAGCCTGTGATCGGTGTCGGGCCTGGGCGAGCAGTTCGGCACGCGGGTCCGGATGCGGAATGGCCCTGAGTTGGTCGTACAGTTTGTGTTCCTCGTCGGTTGATGAGGGCGGCATCACGATCTGGATTGTGAGGAAGAGATCGCCATGGCCGCCGGCCGCCGCGGGGAGGCCTTTGCCCTTCAGCCGAAGCTTACTGTCAGCCCGACTCCCCGGCGGAACCTTCATCCGAACCGGCTCCATCAGCGTCGGGGCCATCACCTCGGCGCCCAAGGCCGCTTCCCATGGGAAGACTGGGAGAGAGACATGAATATCGCTCCCCTGACGACGAAAGACTTTGTCCGGGGCGATCGCCACGCGCAGGTACAAATCGCCTGGCTTGCCGCCGTTGGCGCCGGCTTGTCCCTTGCCGGCCACGCGAACCCTCGTTCCATCCTGTACCCCTGCGGGGATTCGCACTTCGATCGTATTGGGATGCAACGTCGCACCGTGCCCCTGACAGGTTGGACAGGGGCGCCCGCGAAAGGCTCCACTCCCGTGGCAGGTGGAGCAGGGTACTGGCTCTTGCAAGGTCATGCGTTTCGTCACGCCGGTGAACACCTCGGCTAGCGTCAGTTGCACCTCCGTTTCAAGGTCCTCGCCCTGCGTGGCAAATCCACGACCATTGCCGGCGCGCCCTCGTCCTTTGAACAGATTCTCGAAGATGTCGGAAAAGCCTTCTCCGCCGAACGAAGTCTCCGGGCCGCTCTCCCCGCGGGCACCGGCCTGTTGGCGTGCCTGCTCGTAGGCCTCGGCCTGCTCCCAGTTGGCGCCATATTGATCGTATTTCTTGCGTTTGCCCGGATCGCTCAGGACTTCGTGCGCCGCGTTCAACTCCTTAAACTTTTTCTCCATCTCTGATTTCTTGGCGCCGCTATGGAGGTCGGGATGGACCTGGCGCGCGAGGCGACGATAGGCCTTCTTGATGTCATCCGCCGAGGCAGACTTCGGAAGACCGAGAATCTGATAGTAGTCCCGTTGTGTTGTCGCCATGGGATATGGAGATAGGGTTGCTTCAGCACAGGTCAACTAACTTGCAGGCAGCTTACGGGGTCGGTCGAGGCTTTTCAAGTACTGATGAGGAGCAGGGCGTGCTGATGGTGTGCCTGTTACCGGGGAACGACGGTCTTGGCCCGCGCCATCATTTTGCAGTAGGAGCAGATCTCGGCGGTTGTGGGCTGGCTGCAAGAGGTGCAGGGGTGGAGGACGGCACGATCTTTTTCCGTCATGGTGGTTGCAGTGGGTTGCTTCTTGCTTTGCTTCTCGAGAAACCCCCAATAGAACGTCTGCTTCGTACCAGGCGACTCGGTCTCCAGACGATTCAAGACCTCCTTGTACTGGAGCATCTTGGAGCCCTTGGCCATGGGGCATTCCTCGACGATGTAATCGATCCGGTTTAAGACCGCATAGGCTGCGAGTTCACGTTCTGAGAGCCGGTAGAGGGGCTTCACCTTCTTGGCAAACCCTGCCACCGACGCCGGTAACGACGGGCCTTGTTTATCCAGATATTCCTCCTGCCAATGCAGCACGTTGCCGAGGAGTCGGGCTGCTTCGTCATCGAGATTGTGGCCCGTAGCCATTACATCGTAGTTCTGTTCGATCGCCACGCGATTGAACTGGTAGCGTTTGATGGTCCCACATGTGGAACAGGTGGGGCGATGGATAAGCTGGGCCAGTTCTTTGATTCCCGCTCCGGCCTCTTGCTCGACCGTATGGAGGTGCAAGGTGGCTCCATGAGAGGAGGCGACCGCTTCGGCGAACTTCGTCACCTTGGCATGCGATTGCTCAGAATAGGCCCCGATGCCGAGGTTCACATAGAGTGCGTCAGCGCGATAGCCGAGCTTGAGCAGAATGTCCCAGAGCGCCAGGCTGTCCTTTCCGCCCGACACAGCTACAAGAATCCGATCTTCCT
>SPAX01000097.1 GCA_005239475.1 Nitrospira sp. | reverse complement strand
GGGGCCGTCCCTCTTCACATGAATCGTGTACGGACATGCAGAATCCTAACTCCACTCAACGTCTATGTCAAGAAGAGGCGTGGTCAAATTTCCCCAAAAAAAACGTATAATTATTGCGCACTTCCAGCCCCGCACAGACTCAGGCGCAGAATAAAGCTCGCAGTCTTACCGATTCCCCCTAGGGCCAAATATTCACGACCTGCCTCGAGAAGAAAAGCCGCGGGCTGAGTGTCTCAAGAGAGGGACATGATGCGCCGAAGCTGCCTGGCAAAACCATCGCGGGTCAAGGCCCCAGACATCGAGATAGGCAACCCTGCCTCGCGCAAGCCCTTCGCCGTATAGTGGTGGCAATGGTGGAACAGATGATACGACGGCCGGGCAACACAAAACTGACTGTTGCCGACAATGCCGACCGGCTCTTCCGATGCGATGGTCGCTCGGAGATAGGACCGCAAGTTCAGATGCCCAGCTTCACTGATCTGAAACCTGAAGACTTCAACCGGAGGCTTCTGTGTCCGCTCGGCCCAGATCGAATCATGAATCCCGACTTCAACGACGCCCTCAGTCGGCCACAAGAGCGCACGGAGCACCCCCGTAAAGCCTTGACGCTTCTCCAAATACCACGCGCGCTCTGCATAGCCCCATTCCTCATAGACACGCGGCTCTCCTGGCGCATCATCCGTCCCGGTGACACCGTGGTCGCCTCTGACAGGAAACACCGGCGCTTCGACAGGCAATGCCATCATTGAATGCGCTGCATCGAGTGACACGACAATTGAAATGGAGTTGCGGGTCCGAAGCTCAGGGTCAAGTCTTGCAATCATACACAATGCCTGTCATGTGGACCCAAGGTGTCCTGCCAGTGGCAATGGAAGAGGATGCGGGAAGAGGCTACTGCCATGCCAGGAAAGAGTTAGACCTGAAACACATTCTTTGCGAGTGCAACTTTCTCATCCCTCCACTCGCATGCCGAGACGTACCATAGCCCGGGCGAAGGCCGTCAGATATTCCCCACTTTGTCCTAAGGAAAGCAGCCAGACTGTCCTTCACTGCGCGCATCGATCGAGCAGATTCTGATCGTGCGTGGTCTGCGAGCAGGGTGAATAGACCGGATCATCCCTCACGTCTCCATCATTTCCAATCGCGCATCAAATTCATGCCCGCAGGCAGTGCAACGGATGCAATCCGATTCGACCGTAAATTCGTCTGATCTGATTCCCATGCCACCGCAATCCGAGCAGCGCGCGAGCTGGACCCTCTGATCGTTCACGGTTTCGTATTGCGTGCCACGGAAACAATACACCGGCTTCCCGTCAAGCAGCCACGGGTTTCCCGCGTTGTCGAGCACCGGTAGCGTCAGATAATGATGTTTCACGTAGTCTTCAAGTTCCTGCCTGTCGGCAAAGCCGTCCTTAATCAGCTTTCCCCCCACTACCTCGTAGAGCCTGTTCTCTTTCACGATTGCCTTGGTCGGACCCATCATGCACCTCCCGTTCTGATAGGAACGAATTGCTTATGCCGATGGCATGAACAAGAAACGTATCTCGTTATTCGCGCGAGACTCGCGAGACTTGCGCGAAAAGCGGGACGGGTCGGATGTTTCATCTTCGCGAGTCGCGCCTGTCGCGCACGTCTTGCTTGTCTCGCTCACAATTCACCAACGACGAGCGATGTATTGTTAGACGACACCGGAGTAGTATCGGAGAACGTTGCTCACGGAAATCACCCCGATGATAGCCCCATCTTGCGTCACGGCCAGATGCCGGCTGGCCTGCTCCTTCATCATGCGCACGGCATCGATAATCGGCCGATCCCCTTCAATGGTCAATACCGGCGTCCGCATGCAGGTTTTGACCATAGTCGTATTGGGATCAAGCCCTTTGGCCACCACCTCCCGGGCCAGGATAGAATCTGTGATGAATCCCACGTAGGACTGGCGATCCGTCACGAGGAGCGAGCCCAGCTTCCATTGCTGCATCTGCTGCCCCGCTTCACGCAGGCTGGTATCCTGAGACACATTTCGAATATCAAGGGACATGTGTTCGGCAACCTGGGGCCCGGTGAGCGTGGGTCCGATCTTGGTTTTCTTCGGTTCGGCAGACCGGCGCGCTTCCAGTTCCGCCACGCAGCTCTCCAACACGCGACCGCGCTGCAACAGGCTTTGTCGCTGACTATCCATACCGGTGCCTTCCGGCGCCTCATCCGTCATGTTGACCAATCCTGCCGCCTCGCCCAGCTCAGCATACTCATAGGCGTGCAGCAAGTCAGACGCCTGCCCAAGCAGGTCTTCGATCAGGCGTTCGGTCTCCAGGTCGAATTCTTCCAGGCTGCGCGTCTGCTTGCCCCTGCCCAGGAACGTGGCGAATTCGGCTAGCTGTTTCCGCATCCGTTCGATGCTCCGGTCGAGAGAAACCCGTGGTTTTGAGGGAGTGGTACGGACGGCCATAGCACCTCCTATCGATGTAGGTGAGCGGGGACGACCGATCTTACCCCCGCTGGATCAGCAAGGGCAAGTGGCCGGCAGGAGGATCTGCTTTCCAAGAGGGAAAATCGACTGCCAGTCGCGGTGGGATGCTAGCCAGGATTATTCGTGAAGGCCGTCGCGAGACGCTCGAGACCGAAGCCCGCCGGGGCTTCTCGCAAGTAAGGCCGACGGGGGCGTACTTGCAGTCCGTCTAGGAGGCCGAACGAGAAAAGCCCCGCCGGGCGAGAGGATCGGGCGACGTAGCAGATATTTATGAATAGTCCTGGCTAGGAGCCTGTCCGACATTGACCTTCTACTGCGGCGAACGATCTGCGACCATCTGCGTCGTTCTCGGCCTTAAAAAATCCTCAATGTATTCCAGCGAATACACCTCCGGTTTTCCCGGGCCTGCGGCCTCGCAACTGACCGCACCTCCTTTGCCTCGTTACGAACGGCAATGTCGGACAGGCTCCTAGAAAGACAGATAATGACAGGGGCCGAATATCCGTCGGCATCCAACCAGGTACAGATTTCCGAGTGACTCCACCTGAACGGGCCTGGTCCATCGAACTTCAAAGACATTCGCGGTTCGGCCCCACCCGGAGCGGCGGGTGTGCACTTCGATCAACTGCTTCGCCTGACGGGCCTGGCCCATGAGGAGGAGCATTCCTTCCGTGCTCCGATTGATTGGGAAGGCCTCTCCTTGCTCGATGACGACCGACTCTTCATCAATGGCCTCGAGCACCTCGTACGAACAGATGCCCCGATACTCCGTGCGCGCCTCACTCCGGCGCCCTGGAGGGATGGTCGTAGCAGACATCACGGCAGAGAGTTGGACGACGTCGTTATTTCCTACATTCTGTTCCGGCTCGGTAACCGCTGTGGACTGGGAGAGCATTGCTTCGAGGGGGTGCGTCGCCATGATCAGGCCTCCAGTCTCTATTGAGTAACGTGATGTCCTCTGATTCCCCGGAGGAGAGCAAACAGCGTACCGCACAAGAAAGAGAGCCGGCACCCTCGTTATAGGGTGTTTCGACGTACTGTACCCCCTCTATGCTCAGGGGGCACATAGCTGCGAAGGGAAACGAGTTCACCCTTCAAGATCAAAATCACTGTATCCCATCGATTTCACGAGGATCTTGCTGCTGTAGTCCCTGACCTACAGTACCGAATGGATTTCTTCATGCCGAACCTGACAGGATGCTGAATAATCGCCCCGCTTACCCGCCCAACCCTGCGGATACTTCAACCGCCCGCCCTGAGTCAGCCAAGACAGCCTCTTCGCCCAGGACGCGCCTTTCACCGGGCGGTGTTCTCGACACCCATAAGTCGTGAAAAGATGCTGAATGCTCTAGTGTGTTTGGTGCGACTCGTGTCTGTGGTTGAATCAGACTAACCGGATAGACCAGAGAAACCAGATGAACCAGACAAACCACAAATAAAGAGAACGGACTTTCCCAGCATCCTGCCAGGTCAGCGGAGAAAGAGGAACCAGAGGTATGCAGCGCTTATGAGTACCGACCCCAACATGACGGGAAACCCAAACTTGAAAAACTGCCAGAATGAGATGTGGTAACCGGCCTTGCGCGCGATATCCACAATCACGACATTCGCGCTCGCGCCGATGATCGTACCGTTCCCCCCCAGACATGCTCCAAGCGCCAGAGCCCACCACAGCGGAATGATGTCTGGCTGATGCATCAAGGTCGCAGAATCAGAAATATCTGGGTGAAGCGACCGGGCGAGGTCCACGATCAACGGATTCATCGCCGCGACGTAGGGAATATTATCCACCGCGGCTGAGAGAATTGCCGATCCCCAGAGCACCACCATCGTGGATCCCGTAAGATTCCCCCGCGTCACCGCCACCAACTGATCTGCCAGGAAGCTAATCACGCCGACCTTGACCAATCCACCGACCAGTATGAACAACCCGATAAAAAAGAAGATGGTTTTCCATTCGACATCGGTGAGATACGACAACTCCTCAATATCCCCCGGCTTCCGTCTCGCATGGCCGACCAGCATGAACATGCTCGCGCCAAGGAGGGCAATCGTGGCCGGCTCAAGATGAATAAGCGAATGCATACAGAACCCCACGTTCACGAGCCCCAGCAGCCAGAGACAACGGTGCAAGAACGGTCGATCTGCAACGGCCTCTCGTGAACTCAATCCCAAAATCGCCGTTCGAAGATGCGGCGCCACGGTCATTTTTCGCCCAAAGATGATCCACAGCACTGCCATGAACGCGGCCATGATCAACACCGAGATGGGACCCATGACCACCAGAAAGTCAAGATAGTTCAATTCAGCCTTACTGGCGATCATGATATTGGGCGGATCACCGACCAGCGTCGCAGCCCCACCGATATTTGACGCAAGCGCCTCGGTCACAAGAAATGAAATGGGATTGAGTTCCAATCGCTTGGTAATCGACAAGGTGACTGGTGCCATAAGCAGCACAGTTGTGACGTTATCAAGCATGGCCGAGAGCACGGCCGTCAACAGTGCCAGCAACACGAGCAGACGAAACGGCTTCGCGTCGGCCCGCTGCGCTGCCCAGATGGCCAAGACCTCGAAGAGACCAGTCTCCCGGACGATGTTCACGATCACCATCATCCCGATCAGCAAAAACACGACGTTGTAGTCGACGCCAAACTCATGGGAATAGAAGGCCTCGTCTTGCGACACCACGCCGAGCCCGATCATCACCGCCGCCCCGAGCAGCGCCACAATCGTCTTGTGGATCCGCTCGGTGATGATGACCAGATAGCACANNCCNAAGATGAGNAGGGCCAANGNAATCGAAGACATTCAATACCTCTAGTCGNCTGAAAGNATGACGCGGGGCCCAGAATCTTTCACGCAGTATCCGGAAACCACTGCCGCAATGCAACGAGAGTCGTCTTTTTCGATGCAATTCATGCCAGGACGGCCACAGAGAACATTGTCTCTTTCTCTATCTATCAATGCCCCGCGTTTCAGGATCGAGGTCATGTCGTAGTAGACGAGTCTCGAAACGATGCTTCTGCATGAGGCCCGCATGTTCGAAGCCATCGTCCCGTCAGGAAACCAGTTCCCGCCGTATCGGTTGAGCACAACTCAGCACGACGGCACCACAACAGAAAATTATAATACCTACTGTTTCACACCACTCTTCCGGCAACTTCATCCGGTGAGACGATCGCTGTCACCCCATGACCAACCGAGCGCCACAGGACTCTGGGGACTCTTCGTTCCTCACCTGCCGAAAGCCACACTCTACAAATATGCTAGCCGGCTACGCTGGTGTGAAGGGCCACATTGTATCTTTCTTAGAAGCAATGGATGCTTTCAAATACAGTCCGTTTTCTCATACACGCATACAGTCCGCCTTCGCATAGAGTCCACCCACGAGAGTGCAATCCACAGAACTCTGTTCATACGTTTTATACGTTTAATAAACGCGATGGATGACTCGCTCTCCTTGGTCCAGGTCTTGCTGACGTATGGCGTGCATCTGGTTCACCCCGGGAAATAATTCTGGAATCCCGGATTTCGGAGTACCTGTAACATCATTAAGGAGTACACGATGTCGCATCATTGTAAGAAGTTCCTGTCGGCTGGTCTAGCAGGAGTGCTGTGCTCTACGGCGCTGTTCAGTCTCCCCGTGGCTCACGCTGATGGAAGGGACGGAAGAGGAGGGGATGGAAGAAACAATCTGCACCTTCCGGGTCTGCGGGACCGGCCTTACACGCCGGAAAATTCCTTTACGCGCATGTTTCCGGAGTTGCCGCCCTTCGCCAGGCCGACCGATGAGGCGCGGGAACAGGCCAAGAAGCTAGGCGAAAAAGATGGCTTGATCGATGCGAGAGATAATCTGACCAATCCCATTCTGTCCATCACGGAACCGAATCTTAGTTTGAACAATCCCGACAATCCCAACATGACGGCCGGCGTGACCTTCTTCGGTCAATTCCTGGACCACGATATCACACTCGACCCACGATCCCCCTTGCTCGAACGGAGCCACCCTGGAAAGACAACGAACTTTCGCACCGCGGCGTTCGATCTAGACAGTGTGTACGGGAGTGGACCCAAAGAATCTCCGGAGTTGTACGACCTGAGTTCCGTGGATTTCAAGCTACGCGTCGATCCCATTCCAGGCTCACACCTCGTCTCGCGCGATAAAAAACCCCGGTACGATTTACCACGTTTACCCTGTGATCAAGTCAATAATTGTACCGCCATCCTGGGCGATAGCCGGAACGACGAACACGTGATCCTTGCGCAGTTCCATCTGGCGATGCTGCGTTTTCATAACGCGGTGATCGACCACCTCCGGGCTGACCCGGCGAACGCCGGTCAATCCGCCGAGCAGATCTTCCAGCTGGCCCAACGCCAGGTCCGCTGGCACTATCAGTGGATCATCCTGCACGAATTCCTGCCACTCACAATCGGACAAGAGCGCGTCAAGGATATCCTCAACAAGGGACTCCGCTTCTATGAAGTCAACAAACGCAATGCGTTGATCCCTATCGAATTTTCAGTGGCCGCCTATCGCTTCGGCCATTCGCAAATTCGTCCGAGCTACCGGGTTAACTTTGGCCCCGTCGATGGACAGGAGTTCTTTGCGTTCGTCTTTGACGATACCCAAGACCTCGGCCTAGAGGATCCGAATGATCTACGCGGCGGGAAGCGCGCCCCCCGTCGATTTGTCGACTGGCAAACGTTCTTCGATTTCGACGACGGGAGGTCCCGGAATAACAAGAAGATTGACGGGAAACTCTCCAGCGTGATGATGTTGCTTCCTGGGTCGCGTGGTGTAGCCGCGCCGGGTCTGCCGGCCGACGGGGTCACGTCGTTGGCCTCGCGCAATCTGATGCGCCACGTCAATTTCGGCATACCGTCCGGCCAGGCGATTGCACGGAGGATGGGCCTTCCGGTGTTGACTTCCGCCCAGCTGGATATGCTCAAGCCCTTTGACATGGAGAAGAG
This sequence comes from Nitrospira sp., assembly GCA_005239475.1. Taxonomy (GTDB): domain Bacteria; phylum Nitrospirota; class Nitrospiria; order Nitrospirales; family Nitrospiraceae; genus Palsa-1315. Next base: position 787 of record SPAX01000097.1, on the reverse strand, counting down.
CACCCCGCTTTGGTATTATATATTAAAAGAGGCGGAGCTCCTTGAGAATGGTCTCCGCTTAGGACCGGTGGGAGGCCGCATCGTCGGTGAAGTCTTTATCGGCCTGCTGAAGGCCGATGAGTCGTCCTATCTGGCCGCTCAGCCAAACTGGACACCCGTTCTGCCATCTAAAAAAGCTGGTGACTTTCGCGTCACCGATCTGTTGACATTTGCCGGGGTGGTTCCACCGCTGAGCTAACTGCGGCGATCAGAGGGGTCGGGGGTCTTCATTGCCCTGAGCGGGTAAGAAAAGACTCCCGACCACTTTGCGCTGGTCACACATCCAAACATCCCCTCTTTACCAATCAGCCCCTAATCGATCGATGACGATCTGATGCACCACGGAATACTTGCCTAGGGTCGCCAGATAGACCGCTGTTTCAGTCACGTCAAACGGATCGATCTTCTCGCTATGGAGAATCTCCTCTTGCGATGCGTCGACGAGATCGTCGGCCACGCCGCCTGGACAGATGGCGCTGACTTTAATGTGGTGCGGGCGGCCTTCGTCGGCCAGCGATTTCGTCAACGCCAGGATGCCGTGCTTCGACGCACTATAGATGCCAGTGCCAGCCCAGGCCTGCACGCCGGCGACGCTCGACATGTTGATGATGATCCCCCCGCCTTGCTTCTTCATCTGCGTGAATCCAGCCCGACAACAGAAGAATGTGCCGCGCAGATTCACGCCCATCACCTCATCGAATGCCTTTGTCGTCGTCTCGGCTAGCCGCCCGCCCGCAACCACCCCGGC
>SPAX01000096.1 GCA_005239475.1 Nitrospira sp. | reverse complement strand
CTGCCGCCCTGCCATAGGGAGCATGCTTGGGGTTGGCGATGGCAATTTTCCTGATCGTCGTTTCACTCAAAATCTGCAACCCCTTGGAGAAATCTAGGTGCGACCCATTGCCGGTCCACAAGACAATCCGCCCGACGGCATACTGATAGAGCGAGCCCGGAACGGCCAGGCCGGCCTCTTCCAATTTCCGGGGATACGCGATGTCGGCTGAAAAGTAGAGGTCGAACGGCGCACCATTTTGAATCTGTGCAAAGAAATTGCCGGAGGATCCGAGTGTCAGCTTCACGCGATTGCCGGTCGCTTTTTCGTACTCCGCCACGATGTCTTTGAAGGCGAAATTCAAATCTGACGCCGCCGCAATCGTAATCTCCTCGGCGACCGCAAGGTTCACCCCTGTGATGACGAACAGACACAACGCAAGAATGACTCGAATCATAGGCTAACCTCCTTACACTCTGACTCTCATCTGAAAATAAAAATAGTCCGTATCTTTGTTCCCGCCGGCGGGTAAACTGGCGGAAGCAGGGAGCCGGTCGAAATACGATCCCTTGAACCAATGATCATACCCGACATCAAAATCCATATTTTGACTGACGGTCCATTGCACACGAAATTCTAGGTCATGGCCTAAATAGTTTCCTGCCCCTCCAGTGGAATCTTGCACTAGGCCACCCACATAGGCTGCGCGCGCTTCCGCCAGATACCAGAACCGGTGTTTGACTTGCACGGTCCAATTTTCGTGCGGTTGGACAATCAGCCTCCAACCGGGAGAACTGATGTTGGACCGGCTAAATGCTCCAAAATTTCCCGTGGGCATCAAATCAAATCGACGGACGCCGAATAGGGGATCAAAGTCTCCATTCTGGCTTCCTCCTGGGGCGCGAGTGCCGCTGGCGTAGGTATACTGCACCAAAAAGCGAGGAGTCCAAGGCAGATTAAACGCATACCCAGCTTCAGCGTTTGGGTTATAGGCAAAATGATCGACGTTGCCTAAGCGCCCGACTTGAATGGCCCCCTCGAATTCATAATCGATCTCGTTGATCGCGGGAGACTTGAAGAGACGAAGGCCGAACGTACTAAACGTACGGTGAAGACTGTTATTTTGGAGTGATTGATCGTTTAACCCGAAATAAAACACATTCACGCTGAACCAGGGGAGGTGCTGGCTCTCCACGTAGGTCCCCCAGAACACACTATGTGCGCTCTGCTCGTCGAGTTTCACCTGATCCCGAATGACCGGTTCCACCAAAAATGCCCTGAATCGCCAGGTGTTACCCTGCCCGATTTGCCAATGGACCCCATCGAACGAATTCGTGGTATTTCGGAAATCATTTCGGGCGACGTACCGCCGCTTTCCAAAATCCAGGGTCACACGACCGAAATGCACGTCCGTTCGCAATCCGCTCCCCCCAACATTGTCTACGGTCCATGATCCGAGCAACTGCACAATATCCCATTCGTTCACCGTCGTGTTATTCGCGAAATCCCCCTGGTCATTGTTCCCGTAGGCCCGTGAATCCTGCCCTTCAAAGAGAAACCTGAAGGGGCCATTGCCCCCCAGTCCTACGCGCAGTCGGGACCGGAGGACGATTTGGGAATCCGTGTCTCCATGTCCAGTACTCTGGTTCGTTCGCCAGGGATGGTCATACGATTCAAACCTGGTCCGGTTTTCAATACCCAGGTCAACCCAATCGGGTAAGTTCATTCCGGTTTTCAAATATCGGCTCCATTCAAGTTCCTTCCGTTGATTAAGAACCGCATCGGCTGGTTCGATCCAGTTTTCCCCGGTCTGTGCGTCTGCCAGATTTTTGATGCCATTCATCACAGCCGCATAATCCGAACCCTGTTCTGTCGTGGTGGACGAGGACGATACAGACTGTGACTCCTCAGCCAGCGCGACACCGGTCGCAAGCATCATCGCCAGCACGAAGGCTGTCATGCCTGTCACGGAGGGCTTTCCGTCAGCCGACACGCAGCGCATGGAGCTTTCCTGTTTCACTGGTGTCATACCCGCCCAGCGCCTCGATCTCATTTCGAAACGGACGGCTGACGAGGATCTCGAACAAGTGGGCTAACGTCGGATGGGACTTCAGATAGGCTTTGGGGACCACGAGATCGTACCGCGCGGCTTGAAGTGGTACGAAGTCGAGTTCAAAGAACTGCGCAGCGGATCGAATCCCGATACCGACGTCCGCCTGCCGGCCTGCAATCGTGCGCGCAATTTCGACATGCGAGGCGACGATCGTGCCATAGCCCTTCACCTGATCCGAATGGATTCCCGCCGCACGCAACCGCTGATCCAGCAACAGCCTGGCCCCAGCTCCCTCTTCCCGATTTACGAGTGTCACGTAGGGATCGGCTACGTCGCTGACCGCACGGATAGACTTGGGATTACCCGCTCGAACGAGCAAACCCTCTTCCCAAGTCGCGAACGTGACGACATCATAGTTCGAACTTTTCAGCGCACGCCGGAGGAACGGCAGGTTTGATTCCCCGGTCGTCGGGTCGAAGAGATGCAGACCTGCAACATGAACCTCGCCCTGCTGCAAGGCCCGAAGCGCCGCCATGCTCCCCATCGTCCAGCCGACTACAGAGGTCTGGTCCTTGTGCCGCCGCATGTGTTCACCTGCGAGAAAGATCGCGGGATCACAACCAGCGACGGAGATTGCCTGTTCAATCGCCTGACGATCGCGGGAGAGATTCACTCGCACCATGGCGCCCGATGCCTGCCCATGCACATCCGTCGCATAGCCATCGGCAGCCACACTATACGAAAGCACCCCGCCCAGTTCCGTGACAGGCCGCACGACCATACGAGTCCCGACCCTGGCGACCTTTACGCGAACAGTCGAGATCTTCTCATCGCGCTGAGGGAAATGACCGATCAGTTTCCCGTCGATGACATCGTGCGCCTCAGCAAGCCTGAAGAGATCTTCCACACGACAGCCCAACGAAGCGGCCAGTCGAAGCGCGACCGCCGTGGTGGGCAAATAGAGATGGGATTCGATGGCTGAGACGGCCTGCCTGGTAATCCCTGATTGCCCGGCGAGTTCACCCTGCGAAAGACCCTGGGCGACACGTAGATCTTTTAGATGATTCTGAAAATGTTCGACAGATTCTGCTCGGTTCGCATGCCCCATAGTGAGACAATAGATAGCATGTATACTTGCAAATAGCAATTATAAACATATATATTAAGAACGGTATTTCTCATTTTTATTTGTTCTAGAAATCGCCATGCCGCCCCATAGTATTTAGGAACACCACAAATTTAGATGCTGTGCCAATAGATAGTTGATCACGACAGGAATAGTATGAATTAAAATTCTACTCCACTCCATCAGCGATTCCGTTATCTGCGTTTTCATCCAAAGGAGGGCTACATGCACACTCGAAGGAAGAGAATGACTACGCGCCTCCTGAGCGTATCGTTCCTGACTCTATCGCTCTTACCGTTGCCGGCTGCTGCAGCAGACCAGTTCGGTACTCCCAAAGGGGATGAAGGCACGCGCATTTTCAAGGCTACGGAGCATCCCCACTATAGCGGGCAGTTTCATCTATCAGGTCAGAAGACGACCCTCATTGGGAGCATGCAGGATCGCGCCCCCTGGGATCACCTCGACTATGCAGGCAAGCGCCTGACTCCGGTGCAAGGATCGATCGACATTGAGGTGAACGAACTCACCAACAGCGGCCAGGTGGTCGCTGAGTTCGTCGAGGGCTCCGATCGGTATCGAATCGTCTTTGATCGGTTTGCCGCGAAGGCCCCGTTCCAGGATGGAGGAATTGCGACCAGGATCTATGAACATGGTGACTCCGGAAACGGCGATTCGCTCTATCCAAAAACGTGGCTCTATCTTGGTGGGTGGGGCACTGCCACCATGCACAAGAATGATCAGGTGCTCTACAAGGACTACGATGCCCACTTTATGGTCATGGAACGATCACGCGATCCCAAAACCCGTGCGGTTCGCTATCCCGTGAAGCGAACTCTGCCTGGAGGGGAAACTGACCCGGCAGGCATGGAGATCGATCTCTGGGTCCGCTCGAAAGAGCAAAACACCAACAACTTTCCACCCTTTGAAACCTTCGTCCATCTCTGCTGGGATGAAGTGACGTGGCGGAGCGTTCAATGAACCGGTTGGTCAAATCCCTCATCGGTGTGATCATCGCGGCTCCTCTGGGATTCGAACCCATGTCGACTCAGGCAGAGACTGCCTCTCCTGCGCCTGGGTGGAACTTTGATCATGAGCAGTCAGGCACCCTTCCCGGCGAATTCTCAATTGGAACGATGTTTGATGGACGGCCCGCGGGCAATTGGCAAGTCCTCGCGACTGATCGAGCCAAGAGTCCGCCGCATGTGTTTGCCCAACTAATGGGCAAAGGAGCCGAACATGCCTACAAAGTGGTGCTAATCAAAGATGCCATCGCCTCTGATCTCAATCTTGCAGTATCGTTCTTGCCGATCCAGGGACAAGCAGACATGGGTGGTGGTCTGATTTGGCGGGCGGCCGATGATCGCAATTACTATCTGGCAAGGGCCAACCCGTTGGAACAAAACATTCGACTGTATCGGGTCGAAAAAGGCGTTCGACACCTGTTACAAAACTTCGACCAGACGATAGACGTGAGGCAGTGGCACACACTGCGGGTCACCCATCAAGGCTGCCGCGTGAACATCTTCTATGACGACAAGCAGGTCCTCGATCTCTGTGACAAGACGTTCCACACCGGGAAGATCGGGCTATGGACGAAGTCGGATGCCGTCACCTACTTCGACGATCTCCAGTTTCAGCATGTGAAATGAACGCACACGATACAACGGGCGAGGGTTGATCTGGCTCATCTGGTCTATCTGGTTCAACCAAACAAACGAGACAGACCAGGTAGACAAGAGAGACCAGCCAGTCCTGATGCCTGCGTCGCGGCTTGCTACTTCCTCTGCTTGGCGCGCGCGAGCGCCAATGCCATAGCCATCATGCCGCCTGGCTGTGGCTGGCGCTCCGGAGCATGCTGGGGTGCCGACAGACGATGATTACGCGGGTCGCGTGCTATTCCCACTGATGCCTCAACCGGAACGCGGCTTGGGACGGAGGCACTGACTGGCGCATCATCGAGACGCATGGTCAGAGAGATGCGCTGGCGCTTCACATCGACCTCTAACACTTTTACCTTCACGATCTGGCCAGGCTTGACGACCTCATGNGGATCCTTGATGAACTTATTGGCCAGCACCGAGATGTGCACAAGGCCGTCCTGATGTACGCCGACATCGACGAAGGCACCGAAGGCAGCGACATTTGTCACCACACCTTCGAGCATCATGCCTACTTTTAGATCTGTCAGCGATTCAATGCCCTCTTGAAATGTGGCCGTCTTGAATTCCGGACGTGGATCGCGGCCCGGTTTTTCCAACTCAGTCAGGATATCGCGCACCGTCGGCAGGCCGAATTTCTCATCGATGAAGTCGCCGGGAGATAACCCCTTTAGCATCGCCGGCTGACCCATCACGTCCACAATGCCTTTGCTGATACATGCCAGAATACGCTCGACGACCGGATAGGCTTCCGGGTGGACGGAGGAGCGATCCAGCGGATTATCGCCGTCATTGATGCGGAGAAATCCCGCGGCCTGCTCGAACGTCTTGTCGCCCAGGCGCGGCACCCTGCGTATCGTGGTGCGATTCTGAAATGGGCCGTTCGCATCGCGGTACTCGACGATGTTCTTCGCCAACACCTTGTTCAGGCCCGACACCCGCTCAAGCAACGGAGCCGATGCCCGGTTGACGTCCACGCCCACAGCGTTGACGCAGTCTTCAACGGTCGCATCGAGCGAACGTGCCAGCGCCTTTTGGTTGACATCATGCTGATACTGGCCGACCCCGATCGCCTTGGGATCAATCTTCACCAACTCAGCCAGCGGGTCTTGCAGACGACGGGCGATAGAAACAGCGCCGCGCAGGCTGACGTCCAGATCGGGAAACTCAGCCGCGGCAAAGGCTGAGGCTGAATAGACCGAAGCACCGGCTTCGCTGACCACGATCTTGGCCACTTTCTGTTCCGGCTTGTGCGTCGCGACCAATTTGATCACCTCAACGGCGAGCTTGTCGGTCTCCCGGCTGCCCGTGCCATTGCCGATCGAGATCAGTTCGACGCCATGCTGCACGACCAGCCGTGCCAGCGTCGCCAGTGATCCCTGCCAATCATTGCGCGGCTGGAGTGGATAAATGGTCGTCGTCTCCAACAGCTTGCCGGTCGCATCGACGACCGCCACTTTGCAGCCCGTGCGGATGCCGGGGTCCAACCCGAGCACGGCCTTCGGGCCTGCAGGCGCCGCCAGCAACAGCTCGTGCAGATTGCGGCCAAAGATCTTGATCGCCTCGGCCTCCGCTGCTTCGCGCAACTGCACCAGCAGTTCCACCGTGAGATGCAGGTGCACCTTGACCCGCCAGGTCCAATCGCAGACACCCATGAGCCATGTGTCCGCGCGACGGCCCCGGTCTTCGATGCCGGCATGGGCTGCGATCATCGCGATGCAGGGATGCGGCACGGCGGCTTCGAGTGCCTCGCCCAGGCTCAATTCAATTTTCAACACACCCAGCGTGCGGCCACGGAACAGCGCCAGCGCGCGATGCGAGGGAATAGTGCGGATGGTTTCAGAATAAGCATAGTAATCCCGGAACTTTTCTTCCGCGGCTGTTTCCTTGCCTTTCATCACGGTGGACGTGACAACGCCCTGATCCCACAGGCGGGTACGCAATTTGGCGAGCAACTCTGCGGTCTCGGCAAAACGCTCGACCAGAATGTCCCGCGCACCTTCGAGCGCGGATTTTGCGTCAGGCACATTGATGGCCTCCACGCCCTCGGCGGCAGGCTTCACGTTCAGATACTTCGACGCTTCCTGCTCGGGGTCGAGCATCGGATCGGCAAACAGGGCATCGGCCAGTGGCTCCAACCCTGCCTCGCGTGCAATCTGCGCACGCGTGCGCCGCTTGGGCTTGTAGGGCAAATAGAGATCTTCCAACGTCTGTTTGGTCGCGGCTGCCTCGATGGTGCCGCGCAGTACGTCGGTGAGTTTGCCCTGTTCCTCGATCGAAGCCAGAATCGCCGTACGTCGCAGCTCCAATTCCCGCAGATACAGGAGGCGCTCTTCCAGCGTGCGCAAGTGCGTATCGTCCAAGTTGCCGGTGGCCTCCTTACGATAGCGCGCGATAAACGGCACGGTCGACCCTTCGTCGAGCAGGGCGACCGCGGCCTTCACCTGATCGAGGCCTACGCCGAGTTCCTTGGCGATGAGGGGAACAATCTTCAGCTGTGCCGCGTCTGAAACTGTCTGAGTTATTGGAGAAACCATCTGTGTCCGTTACCGATCTTTCTGAAAGCGGCATCCCGCCGAGTGCCGGCCACTCGTGGTCACCCGCGCTTTCTTGTTATGGAGTGTTACACGACTTCGTTGTTGGATTGATGACGAGTCTGTTGCGATCTAAGGAGATGACTCACACGGCATCGACCGGCCACATCTTTATAAGCACATCCTTTCACGTTCAGATCAGGAATACACGTCAGATGGGAGCGAATCACCACAACCGCCTGACATCATCGAACGGCATCCACACAGCCTCTTAGCCAATCGGCGACGAGAATCGCTAGGCGCGAAACGGTTGAACATCACCTGATTTCCGCAACATCTTATCAACTTCATCCAGGTGCAGCTCTTCACCTACGATCATCTCCCTTGCATACTCTTCCAAAAGAATGGACTTTCCTTCGGAGACTTTCAGCAGTTCATAATAGGACGCGATGGCTGTTTTCTCGTGCGCCAAACTTTCGCGCAAGATATCTCCCACATCATGCTTCTCTGTTTCCAGTAACGTGCCGATTTTCAGCGAGGGGTGCCCGCCTAATAAGGTGACCAGTTCCCCGGCTTTATGCGCATGGGCAAGGCTCTCGTCCGCATTACTTTTCAGCCACGACACGATCGGAATACGGTTATATCCATAGACCATCAGCGAATAATGTGTATAGCGTACGACTCCTGCCAACTCATGCTCCATAATGCGGTTGAGAATCCCGACCGCCTGCTCCGTTTCTTGAACGTTCATCTCATGTCTCCTATTGTATTGTATAAGACGCGTCAACGACTCACGACGTCAGCCTAGTATCGTGGCATAGCGAAGAAGCCTGTCCGCCGGGAGACAAGTCTACTGCAAAATTTCCCGCGTATCCACCAGCCCCGTTCGAAACACACCATGCGACCGGGCCGGGCCGTTCAGTTGTGTGAGCCACATGATCGGATGCCGGCCGTGAGGCCGCCCTGATCTTGAG
>SPAX01000095.1 GCA_005239475.1 Nitrospira sp. | reverse complement strand
CGCGCTGTTTCGAGATTGAACGCCGCTTAAAAAGCACCCTGGACATTCCGGTCATGCATGACGATCAGCATGGCACAGCCGTGGTGATCCTCGCCGCCTTGACTAATGCGCTCGCCGTCACGGGGAAACGAATGGAGGACATCCGCGTGGTCGTCAATGGTCTCGGCGCCGCTGGAACCGCCTGCTGCAGAATGCTGCTTGCCGCCGGCCTCTCTCACCTGGTCGGATGCGAGCCCCTGGGGATCGTCTTACGAGGGGACGGCCAGCAGCTGCGGACCTGCCGAGCGGATCTCGCCGCCTGTATGACCAGAGACCGTCCCCAAGGCACACTCCTTGATGCGCTCAAGGGGGCTGATGTCTTCATCGGATTATCCGTCGGCCATATCATCACGGCGGAAGATCTAGATCTGATGGCGGCTGATCGTATCGTCTTTGCCATGGCCAATCCCGACCCCGAAGTCCGTCCTGAATTGGCTGCCTCCCACTGCCGAATCTTTGCCACCGGGCGATCGGACTATCCGAATCAAATCAACAACGCGCTCGCGTTTCCAGGAATTTTTCGAGGCGCCCTGGACGTCCAGGCGCGCGATATCAACGAAGCGATGAAACTGGCTGCCGCAAAGGCCCTGGCTGACACCATTCCCCCTGCGGCCCTCAGCGAGGACTACATCATTCCGAGCGTGTTCGATAAAGATGTCGTCCCTCGTGTGGCCAAAGCCGTGGCGGCCGCCGCACGGGCCACGGGCGTGGCCCGACGCCGCACCAGAATCAGCGATGACTTCGCGTCACGCTGACCATCCACCCACATGTATCAGCGCTTGCACGGCCCTTCTGGCATGCGACCGTGCTGTGCTACAATGCGAGCCCTAGCATGATGCTGAAAAAGTCCGGCAGCAGCGTTCTCGCATCGCTCAGAGGCTCAACGTACCGAAGCGTACGCCTCGCCTCTTCGCTCGCTGCGGCCTTGCTGAACGGCCTTTTTGAGCATCCTGCGGAAATATTCTTCTGTTGTGCCGTACGTGCGGACCATCGCCGCTCTGGCGTGCCCACATAGTTTTTCCGCAGCCTGCTAGGGGAGAGCCTGGTTGATATGCCGTTTTCACAAAGTAAATTCATCAAGTTTCAGAACGGGATGAGACGACGGATCGATTCGTTGCGCCCGAAAGCCGAAGAGAGCTTAGAGCTCGCCGTCGATACGATGATGCAGGAACGGGTCGACAGCTTCTTTCGTGTTGAAGAAGGGCTGGAAGAAATCATCAAGTCCCTCGTCCAGATTGAGGAGGAACTCGGGGAGGTCCGTGATCTCTCCGGTGCGATGCGCCTGGAATCCCGTCTCGAGTTTGTCGAAGACCGATGGGATCAATTCGACAGTGAGGTTCGAGAGCGCCCCCGCCGCCGGCGCAGGAAAATCAGCCTTGCCGATATGTTGAAAGCCGCAGGTGGGGGAGGTGGCGACCTGTCACAAGGATCGAGCGGCATCAACAACGCGATGGATGCGTATGCTGCGATGGGTATGGAATTCGGCAGCTCGCTCGCCGATGTCACCGCCTCATTTCGTCAAAAGGCCAAGCAGCTCCATCCCGATTCAAATAACGGTGACCGCAGCGCCGAACCGGAATTGCGCCGCATGTTAGAAGCGTACCAGTTTCTGAAGGAATACTTGAGTCTCAGCAATGTTGAGCCTCCGCGGTCACCAGACGCCACCTACCGTCCAACCGAATGAGACACATGACACCCAATCCACCTCTGCACTATGTGACCGACCAGCGTGCGCTTGAATCCCTCTGCCACACATTGCGGCAGAGTCCGCGGCTGGCTCTGGATACGGAATTCGTCGGGGAAGACACCTTTATTCCACGACTCGAACTGATCCAAGTCGCCACCGCCACCACCGCTGCTGTCATCGATTTTCCCGCCGTGCAGGCCAGCGGATCGCTCGACGCCTTCTGGGAACTCATCTGTGATACCAAGATTGAGAAAGTCGTGCACGCCGGGCGGCAAGATCTCGATCTTTTTGCCACACATGCCGGGCAGATCCCGAAGCCGTTTTTCGACACCCAGATCGCCGCCGCCATGGTCGGGTATGGCGCCCAAGTCGCCTATGCGAACTTGGTCCAGCGACTCCACGGCACGAAGCTGGCGAAAGCCCATACCTTTACCAACTGGAGTGCACGACCGCTCTCAGATGATCAGGTTGCATACGCCTTGGAAGATGTCGAATTTCTCCTGCCAATCCATACGCATTTGCAGGATCGCCTAAACACACTCGGCCGTTTAGAGTGGGTCAGTGAGGAATTCGCACGCCTCGAAACGGCGGTGGGGGAAAAAGGTCGAGAACCGCAGGAGCGCTACCAACGAATTCGCGGGTGGGACACGCTCAAGCCCAAAGGGGCTGCGGTGCTTCGTGAATTGGCTGCCTGGCGAGAATCGGAAGCGCGACGCCGGAATGTGCCACGCGGGCGCGTCATGCGAGACGAGGTGCTCCTCCAACTCGCACGCCATCCACCCAAATCGGTTAATGAGCTCCGTGGTCTCCGCGGCGTCCATTCCTCCGAGGTCGATCGACACGGAGAACAACTCTTGGCCACCATCACCTCGGCACTGGCGCTTCCACCGGCGGCCTGGCCGGAGGTCCCTCGCGAGCGGAAGCCGGATCCTGAATCGACCGGCATCGTCGAACTCCTGCAAGCCGTGCTGAAAGCCCACGCAGCAGAGGAGGGGATTGCCCCTACCATGCTCGCGACCAGCGCCGACCTACAAACACTCGTGGAGGCCAAGCAGAATCGGACAACCCTCGATGTGCCCATCCTCCGTGGCTGGCGACGACAACTGGCGGGGGACCTGCTATTACAAGTTTTAGATGGAGCGGTCACCATCACTGTAGACCGAACTTCCGGTGCCCTCCGGATGAGCCAGGTACGTCCATCGAACGCTTCAAGCTGACGAGCCGTCTCTCAACTCCCGCTGCCTAACCAGGACTATTCCTAAATACCTGCTGCGTCGTCCGAGTTTCTCGCCCGACGAGGCTTTCCTCGTTCGGCCTCCTCGACGAACTGCACGTACGCCTGTGTCGGTCTCACATCCGAGAAGGCCCGGCGGGCTTTGGGCTCGAATGCCTCGCGACGGCATTCAGGAATAATCCTGGCTCACAACCTTCTCCGGTGTTCAAAAACGGCCCTGACTCACCTCCTCGCTATCTCGGCTCCCTCACAAGGCGGCCGGCGAACGCCAGATTATCACCGGAAAAGCCACGGTTTTACAGAATCGTTGTTTTGCGTCCTCCTCAGCCTCCTCTCTAGGCAAGGACCGGCTGGTACGGAACTGGCAACCCTGCTAGGGCCCCCAGTTCACTTTATGCACAGGTCTGAGCCATGCTGAGCCAATTCTGGAAATCCTNCCTTGCGNTTCTCTTCCCTGGAGGGTTGATTTTTCTCATCGCGATTGGATTTCTCCGTCCCCAGGGACACCCAATGTGGCTGCAACAGCCGATCGCAGCCTTGCCATATATCGTCCTCACGTTTGGGCTCATCTTTGGCTGGTACTTTGCCAGCAGTCGCATGATCCTCTCCCTACTTGTGNTGGCACTCGCCGATCGAGCGCTGGGGTTATTCCCCCCCACTGATGCGGATCAGGCGGCCCTAAGCCACACGATGGCCGCCATAACCGCCTTTCTCGTTCCCCTCAATCTTTTGGCCTTTTCTATCTTCAAAGAAGATTCCCTCTCCACGCTTCGCGGCGTGACGCGTGTGGTACTCGTTTTGGTCCAACCCTTCCTGCTGCTCTGGCTCTGCCTTCCGGACCAGCATGACCTGGCCTCCTCTTTCACACGGGAGTATATCCCCGCGCAGTACACAGAATGGACGCCGATTCCACAGCCGGCGCTCTTTGCCTTTGCCACAGCGTCGCTGCTGCACGTCATACGATTCGTCCTTCATCGTGACCCATTGGAGGGAGGAGCCATCTGGGCTCTGTGTGCCATTTTCGTGGCCTATCATACGAGCCGCTACAGTTGGCAGCCGTCAAACTTTTTCATGGCAGCCGGACTGATTCTCTTCGTCACCTTACTTCAATCCTTCTATCAGCGGACCTATCGCGACGAACTCACCGGCATTCCCGGCCGCCTGGCTTATGAAGAAGCGATCAGGCAACTCGGGAAACGATTTTCCGTCGCAGTCATCGGCATCGATCAGCTAACTCAGTATGCCAATATCCACGGGAAATCTGTCAGCGAACAGATTCTGAAACGGGTCGCACCAGGAATTCAGGCCGCTTGTTCTGATGGGCAGATCTTCCGTACAACCGGAGAAGAGCTCACCGTACTATTCCCTGGAAAGTCGGCTACAGAAACCTTGGTGACGCTGGAAACCGTTCGAAAAACAATAGCGGCCAGCGATCTGTTCCTGCGAGGACGGGATCGGGTTTGGGAAACGCAGCGAGGGATGAAGAAGGCCGGATCACGCGACCAAGCACTCCCGATCACCCTGAGTATCGGCGTGGCGGAGAAACTGAGCGACAGCGCGACGCTGAGTCTGGTGATTAAATCGGCCTATCGCGCCCTCTATGAAGCCAAGGGGATAGGGGGGAACGTCGTGAAACGTGGACCGGTGGCGAGTGCCCCGGCACGACGGTCTCATGCCGGATCAGGAAAAATTGTCGCGAGCGGAGAATACGAAACGTAGGCCCCGTGGCTACAGCAGTTCTTTCACAGACTCTGCCGGTCTGGCCAAGATCACCTTCTCGCCCCTTTCGACAATCGGACGCTGAATGAGATCCGGATGGGCGAGCATCACATCAAGCCATTCATCATCCGAAAGATTCTTTTTCGCTAAACTGAGCTCCTTGTAGATGTCCTCTTTGGTTCTCAGAATATCCTTCGGCGACAGCCCCGCCTTCTTCAATAGGCTCTTGAGCTGCGCCTTAGTGAAGGGCTTCTCATAATAGTTGATGGCCGTGAACGGCTTGCCGCTCTCTTTTAGCAACTGCACCGTCTGACGGCATGTGCTACAGGTTGGTTTCTGGTAAATCGTCACCTTTTCCATGTTCAAACTCCTTATTTTATCAGGATGCTGAAAAAGTCCGCCAATTTTCGGAAGGTTAAGTCTCAGGTTGAGGCTGAGAACAAAAAGTCGGGACTTTGCTCAACCTTAACCTTGACCTCAGCCTATCTTATCTCGCTGCGGCCTTGCTGCACGGCCTTTTTGAGCATCCTCAAGTTATTCTGTCATCAGCACCGCATGGAAGATTCCAACGGGAGTATGGTGTATTAACCACGTGTTTCCGCAGGCTGCCAAGCGTCTCGCCTGCCTTGACGCCATTTTTACCTGTGTGATAGATGGGTCTCATCTTATTCACATACACGCACATAATGCCAACGCCAATCTTCGGAACCAGTTCCAGTGGCCAGTTTTCTTGCACCACCGACACCCAACACACCTTACGAGACCTTCGCACGAAGCGTAAGGGACAGCCGGTGTTCGTCCTCGGGCATGTATTGGCCCGAAAAGGACAGGAAGCAACCTTCGAAGTCTTTAACGACCGCCTGGCCATCGTTAAATTCTCCGACGGCGGCGTGATCGGATACGACCCGTTCGAATTGTTCTTGCCTACCGACATCGACGACAAGGGAACCGCCTATTTTGAAATTCGTCCCTGCCGGCAGTGCGAACAACTCTTCCCCCTAACCGCCGAAGAATGTGAGGCGGCAGAAGAACCCAGCGCTTGTCCGGAATGTCGACGCGCCTAGTCTCTGGCGCGTGAAGCGCGAGGCTGGCGCGACAAGCCCAACGCGCAAACTGTGATTTCGAGAGTCTCGCCCGTCCCGCCTATTTCTCGCAGGATGCTCAAAAAGGCCAGACTTCTCACCCGCCCAACCCTGGTACGCCAAGACGCGCCTTGTCCCACGCAAGGCCCTTCCAATTCTCTCTACCTCTCTTTAGGGGAGCGGCCGAGGCTGCCCTTTACTGCGCGCATCGAACGAGCACAGTTTCATCGTGCGCGTTCTGCGAGCAAGAAGGGCACCTGGCCCCCCCCCCGCTGCTAGTCGACCAGCGGCGCGATCTCGATCGCTTTCTTAATCAAGCAATCGCCCGCAAAAGACTGTAAGGACATCGGCAGCATGCTGGCGTCGATCACATGTACCGTGACAACCTGAAATCCTTCAGCGACTTTGTATCCTTCAAGCTTCATGGCATGACAGATTTCGAGCTTTTTCCAAATCAAATTATTCAGGATCGTCTCCGAAGCAAGCAGCTTCATGTCTGACACTGTATCATTCACCGAGACCTTCGCCGATATCCGCGCCTTATCTTTTGGTACCTCGCTCACGACGGCAAAACCAAGGAGCTCGCCGTCGGCCTGGGCCAAGGAGGCTGTTCCCATCGCGATGAGGCAGAACAGCATGATCAGAAAAGACAGCCGCGGAGTCATCAACTACCTCCTCTGCGTATCCAATTACTTACGTGAATTGGCGGAACCCGGACGGTCCATACGAGATTCCGGCCAGATTGCAGAAGAACTCACCCAGTGGCTCACGGCACTCGTGCCGATCGGCTTGAGTAACCGCAGCTGCGATGTCGTCCCCGGTGCCGGCCAGCACATCATGAACCCCGGAACAAGAACGAGAAATCCGACAAGAGGCAAGGGCCCTTCTCCGGTCGCGAACGGCTGGCCGCTTGAGTATGCCAACCGGTACGGACCATTTCAAGATCCTGCCTCTCCTGTCTGGTTCATTTAGTCTGTTCGGTCTGTCTGGTCTGTCTTGTGTATTTAGTTGAACCAGACTAACTCGATGAACGAAACAAACCAGATAGACCAGATAACCAGACAGACCGGGCTTGTCCTAGACGTGCAGGCCCTGCTACATATATCCTGCCACTCAGGTGAAGGAGCACGATCATGCCACATGATTTCATGCCGGGACTCGCCGGCGTCCCCGCAGCCAAATCCGCGATCAGCGATGTGGACGGGCAACGCGGTGTACTGGAATATCGCGGCATCCGCGTCGAAGAACTTTGCCTGCGATCGTCCTATCTCGAAACCGCCTATCTGTTGCTATTTGGACACCTTCCCACTCAACCGCAGCTCGCGCGATGGCACGAGGACATCGTCCATCATCGTCGCATCAAGTTCAAGATTGTCGATTTGCTGAAATGCCTTCCGGAGCAGGGCCATCCCATGGACGCCTTGCAAGCTGCGGTCGCCGCCTTGGGCATGTTTTATCCTGGCAGGAATGTACAGGACATCGAAAATAACTATTGGTCCGCTGTCCGTCTCGTGGCCAAACTGCCCACGATCGTCGCGGCCTGGGCGCGTCTGCGGCATGGGAACGATTATATTCCACCGCGCGACGATCTCGGATTTTCAGAAAACTTTCTCTACATGTTGACTGAGACGGAGCCGCTTCCCTTGTGGGGCGATATTTTCGACGACTGCCTGGTTCTCCATGCCGAGCATACGATGAATGCCTCAACCTTCACTGGCATGATCACCGCCTCGACGCTGGCCGATCCCTATACGGTCGTCGCATCCTCAATCGGATCACTGAAGGGCCCGCTGCATGGCGGGGCCAACGAAGAAGTCGTGCAGATGCTGAAAGAGATCGGTGAGCCAAGACGGGCCCGATCGTACCTTGAAGAACAGGTCTGCGCGAAACAGAAGCTGATGGGCTTCGGTCACCGGGTATACAAGGTCAAAGATCCCCGTGCGATAATTCTACAAGGTCTATGCGAGCGACTCTTCAAGGAATGTGGCAGTTCACCGTTGTACGAGGTTGCCTTAGAGGTCGAGCTGGTCGCAGAAGAGCTGTTGAAGGGGAAGGGGATTTATCCCAACGTCGACTTCTACTCCGGGATCGTCTACGACAAGATGGGTATCGAGACCGATCTGTTCACCCCGTTATTCGCGCTGGCTCGAGTGTCAGGGTGGCTTGCCCATTGGCTTGAACAGCTTCGCGAGAACAAACTGTTCCGTCCAGACCAGATTTATTCCGGTGAGCATGGCCGGCCGTACGTACCCATCGAACACCGCTAAACCGCGGGATGGTTGATCTGGTTTATTTGGTCTGTCTGGTCTATCTGGTTCAACAAAACAAACCAAATAGACCAAATTAACAAGAGAAACCATCCGGCTCTCGCGCTTCACGCGCCACCCACCCCTTGACTCCGCGGTTGCCCGACTTACCTATCATTTCTGACAGACGAATCGGCGCGCGCCTCGAACAGACATTCTGAGACAGTCAACAAGAATGATAAGGAGGTCTAGCATGACACTCGTACGGTGGAATCCGTCTCGTGAACTCGAAGACATGTCAGATCGGTTGAATCGGATGTTTAACCGTCAAGCTCTGCCTCAGGCGAACGCTAAGGAGACGATGGTCGTCACCGACTGGGTGCCATCCGTGGACGTCAGCGAAACGGACGGGGAGTACCAGATCAAGGCTGAGATCCCTGACGTGAAGAAAGAGGATATGAAGGTGACACTTGAAGACGGCGTCCTCACGATCCAGGGTGAGCGTAAGCAGGAAAAGGAGGA
>SPAX01000094.1 GCA_005239475.1 Nitrospira sp. | reverse complement strand
CGGAAAAACTATGTTGGCGTGCTAGAAATTCGATGGTCCCGCGTGTGGCACAACAGGAGAACGCTCCCGCAGGATGCTCAAAATGGCCGTCCAGCAAGGCTGTGTCGGGTGCAGGACTTCAGCGTACTTTTTAAGTACGTTGAGGGCCTGAACGATGCGAGAACCACGCTGGCGGATTTTTTCAGCATCCTGCTTGGGATTGTGGTTCCCGTGCGACAAAACCTATGCAGCCCTTCTTTCAGCCAGTAGGTGCGGATTCCTCCGGTGAGGCCGCAGCTCCTTCTTCGGGCCATCGTATGACACGGGCGGTGTTAGAGTCTTGGCTCCGCCTGCGAGCGATCGATGGAGTGGGGGATTTGACGGTTCTTCGGTTAGTTCGCGCCTGGCACTCTCCCGAGGCGGTCCTGCGTGCCTCTCGTGATGAGTTGATTGGGAGTGGATGCAGCCCGCAGCTGGCAGATGCGATACGACGCGGGCCTGAGAGCTCTGCCTGTCGGAGTCTCGAGCGGGAACTCAATGCGATCGAGCGTGGACGCATTGAAGTTCGGAGCGTATTGGATCCTACCTATCCCACGCGACTGAAGATGGTTGCGGACCCTCCGCCGCTCTTGTACATCACAGGCGCATTGACTGAACAGGATGATCTGGCGGTGGCCATCGTGGGTGCACGGCGTGCGACGGCAGCCGGGCGTGCCATGACCGAAGAGTTGAGCCACGACTTGGCGGGAGCGGGCATGACGGTGGTGAGTGGACTTGCCCGAGGGGTTGATGCGGCGGCTCATCGAGGCGCGCTGGCCGCGCAGGGGCGCACTATTGCGGTGCTGGGTTGCGGGATCGATCAGACCTATCCGCCGGAACATGAGCGGTTACGCCGACAGATCGAGGAGCGGGGAGCGATTCTGTCAGAGGTGCCGATGGGTGCGCCACCCCACAGCCATCACTTTCCTCGACGGAATCGGATCATCAGCGGGTTGTCCCTGGGCGTGATTGTCACAGAGGCGGCTATCAGCAGCGGATCGTTGATTACCGCAAGACTGGCCGCTGAGCAGGGCCGAGAGGTCTTTGCGGTTCCGGGCTTTGTGAAGGAAACCACCAGTCGTGGGACGAACGCGCTGCTCAAAGAAGGTGCGGCTTTGATCGAGTGCGCGCAGGATGTCATCGACGCGGTCATGCCGCAATTGGAATCGGCGCTGCGCTTGCGCCTGCAACCTTCTCGAGAGAAGAACGAACGCGGCGATCAGTTGGGCAATGAAGAACAGATGGTGTATGATATCCTGTCGTATGACCCGCTCACAGCGGACGACGTGATTGTCAACACAGGGTTGTCGGTGTCCACCGTGATGGCCTCGCTCTTGTCCCTGGAGCTTCGACAGCGAGTCAGACAGCTGCCGGGACAACGCTACCTCCGGGCGTAATCGTCGAACAGTTGCACAGATGTGTATTATTTGATACGGATGAGAGGGGAAACCCTCGTAGCGAACCGGAGTCTTCATGGCCAAGGCACTCATTATTGTCGAGTCCCCGACGAAAGCACGCACCATCAGCAAGTATCTGGGGCGTGGTTATACCGTAATGGCCTCAGTCGGACATATTAAGGATCTTCCCACCAGCAAGCTTGGCGTTGACCTGGAACACGATTTCGAGCCGCAATATGTGACGATCAAGGGAAAAGCAAAGGTCTTGGCGGAGATTAAGAAAAAGGCAGAAGAGGCTGACAAGGTGTTCCTTGCGCCGGACCCTGACCGAGAAGGCGAAGCCATCGCGTGGCACCTCGAGCAGGAACTGCTTGGCAAACCCAAATCCAAGTCCAAATCCAAGAAACAAACAGAGGGCAAGGTCTTCCGGGTGCTATTCAACGAAATCACGGAATCGGCCATCAAGCGCGCGCTGCAATCGCCTGGGCAGGTCGATATGAAGTTGGTGAATGCGCAGCAGGCCCGCCGGGTGCTTGACCGGATTGTCGGATACCAAGGCAGCCAATTACTCTGGACCAAGGTGCGCCGCGGACTCAGCATGGGCCGGGTCCAGTCCGTGGCGATGCGATTGATTTGCGAACGGGAGCAGGAACGAGAAGCGTTTCGCGCGGAAGAGTACTGGTCGATTGCGGTGATGCTGTCGGGGACCAACCCCCCTCCGTTCGAAGCCAAGCTGCACAGTATCAACGGGCAGGACGCATCGATTGCGACAGAGACCGATGCGCAGCGCATCGTCGATGCCATTCAAGGGAAAGAGTTTGTCGTTGACTCGATTGAACGAAAAGAAAAGAGACGAAATCCTGTTGCACCCTTCATCACCAGCCGGCTCCAACAGGAAGCGGCGCGCAAGCTGCATTTCTCATCGAAGAAAACAATGACCCTGGCGCAGAAACTATACGAAGGGATAGAAATCGGGGCGGAAGGTCAGACCGGTCTCATTACCTACATGAGGACGGATTCCCCACGCATTTCGAACGAGGCGATGACAGAAGCGCGTGAGGTGATCCAGGAACGGTTTGGCGCAGAATACTTGCCCGCCACGCCGAACGTGTACAAGACGCAGAAAGCGGCGCAAGAAGCACACGAGGCAATTCGTCCCACGTCAGCGGCACGCGACCCGGAGTCTATCAGACAGTACTTAGAGCCGGACGTCCATAAGCTGTACCAGTTGATCTGGAATCGATTTATCGCCTCGCAGATGGTTCCTGCGATCTTCGACGTGACGCGCGTGGAGTCGAGTCCCGTGAAGACGAACGAGAAATTTCTTTTCCGATCAACCGGCACCGTGGTGAAGTTTCCCGGCCATACGATTGTCTACATGGAGGGGATCGATAAGGAACTCTTCGCGCAGAAACAAAAGAGCGAACAGGAGGTCGAGGATGAGGCCGAACGTCAGCTGCCTCTGCTCAGCGAGGGAGAGCGGTTGCGGCTCGTATCCCAGGAAGGACAGACGGTCCCCGGCGTGCTTTCGAAACAACACTTCACCCAGCCTCCGCCTCGGTATAACGAAGCCTTGCTGATCAAGGAATTGGAAGAAAAAGGCATCGGCCGTCCCTCCACCTACGCGAGTATCATTTCGACGATTCAAGATCGCAAATATGCCGAGAAGGTGGAGGGACGGTTCGCTCCCACCGAAACAGGGCGGACCGTGAACGATTTTCTGATGAAGGGATTTCCGGACCTGATTAATGTCGACTTCACCTCGCACATGGAAGAGGAGTTGGACGAGGTCGAAGAAGGCAACAAGCCGTGGGTGACGGCGGTGCGTGAATTTTACGGGACTTTCGCGACGGACTTGGAGAAGGCGAAGACGATTCCTGGCCCCAAGGACACGGTAGAGCCACCGACGGATATTCCTTGCGAGAAGTGCGGCCGAATGATGGAGATTAAATGGGGACGTAACGGCAAGTTTCTCGCCTGTCCTGCGTACAAGGAGAAGCCTCCCTGCAAGAACACGCAGAACTTTGAGAAGCTCGAGGATGGCACCATTAAAATTGTCCCGAAGATTGAGTTGACGACGGATGAGAAGTGCGAGAAATGCAGCAGTCCGATGGTGGTGAAGACCGGGCGGTTTGGAAAGTTCATCGCCTGTTCCGCCTATCCGGAGTGCAAGACCACCAAGCCGCTCGCGCTGGGTGTGAAGTGTCCTCAGCCAGACTGTGGCGGTGATCTCGTCCAGAAGCGCACGAGAAAAGGACGTTCGTTCTTTGCTTGCAGTAAGTATCCGGCTTGTGAATATGCCCTGTGGGATCGTCCGATCAACAAGGCCTGCCCAACCTGCAGCGCCCCATTCCTGATTGAAAAAGTCAGCAAGCAAGTTGGCCGCAGCGTCCAATGCCGTAGCGAGGAGTGCGGCTACCGCGAAGCAGGCTAAGCGGTCCCCTTCCGTACATCTGTTCCTTCTCCCTTCACCCTGTCAACTCAAACGATTTCGGAGCAGATTCTCCGATGTCCGTGTCCAGTTTTCCGCGAGATTGAGAACCAGTGTCAACGACGAGAAGCATGCGAGCCTCACGAGACTCAACTGTGGAGTTGACGAATTGTGCAGCGGTGTTGATAATTAGCACAAGTGGTCCGCGACACGAATGCGCCCCTTGCGCGAGGGCCTATCCACCAACTTGAGAAAGGAGGAAACCCATGAAAGCGAAAGAGGGCGTCGTCAACATCCTCAATAAGATCCTGACCGCAGATCTGACGGCAATCAACCAGTACTTTGTCCATGCCAAGATGTGTGAGAACTGGGGCTATGAACGACTCCATCACAAAGTGCGAGAGCGGAGCATCGCTGAGATGAAAGACGCCGATGAGCTCATCGGCCACATTCTCTATCTGGATGGTGTGCCGAACGTGCAACGCATGAATACTGTGCAGGTGGGAGAAACTGTTCTTGAGCAGTTGAAGCTGGATTTGAAAGCCGAACAAGAAATGCTCACCTTGCTAAACGACGGCGTGGTGCATTGCACGAAGGTGACCGACTTCACCACGCGGCATATGTTCGAAGATATGGCAAAGGATGTCGATGCGCACATCGATTGGATCGAAACGCAACAGGAAACGATCAAGCAGGTGGGGATCGAGAACTACCTGGCGGAGCAGATTAAGAAAGAGGGGGCGTAGGTGCCAGTCCCGTTCAGCATTACCCGCCTCTCACGAGCACCGTCGACTCTGAGCCGCACGACATAGCGTCTCTCGTCTGATCACAGCATAGAAGGAAAGGGGTATCAGAGAAAGATTAGTCTCAGAAGGAAAGTCTCTGACCTCGAGTGCCTACCATACAACGTCTGCTAGCTCACACATTTTCCCCGTGTTTTCCTGCCATCAGCGGCTGTTTCAAGACCCACATTTCGTAGAGAGGGATGACCATCATGATGAGAAACCCCACTGTCATGAGGGTATCGCCCGTCAGCATGGTTAAGACGAATAGGGGAGAGACGTAGCTGATAAGCCAGGGAGACACCAGATCCAACATCACCCCACCGAATGAGATCCAGGTCGTGATGACTTTCAGCCTGCTGCTGGCGTTGGTGAGATAGAGCACATGCACGAGAATCATGAACACGACCGGCATCGTAAAGAGGTGGAAGTGGGTGATTTCAGCCAGCTCTCTGAACGACATCGGCTCGCCGAATGTGGCATCAGACCCCCGGTAGTGATTGGCGATTCCTTGTGGCGACAGCCCTGTCATGCTGTGGGCCCAGAAGAAAGAAAAGGTAAAGCCGGCCAGCATCAAGAAGAGAAAGAAGGTGTAGACCAGCCGGATGTGCCGATCTGAGTCGCGGAGACGGAAGCGGGCGTTGAAGTTACGCATGGTTGAGAAGGCCGTCTGACCCTGTTAGTTTCCGAAGAGGGAGCCGAAAATCCCCTGCTCCGATTTCTTTGTGGCCACAGTGTCGCTGCCAAGCCCTGCCGGCTTGAGATAGAATTCATCGACGAGGACGAGCACGCGTTTGATCCCGGCGCTCATGGAGCGCACCGACATGGTGGCGCCGCTGATGTTGATGATGTCTTTGTTGATGCGGACCGGGTCGAAAACGGTTTTCCCTTCGTATTGAGCATTGAACCGCTTGCGTCTCACTTCGCTACCCCGGGCCTCACGAAAAACCAGGAGTTCGATGTTGGAGACTCGGCCGCGATTGTCGACGCCGACCATGTACGTCATCGGCTTGTGTTTGCCGATGGTGTTCTGCACGAGGGCGTAGCCATCGACCTGTGTGCCAGTCTCTCCAATGTAGACCTCAAAGGCATCTTCGGGGAATTTCCAGCCGATCCGTTCCTCAATCGCCGGTTTCCTATCCGTGGGAACTCGCAGAAGATCTTTTGTGATGCGCTCGGACTTTGGAAACATCAGTTTGATCGCCTCTTCCTCAGTGAGGAAGACTTCGGCCATCGACATTTCTTGTTCCGTGAGGTAGCGTTTGAGGTCGCCATCCCAGATGCGCTCGGCGGCGAACACGTCGGTTGCCGATACAAGCCCGATCAATATCAGAAGCGAGCTGAATCTTACGTGAGCGAACATCCGTGCTCCTTCAATTTGCTGTCGAGGCGGCGTTGGACTTCACTCATGACGTCGTCAGAAGGGTCTGTCGAGGCCCAGCCAAAGAGGCGTGACGATCTTTCACCGCATCGAGTGCCGCTTCCCAGGCATGGTCGTAGGGGCAGACCGCGTAGCGTTCCTGGACGCCGGCCAAGGAGGCGCAACCGACCATCGTCCCAAGTGCCATGAACAAAGAGATAACCCGTATCGCCGCCATATTAGGAACCCTCTCAGGGAAGTCTCTCCGCTCCGATCGGAGCGGAGAGACTTCCCGCATGCTTAGAAATACGTTGCCGCGCTGAACAGAAACCCGTTGCCGTGGAGGCCGGGAGTAGTGTTAACGACCGGAGTGCCCGTTTGCGAGTTGAACTGCCAATTAAACTTAAAGACGGTATCCTCGATCGGTCTGAAATTGAGGCCCAACGTCAGCCGCTCAAGTTCACGCGCATTGCCTCCCGTCAGCGTCCTGGTCCGGTCATCCGTATCCGTGTCCACCTGTTCCCAGCGAACTGTTGCCGTGAAGGTTGAGGCATCGGTAAAGTGCGACGAAGCCAACTTCTTCAGAAACTCCGGCATGAAGTGGTAGTTACCTTGGATGTAGTAGCCCTGCATGCCGGCCGGCCCAGTCGCCACGACGCTTCCCGCAGTTCTGGTAATGCGGGACCAGGCGGCCTCGCCGATCACCTCGAAGGGTCCGCGTTGAAGAGTCCAGTCCAGTGCGTATATGCCGATATAATCGCTGGCGTTGTTGACTCCACCAGCGCCGACGTTGTTCCAGAGGCCGTAATGTCCAGAGCCGGCCACTTCGATGCCCAGCATCGGGCTGAAGGCGATGCGCCCCACGACGGACTTATTGTCGTTCGGATCGCGCGCGGCGCTGCCCCGCACCGCACGAAGTCCGCCCGTGTCCGTTACGTTGTCGACCCCGGGACTCTTTGCGCCGCCTTGGAGTCCGTTGATCACGTAGAGTTCGTAGTCCACCTTGGACATGAGGGTGGGATAGAGCGTACCATAGAAGCCGGCTCCGGTCTCGGACCAGGTGCTAGGAATAATCAAGCGGGATACTATCGGTCGATCGACGAGGTCGTTCAACGGCGTGTCGTGCAGGAGGTTGAACTTGCCGATCGGCACGAGGATCATGCCGGCACGGATGTTGATGGCCTCGTTGACGAGGTAGTCGAGCTGAGCGAACTCTAATTTGACTTCGCCGTCGCCCTGATTGTTTTGCGGGCCGCCGCGCTCAAATTCGATTTCTGTTGCGAACTTCACACGATCGGTAATGTCGGCGTAGATGAAGGGAATCATGCGGACTTGGTTAAACGAATTGCGATTGGGATTGTCCAGGTTCGGCCCCGAGAGGGCATTGAACTGGACTTCGGCATATCCGCCGACAATCGCCTTCGGCGCGGTCAAGAATGGCTTGGCATAGATCAGTTTTCCTGACCCTGTCGAACCGAACCCCAAGGGGATGCTCTCCTCTCCCTTTCGTCCGACTCTGATGTCAGCAATTGGTCCAGATGGAACGGGATACTGAACGGCGCCCGGCTGACCCTCTTTCTTTTCCATGGCTCGTTCCATGGGGCTTTCGCGCCGCTCATGTTCCTGCATTTTCTTGTTCACTGCCTCGTCGACTAGCTTCTGAATGTCCTCCGGGGTCATGTTCTCAGCCCAAACCGAAGTAAACGGCATAGCTGCAATCACGAGAGCCCCGAGGATTGACCTGATCTTCATCGGTATCCTCCACGGTGAGTAGGGTTGTGGTCTGACTCGGGACTCAATGGTCTCTGGCCTTCTTGAAAAAATGAATAATTCGCACAAAGGAACTGCGTGTCGATGTTTCGAGTGCCTCCTTTCGTAAAACGACTCATGGCGTAACGGCGCCCCATCCTTCGATTGAAGAGAAGGGGATGACGACAATGCGTTTGCAGCGCTTGCACTTGAGTTCCAACCCTTGTCCGCGCACCTTGGCGATCAGTTGACCGCACTCGCAACGGGTCTCGCCGCAGTCGGCGGGGTGACTACTAGGAGACGTCGTGCTGACCATTGCGAGATTCTTCTCCGTCTAGATCTAGATGAAATTGAGAACGATTATTAATATCCTACTTTCACGTGGAGAGTCAAGGGGGGCTTGATCGGATGTCAAGCCCAAATAGAAATGTCCGCTTCCTCCCAAAGTAGAAATGTCCGGTTTTATGTTTCGGCCGCCGCCGCGTGTGTGTCTCGTGTCGGCAGCAGCCGCTTGCGCCACGGATGATCCGGCCTCGGCGTGACCAGGCACCGTGGTGGGTGGACCGGTGTGACCGCCGCGATCGTCACGGGCCGAGACGTGATCGCGTGAACGCCGAGCGTCCGACCCTGATGCGTGATCCGCATGGTCCCATCCACGCGCTCTTCCACCAGCACATGGGAAGCCCGGATCGTCTCGTGAATCTGATAGAGTCCCCCCTGATACGCAATGGTGAAGTCCTTGCGCAGGCAGCGGGTCGTCTTGAGGCACAGGATGCGGTCCAGCTCCCTGTGTGCCGGACGGGGGCGATGCAGATCAGCGGCCTGCGCAGGCGGCACCGCAAAGCGCCGGTTGTAGATCGGCAGATAGCCCT
>SPAX01000093.1 GCA_005239475.1 Nitrospira sp. | reverse complement strand
AAGAAAGTTCTGGTAAGCGATCGATGATGCGCAATCGCACTTCGTCGCCGACCTGCATCTGCACCATCTTGGTAGTCAGGCTTTCGCGAACCCGATGGGCATCCTCCAAGTTAAATTGAATCTGTCCGCCACATTGCTCAACGAGGTGAAAGAGCAGTAAGTTCGTGATGTGCTGCAATTCCTCGTCACTCGTGTGTGCGCTCAGGTTCAAGACCTTGGACATCGGAGAGTCTCCAGCTCGATCATCAGGCCAGCCCCATTTATCGCCGAATCGCCTGTTGCTCCACAATGCCCCAAAAGAAGGGGGAAGCCTGGCTCTAGAGAGAGGCTCTCCCTCGCCTGCCACATCGGCTCACGCTTAATAGCACTGGCATTACAATGATTTACGGGTAGTAGGCTGCTCACAGGCGGAGGAAACAATATTATGGCGCACCAGCAATTCAGTATCTCGTCGAGGTAGGAGGTTCAACGAATCAAGACTTTGAGTCCTGATATTCCTCGTGCCAGGCCATCTGGATCGCTTCCAGGATTTTCTCGTTCGATTTCTTGGGATCGTCCTTGAAGTCGGGGAGTGCCACGATCCAGGCGTGCATGTCGGTGAATCGAACCGTCAGCGGGTCCGACTCCGGATGCTCTTCGACTAAACGGATCGCAATATCTTCGGTATCCTGCCACTTCAGATCCATGGGCCCTCCCAGGCGAGAGGCACGAGGCAAGTGGCGAGGGGGTTGATCTCTTACCCCTCGCCCCTAGCCCCTTGCCCATCACGTAATCTCCGACAGTTTCTTATTCTCCAAGGCTTCTTTCAACGATGTGTCCATCAAGACTTCGGCGAGATGATGCGTGGCATTTTCGAGATCAGCCATCTTGGCTCGTATGGCCTTGTGATCTTCTCCGGATTTGGTCGCCTCGACTGCGGCCATCGAGGATCTGATCGAGGACAGGTCTTCCTCTCCCACCAGATGGCCGCCTTGCTTGAGGGCCTTCTCCGTGGCCATGAGGATGACTTCAGCCTCGGTTCTGGCTTCAATGAGCTGCCGCGCTTTCAAATCGTCGGCCGCGAACTTGAACGACTCACCAATCATCCGTTCGACCTCGTCGTCACTCAAGCCGAACGACGGTTTCACGGCGAGTGATTGGGTTTCACCGGTGCGAACATCTCGCGCCGAGACATTCAGGATTCCGTTCGCATCGATTAAGAACGTGACTTCGATGCGCGGGACGCCGGCCGGCAGCGGGGGAACCTTCAGCCGAAAGCGGGCTAGACTGCGGTTGTCCCTCACCAGTTCGCGTTCGCCTTGGAGGATATGGATATCCACGCCGGTTTGGCCGTCGACATAAGTCGTAAACATTTCCTTGGCGCTGGCCGGGATGGTCGTGTTGCGCCGAATCAAACTGCTCATCACGCCGCCCATGGTTTCGATGCCGAGGGAGAGAGGCGTCACGTCGAGGAGCAATAGATCGGTCGTTCCGCCGCTGAGAATGTCGGCCTGGACGGCCGCGCCGAGCGCGACGACTTCGTCAGGGTCGAGTTCGCAGTGGGGTTCCTTGCCGAACAAAGCCTGAACACGCTGCCGAACGAGCGGCATACGAGTCGAGCCACCGACGAGGACCACCTCATCAATGTCGTTCGGAGTGAGGCCGGCATCTTTCAAGGCGAGACGGCAGGGCTCAAGCGAGCGTTCCACCAATTCCATGCTGAGAGATTCCACTTGATCACGCGTGAAATCTCTCGAATACCGGCCTTTGCCCTCCGGCAGGTCGAGGATGGCCGTGGCCTTCAGCTCATCAGAGAGTCTGATCTTTGTCCGTTCAGCCTCCAGCCGAACCGCCTGCATATGATCGGGATAAGCGTTCAAATCAAGACCCTGTTGTTCCCGGATCTCCCTGACAAAGAGGTCCGCGATCTGGCGGTCGAAGTCATCGCCTCCGAGATGCGTGTCACCGTTGGTCGCGAGAACTTCAAAAATGCCGTTCTTGAGTTTCAGGATGGAAATATCGAAGGTTCCCCCGCCAAGGTCATAGACAGCAATCGTGCCCTGAGTCTTCTGCTGGAGCCCATAGGCCAGCGAGGCGGCGGTCGGTTCATTGATGATCCGTAAGACGTCGAGCCCTGCAATCATGCCCGCATCCTTCGTCGCTTGCCGCTGGCTATCGTTGAAATAGGCGGGGACGGTAATGACGGCCTTGGTAATACTCTCCCCGAGATACGCCTCGGCCCGTTGCTTCAGTTCCTTCAGGATCATGGCCGAGATCTGCGGCGGCGAATAGGATTTCTCGCCGAGCTTGATCCGGATCACTCCGCCCTGTTCCGTCAAGTGGTAGGGGAAGTAGGCCAGCTCGCCCTGTACGTCCTCAAGGCCCTTTCCCATGAATCGCTTTACGGAATAGACGGTCCGTTCGGGACTGCGCGTCAAGTGTTCTTTCGCCGAATCACCGACGATGAGGCCATTGTCGGTCATCGCCACGACAGAGGGAACCATCGTACGCCCGTTCCGCCCCGGTATGACACGCGGACGTCCGTCCGCCATATAGGCCACGAGCGAATTCGTTGTGCCGAGATCAATGCCGACAATACGTGCCATGGCGGTGCTTATCCGATAGTTGAGGCGAGGTCGCTCACGATGTTCTTGACGTAGGTACGGTTGGAGAGATGTTCACGCATCTGCTTCAGAATACGGTCGCGCTCGGCCCTCGCCTGGTCGGTCGCTTCCCCGCGATCTTGGAGTTTGTCCCACTGGACAAAGAGCTGCTGCAGGGTGGCTTCCATGTCCCGCTGCCGTTGTTCGAGCGTGTTCCGTTCCGATCGGAGTTTCGCGCGGAGCGGCGACTCGGTTTCTGACACGCGGCCGGTGGCTCGGTACTCATTCAATGTATCTTGCAGCTCAAGAATTTCCTCAAAGAGGTCTGCGGGAGGAGAGTTCCGAATCTCTTTCACCGATCCGGCTTCCAGATCGAGGAGATACTCAGCCCGCTCGATCGGATCACGGAGCGTCCGGTACGCGGTATTCAACATCGCGGAATTGCCGAGGCTGATGGTCTGCTCGGCGGCGCTCTTGTTCTGATAGAAATCGGGATGGAATGCCCGGCTCAGTTCGTAGAATTTGGCTTCCAGCTGGTGCTGGTCGATCGTGAGGCGGCGGGGGAAGCCCAGGCAGGTGAAGTAATCGAGTTCTTTCGAAACCGGCTGGACCTTGACGCAACGGTCACAGAAGTATTCACCTGCCACTTCAGACTGGCAGTGCCAGCACATGCTGCGAGCCATCTGCAGCTCACGTGGGCCGGCGGTGCTATGAGTGTTATGGTCCATGCGGGTCTCCTTGCAGCACGGGCATGGCGACCTGCCATGCCCGCCGGACAATTGCTGTACTCTGCTGACACTCGTTAGGCCGAAAACGACTCTCCGCAGCCGCAGGTCTTGTCGGCGTTCGGATTCACGAATTTAAAGTTTCCGCCCATCAAGTCTTTCTGGAAGTCCAACTGCGTGCCTTGAAGGTAAATGGCGCTCTTGGCATCGACAATGACTTTCACGCCGTCAAAGTCATGGACTTGGTCATGCTGGCCGATCTTTTCGTCGAAGTTGATCGTATAGCTGAGGCCTGAGCAGCCGCCGCCCTTCACGCCGAGGCGGAGCCCGCCTTCAGTGAGCCCCTGCACGTTAATGAGGCGTTTCACTTCCTTCAGTGCCGCCTCGCTGAGCGTGATCACCGTAGCTTGGGTGTCTGCGTTCGTCGTGTCCATGGCGCGCTCCCTTTGTTTACGTTACTTCGCGTCAGTCAGTGCTCCGTCGACTTTCTTCTGGTAGTCCGCGAGGGCGGCCTTGATCGCATCTTCGGCCAACACGGAACAATGGATCTTCACGGGCGGCAGGTTCAGCTCCTGCACGATGTCGGTGTTCTTGATCTTCTGGGCTTCTTCGACCGTCTTGCCCTTCAACCACTCGGTGGCGAGGCTCGAGCTGGCGATCGCAGACCCGCAGCCGAAGGTTTTGAACTTCGCGTCCACAATCGTATCGTTCTGCACCTTGATCTGGAGCTTCATCACGTCGCCGCACTCCGGGGCTCCGACCATGCCGGTGCCGACCCCTTCCTCGTCCTTCTTGAAGCTCCCCATGTTGCGGGGATTCGTGAAATGATCGACGACTTTGTCACTGTAGGCCATGGTTCCCTCCGAAATTTATAATTAACAATTGTAAATTTACAATTGCCGCTAGTGGGCAGCCCATTGAACTGATTTCAAATCGACGCCTTCTTTTGCCATCTCGTACAGCGGGGACATTTCGCGCAACTTGGTGACGATCTCAATCACCTTCTTGATCGTATAGTCGATCTCATCGTCCGTATTGAAACGGCCCAGACCGAAGCGAATCGAGGAGTGCGCCAGGTCCGTCCCGACCCCCAACGCGCGGAGCACGTACGAGGGCTCCAATGTGGCTGAGGTACAGGCCGAACCGGACGAGAGGGCGATATCCTTCATGCCCATCAGTAACGACTCGCCTTCCACATAGGCAAAGGAGATATTGAGGTTGCCGGGGAGCCGGTTGGTGGGATGGCCGTTCAGATAGCTTTCCTCGAGGTTCTTCGTAATACTGGCCTCTAGCCGATCGCGCATCGCAATCAACCGCGTGGTGTCCTTGGCCATCTCCTGCTCGCAGAGTTCGCAGGCCTTCCCGAATCCCACGATTAAAGGCACCGGAAGCGTACCGGAGCGCATGCCGCGCTCGTGCCCGCCGCCGTCCATTTGCGCCGTGATGCGAACCCGCGGGTTCTTCTTTCTCACGTAGAGCGCCCCGACCCCTTTGGGTCCATACATCTTGTGGGCCGAGAAGGACATGAGATCGATCCCCATGTCCTGCACATCGACCGGGATCTTGCCGACGCCCTGCGTCGCATCGCAGTGAAAGAGGATGCCCTTTCCCTTGGCGATTTTGCCGATCTCTTTGACGGGGTTGATCGTGCCGATTTCATTGTTTGCCAACATGATGGAGATGAGGATCGTCTTCTCTGTAATCGCCTTCCGCACATCCTCGGGACTGACCATTCCGAATTTATCGACGGGGAGATAGGTGGCTGTCGCTTTGCCCTTGCCCTCCAACACTTTGACGGTGTCGAGCACAGCGCGATGTTCGGTGGACGACGTAATAATGTGGTCGCCCTTCTCCTTATACATTTCAACCACGCCCTTGATCGCGAGATTGTCCGATTCGGTGGCGCCGCTCGTGAAGACGATCTCTTTCGGATCGGCCTTGATCAGCTTCGCGATCTGCTTCCTGGCGTTTTCGACAGCTTCTTCCGCGGCCCACCCGAAGGCGTGGTTGCGGCTGGCCGCGTTCCCGAATTTCTCGACGAAATAAGGGAGCATGGTCTCCAAGACGCGTGGATCCATCGGTGTGGTGGAATGGTTGTCTAAGAATATGGGCAGTTTCATCGTTCGACTCCTTGTGCCGTGGGAGACTGAATCGTAATGAGGGGTGTGCCCCCCATCATGTCTTGCAGGGTCATGCTATTGAGCAATTGGGCGATGCTGTCCTGGACTTTCAAGAGTGGTGTGCGGATATGGCAATTTTCCCGCTGCATGCAGAACTCTCCATCCTTATCATGCGAACAATCGGTGATACCCAAGGGGCCCTCGATGCTTTCGAGAATTTGCGCAATCGTAATCTGGTGCGCGCGTCGGGCCAGCGCGTACCCGCCCTTGGGACCATTGTGACTCTCGATCAGTGCATGCTTGGCAAGGGTCTGAAGCACTTTCGCCAGCAGCTCAAGGGGGATGTTATATTCCTCCGCGATCTCCTTCGTATTCACGACGCGCCCAGGCGTCACGTCGCCGAACTGGACAGCAGCGATATGCTGAAGGGCCATGAGGGCATAATCTGCTTTTTTCGAAATCTTCAACATTGCTATTGCCGATCTCTAGGGTCGGAGACTATAATGATCTCCGATCAATAAGGTCGGACTAAGAATAGCACGCAGGTTTCGGAACTGTCAACAGCGTCAAATAAGGCTGAATCAGGCTGAGAAAGGAACGGGCCTATGGGCGGGACCAATCCCTATATTGAAAAAGCTGACTACACGCTTCCGCAGCGAGCCTATACCGTCACATTTATCGCCCCTGACGGCGTGGTAACGAAGGTTGAGGTCGATCCAGCCAAGATTCCCTACGGCCCGACGGGGCTCCCTGGAAGTCTGTTGGACGTGGCAATGGGCAATGGGGTTGCGCTGGAACATGTGTGCGGGGGTGTCTGTGCCTGTTCGACCTGCCATGTCATCGTGAAGCAGGGGCTTGAGAGCTGTAACGAAGGCACGGACGATGAATTCGATCAGTTGGAGGAAGCGCCGATCACCACGTTACAATCACGGCTCGGTTGCCAGTGTGTGCCAAACGGGACGACAGACATTGTTGTCGAAATTCCGGCGGTCAATAAGAATCTCGTGAAGGAAGGCCATTAATCATAGGTCTCTGTTTTCACTTCTTTCCGGTCATAGCCCGCCTCGACAAAATATGCTCGCAGCGGTCGCACAAAGCCTTTGGTGCCGCACAGCATCGGAATCACTTTCGGCGCCCCCTTGATCAACGGTCGGATCATGGAGAACGTGAGGTCGACCCCTTGCTGTTCCCCTCCGGCAGCCACCAACGGAAGATAGCGGAATCCGAAATGGGTCACGGCTAATGTCAGCAATTCCTGATGAAAAAGCAGTTCTTCCTCTGCAGGTGCAACTGAGACCAAGAGGACAGAACCCGTCTGTCGCTGCGCATAGAGTTGCTTCAACATGCAGCGGATCGGGACGAGGCCGGTGTAACGGGCGATGAGGATCAATTCTCGATCAAGTTGTTTCGGAAGTGTGAAGTTCCCATAGGGACCTGAGAGGTGTGTGTTATCGCCGGGTTTGAGTGTGTAGAGATAGTTGGACCCAACACCACCCGGTACGCGATCGAAGATTAAGGTCAGTTCGCCTGACGGCGTGCCCGGTGCCGCCATCGAGTACGCTCGATTGAGCGGTGGTTTGGCCCCGACCGGCAGTTTGAGTGAGACCCATTGGCCAGGCTGAAATGCAATTTTGCGAGCAACAGGGAGGAGCACAAGCTGGCGAACGTGGGGGGTGAGATCGTTCACCGAGAGAACCGTGGCTGACTGTGTGAATTCGGCCATAACGATATCCTTGTTTCTCATAGCAGAAGCCGTGCCAAGATGGAAGCGCCGCGATTCTGTACAAGGCTTTTCTCTGCGTGCTATAGATATCACCCTTCGCACAAATTTGATGAGTTGAATGCATGACACAGGCCCGAGTTCGATTTGCGCCTAGTCCCACCGGCTTTTTGCACATCGGAGGCGTTCGCACGGCGCTGTTCAATTGGCTCTTCGCCCGCCAGCAGAAGGGCGTGTTTGTCCTCCGTATCGAAGATACGGACCAGAGCCGCTCGACCGATGAATCCATCCAAGCCATTATTGAGGGGATGAAGTGGGTTGGGCTCGATTGGGATGAAGGGCCCTACCGCCAGACCGAGCGCATGGACCTCTATCGCAGTCATGCGATGCAGCTTCTTGAGAAGGGGCGGGCCTATTGGTGCGTCTGCAAAGCGGAAGAACTCGACGCGCGGCGCAAAGAAGCCGAGGCCAGGGGCCTGTCACCGAAATACGACGGCCGCTGCCGTGATCGTGGCCTCACAAATCAGGCCGGCGACGCGGCCCTCCGCTTCAAGGCTCCGCAAGAGGGAGAGACTGTTATCGACGACCTCATCAAGGGCAAGATCGTCTTCGACAACAATGTGCAGGACGATCTGATCATTCTCCGGTCGAACGGCTACCCGACGTACAATTTTTCAGTGGTTGTTGATGATGCGCTGATGAACATTACTCACGTGGTGCGGGGAGACGATCATCTGACCAACACGCCGCGCCAGGTCCCGATTTTCCAAGCGCTTGGGTTTCCAGTCCCTCAGTTTGGGCATCTGCCGATGATTCTGGGCTCGGACAAGGCCCGTCTTTCGAAGCGGCATGGGGCCACCTCGATCATGGCCTATAAAGACATGGGGTACCTGCCGGATGCGATGGTGAATTATCTCGTTCGGCTTGGGTGGTCACACGGGGACCAGGAACTCTTCACCCGCCAGGAGCTGATCGAGAAATTTTCCTGGAAGAACGTTCAAACGTCCGCAGCCGTCTTCAATCCCGAGAAACTTCTCTGGGTGAACGCGGAATATATCAAGATCAGTCCGCCGGCCCAGGTCGCTCAGGCCCTTGTGCCCCTCTTGGAAACAGCAGGATTAAAGGACGAAGTCCAGGCTGTCTCGGCCGGCTGGCTCGCGCAACTCGTCGTCCTTGTGAAGGAACGGGCGAAGACGCTCGTGGAGATGGTCCACTGGGTGAGGCCGTATTTTGGGCAGGCCGTGACATTTGACGAAGAGGCGGCGGAGAAATTTTTGACGCCGGCCATCGCGCCGATCCTCGGCAAATTGCTCACTCGCTTCGAGGCCTTCCCTGCCTTCTCAAAACAGCAATGGGAAGAGGCCTTCAAGCAGCTGGTTGAGGAGGAGGGGGTAAAGATGGGACAGTTGGCCCAGCCGGTTCGAGTGGCCCTGACCGGTCGTACGGCCAGCCCTGGCCTCTTCGACGTGATGGAGGTGTTGGGGCGAGACCGGACGTTGTTTCGGCTCCGCCAGGGGATTGAACGGGCCTCGCGGGCGTGAGGCAGTCCCTTTCCAAACTAGCAGGTTGTTCAAACAAGCCGTCCAGCAAGGCCGCAGCGAGCGAAGAGGCGAGGCCTACTTTGCGCCGCACGTCGAGCCCCTGAGCGAAGCGAGAACGCCGCTGGTGGCCTGGTTCAACAGC
>SPAX01000092.1 GCA_005239475.1 Nitrospira sp. | reverse complement strand
AATACGCCCACAATAGGCTGGATCAGGAAATGTGATGAGGTTGAACCCTTTTGGCTCCGGCACCGCGCCATCCAGCCTGATCGTGCCTTCGATCGTCCCTCCGTGCCGCACCTCGATCACATCGTAGGCAAGTGTGGGAACAGCCCAGGCCAGCACGAACGCCGCGGCAACCGCCACACCAATCCTACTTCGTCTTATCATTCTCACCCCTAACGCCTTACGCCTTACGTTTCACGTTTGACGCTTCACGGCTTCTGCAGTTCCAGGGTCGGCTTGATATCGATGAATTTGCCCAGTGAGCCCATTCCATAGTGCGGATTCTCCTCGATCTCATGGGCGGAACGCCGTCCCTTGGGGGACTCGAAGACAAAATCGGCTTTGACCGTCTGCTGGGCCGGAACCGTCACTTTCTGTTCCGTCATCGTACCCACGCCGGGATGCCACGCCACCAAGGTGTAGTCTCCGGGAGGCACGTCACGAAGCGAGAAGATCCCATCGGCCTGCGTGATGGCAAAATATGGATTGTCGACTGCCAACCCCCAGCTCTCCATATAGGCATGGAATCCGCATTGCATGACAAAGATCCGGCGATCTTTCGTCATACGAATGACTTCCTTCATCGGTTGACCCGCCAGGTGTTCGTGGCTGTCGGCCCCGACATTGTGCTTGTGATGAGGGTTCATGGGCAAGGGCGTGTTAAACAACACCCGGGGACCGAGATGAGAGGTTTCATAGGCCTGAATATCATGAAACACGGGATCCATATTCACGATATTCACCTCCGATCGATCTTTGACCACGCTGACAAACGGAAGAAACCGGCAGTCCTTCGCTTCAATCGTCGGCGGTTCGAACGTGAAGGGCTTCCCCTTCGTCGCATCTACCAAGACGACGACCGCGTCTTTGAGCCCTCCGTCGGCCGCAACAGAAAACTCTTGAAGAACGCGCCAGCCGGTTCCAGTGGAAATCCGACCGCAATAGACGGGGTCGGGAAACGTGATCAGGTTGAACCCTTTAGGAATCGGCTTCCCTTCCGTGATTGTCACCTTGCCGGTGATCGTGCCTCCGTCCGTGACCTGAATTTCTTCATACGCCCAGGCGACAGAAAGTCCCAGCATCAGCCATCCGCACAACACGAGCAACAGCGCCCTCATGAGTCCTCCACGATTCCTAAGTGTGATCGAACTGGAAACTCGTTCATCGTACCAAAAGGATGCACCAAAGAAAAAGGGGGAAGCCGTTGGCCTCCCCCTTCTCCTGATTCATCTACCTCCTGCCAACAGCAGGTGGCGCGGTCTTACTTCGCTGCGACCGGAATGACCTGCACCGGTTGTTCAACCGACGCACTCTTCATCCCAGCACCAGCCCCGTGCAACGGCAGCAGGCGAGTATCGCCGGACGGCAACACACGCACATAGCCCCACTCCCCGGACTGGGAATACGGTAACCGCTGGTTGCTATACACATAGTCGCCCGGCAAACGGTATGGACCGCCGGCCGATGGTAAGAACGCATCGAGGGTCTCAGATCCGGCGAACTCGACCACGCTGATCAGATCTGCGCCGCGCATGAAAGGCTCAATTGGCCACTCATGTTTCTCGACGCTGAACATCCCGTTCTGCTCATTGCTCGCCCCGATCACATGGATACGCACCGGGTCGCCTGCATGCGCCTCTATGAGCGGAGTGGCTGGATCTTCAGGCTTATCCGCTTTGCAAGGCTGGAACATCTTGCCCAGTGAGCAACCCTGCTCCTCACGATACTTATACGGTTCCGACCGATAGTTGACACCAGTCAGACCCGCCACGTTCTGCACATACGGCATAAAACTCGTGCCGATGATGTTGTCTTCGTCCTGGAAGAACAACGCCACGTCACGATAGTTCGGTCGCAGTTCGTTCCCCGGCACCGACCGATCGATGATCACGTCAGCTGCCCAGGCGTTCTTGTTCGTGAGATCGGCCCCGGTCTTCGAATCACGATACTTGGATCCCTTCGGACCCACCACAACCGCTCCGAACAACCCGTTGCGCGGATTCGTCATCACATTGCCCCAATCCCACACCAACGACGTGGTTTCACCGTTGAACGGATCCGCGTAGTAGGTATAGGTCCGCTCGGCGCCAGGAGCGATCGTCTGATCGCCTGGGTTGTTGCCGACGTTGGCGCCCATCGAATCCTTCGGATCGAAGGCCAAACCAATTGCAGAGAAGGAGGCCTTGCTGTCCTTCATCTTGTTCTTCAGATTGACTTTGACGCAATCTCCAACGTTCACACGAAGCGTGAGCGGCATGGGGTGCGCACCACTCGCCACCTTCGCGGTATCTTCCTCCAAGGCGTAGATCTTGGCCTCGGGGTTGCTGATTTGGATCTTTCGCTCAAAGTCCACCTCGATGGACTCAGGCGCCTTCGCGTTGAACTTCATCGACGGATAATCCAAGGCCACCACGTTGAAATTCTTCACCGGAGCGTCAGCCGGACAGACCGGCATGGCCTTGGGAATCTCGCCCTTGATGGAGAACCCGGCCGGCAACTTCTTTAGATCAGCCTGCTCTTTGTCAAAGACACGGATGATGCCCCAAGCCCCTTCGGAGAACTTCGAGGACCGACCGTTGAAGTGGATGTAGTCACCCGCTTGCAACCGCGGTCCACCGGCCTGCGGCACCACGAGATCGTAGCGCTCCGCAATCCCGACGTGCATCGAGTTCTTCCGATTTGCATCGCTGGCATACCGTTCACTCAGGAAGGTATGACCGGAGAGGGTCCAGGTCATCGTCTCGTTCATGAGGGTATGGAGGAGACGGAACACCATCGTGTCTCCCACATAGGCCCTCAGGAGTGGCGTGTACGGATCGCCATGGATCTGGCTGTTGAACGCCTGCGACACATCGGGATTGGTGGCCAACCGCTGGGCGATCGGACCGGCCCTGAAGTTCAAGCCACTCCCGGTCGTATGGGTCCCGCCGTTCAGGAACGGCATCGGCGTCATATAGAGCTTATCCGGCATCATGAACGACACGGTCTTGCCCGCTTCAAGAGCCACTTCAATCGGCTGCCCTGGCGGATTGCCCGCGGTCACGATGTTGACGGTGTGCGGCACGGTATCGTGCACTTGCACCATCAACTCACGGAAGCTGTTGTTCACCCCATAACCGACCGGCTCGACCGTGCGAATATCCGCGATCGGACCGCTCCGGATTGCCTTCCCCGTCTTCGCATCATGATANNCATCATGATAGGTCGATCCAACCGGTTCAGCGATGAAGGTCCCGAAGCCGCCATGCGGCCAAGTGGTCGCGCCAAACGCATGGTCATGCCAAAATACGGTTCCCACATCCGCATCGACCCAGAATCGCTGCCGAACGAACTCCACAGTCACGATGTCGTTCGCTGGGTGATCGTTCTTAAGACCCTTCGTCAAGGCGATCGTACTGCCCTTAATATCCTTGATCCGAGCGATTTCATTGCCCTTGACGTTATCGGCGCCGACCAAGATCAGCGTGCCGACATGGTATTGACCTGCATTCTTCACCATGAGCGAGGCGGCACCCATCTTCGCCGGCGCGGTCAGCACCGTATTCATTGGAGCCGGCAGCCCCTTCTTGCTGTCCTTCTTCAACATCGTGAACGGGCGGACCGACTGCTCATAAGAGAAGCCGGTGATCACGCCGTCCGACGCTTGGTTATCGAACTGGAGAAAATGCCAGTGGGTATTGATCTTCGACGACTGGAAGTTCGTGTAGTCGTCGTCGTCCCACTCGCTGGTTAACGTCCAATCTAGACAATCGTAGATGTTGCCGCGGACGACCAACGGATATTTCAGATCGTCGTTGGCCCGGATCGCCGCCTCTTCTTCATGAAGCACGTAGATCAATCCGTTCGGATCGACCACCGCCGGCTCTTTGCCCTGAGCCTTGGCGATCTTGATCGGCAGCTTGATGAAGTGGACATTGTAGTTCTTCCGTCCCGCATTCTCAGGACAGAGGCTCCACACGCCGTTCTCACCCGGCTTCGCCTGGTCGTTGCTCTCATCCCCATTCGCATCCCGGCGGATCATCTCCAACCACGGTGCCCCGGAATGGTTCGGGGAGAACATCACCCGCTTGCCGAAATGCGGCGTCAGGTGAGGCCAAGCCACCTTGCCGGTCATGACCTCAAACATGATCGGATGCCGCTTACCAGGATGGGTCGACTTGTACTTGGGATTGTCCGTTGTACTTTCCTTCTCGCTCATCGCACGATTGCCGTCCCAAGCCCAGTCCAACACCGTCGCGTCGTAGGACACAAGCTGACCCCTCTCATCATCCTTGTGGCCAGGCTTGCCCATCGTAGGCATCTGCATCGCCACCCAATCCTTGACCGTGATGGTGGCAGGGTTAGTGGTCCAGTTGCTCTTGCCCTTGTCGGTAATCGTAAATTGCTTGCCGAACCAATCGACGGTCTGACCGATCAACTTGTCCGATGAAACCGGAGTCTTGATCCGACCCTTGCGATCCGGCAATTCACGCAGATCCGGCATCACGTCGTTCCGCAGGTCTCCCTGCTGGATCGTGTTGTATACGCGCCAGTAGCCCCACATACCCGCCACATAATGGTGCGCCACGTGGCAGTGGAAGAGGAAATCACCGGCCAACTGCTGACAGAGACCGGAGCCGCACTCCGTCTCCAGGTCGAGTGCTTCGGAAGGACCGATGACTTCGACGTCAACCCGGTCTGTCTTCGCACGAATCACGGGATACTTGACCGGGCCGTTCACTGCGGTCGCCCAGAGGTTCATATCGTCGATCGCCCGCGGGCTGCGCGGCCAACGAATGGTCCCACCGTGGGGATGGTGCGAGTGGAACACTTCCGATCCACCGTGCACCAAGCGGAACTTGGCCGGATCACCAATGTAGGAACGGGGGATCGTCGGGGAGGGATCGCCGAACGTATAGGAGCTATAGCCCATCGACTCGTCTTCGAACCCGAAATACTCGTGCTGCACGTGCATGTTGTTGATGCCGAACGGCTCGCTGCGATAGTTGATCGCGCGGCCACCAGGCCGATAGGCGTCGGTCAAGGGATCGCGCTGCGGCAGGAAGTCGCCCTTCTTATTGAGCGGGCGGAAGGCCTCGTCGCCGACTTCGTG
This sequence comes from Nitrospira sp., assembly GCA_005239475.1. Classification (GTDB taxonomy): domain Bacteria; phylum Nitrospirota; class Nitrospiria; order Nitrospirales; family Nitrospiraceae; genus Palsa-1315. The sequence continues at coordinate 3,796 of SPAX01000092.1, read as the reverse complement.
ATAGATCAGCACATACTCGCGGAAGTCCGGACCGGTGCCGTTCTTAATGATCGTCTGCCATCCGCTGGAGGCCGGCGTTGGATCGCCCGTACCGAGCGGCTCCAGGTAGCTCGATCCGCGCGGCTCGACGACGAACGCGCCGAACAATCCCATCACCGTCAGCTCACGGTCTTGGCTATAGGTATGGAATTGGCGGACACCTTCCTGGGTGGTCGGGTGGATGTACCACTCGAACTCGCCGGTCTTCTTTTCTTCGACGACCGAGTCAGAATTGGTCGTAGTCGCAGGGGCTCCGGTGGCGCTTACGACCATGCTCGACCCATGAATATGCAGACTGACCGGTCCGCCGCCCTCTTCCAGCTTGTTTGAGAGCTTGATCTTGACGCAGTCGCCCTGGTTGGCGCGGAACACGAGGGGCTGGATCCACTGGGCCTGCACACCAGGAAGCACGGCGCCTGGATCGAACCCTTCCTTGTCGCGGGCCTCTCTGTTCTTGGTTTCTTCCGCGCGCACCTTATCTAAATTCTCATCCAGCACATACATGTAGCCGGGATAAAAATCGAGCCATTGGTTGAGCGTGATCTCGACGTTGATCGTGGATATATTGTACTGCTTCACCGGGGCCGTGGCCGGACACTTCCCTCCGCCCGTCAGCGCCACCGGTTCCACGCGCGGATCGGACACCAGGAGCATGTCCTGCCCGCCCGCTCCATACTGGTGCATCATGGAGGAGGTGTTGTACATCCCGGTGTTGACACCCTGCACCTGGGGATCCTGGGCCATATGCTCCATGATCCGCTGATGCTGCTGTTCAACCATGGCAGAACGCTCGGCCCTGCCGCCCATTGCATCCTCGACGATCGTCTGACCTTTGAGTTTCTCTGCCCAACCAGGCAGCTGATGGTTCATCGCGACGTGCTGCGACGACGTCTGCCCGGCCTGTGAGGGATTCTCAGCGGATGCGAGCGGGACCCCGAGCAGGGCCACCACCGCCACCGCGCTGAGCATGCGGGTAAGCACACAACTCCGTAGCTTGTGATTAAACATGGACCGGCCTCCTTGAAATAGTAAGTACAAAATCCAACAACCCAAACGAAACTTATAGGTCGAAAAAAAGATTCACGCTCGCACCCATCCCCCGCGACACGAAGGAGTGGTCATCTTCAATAAGACCGGGAAAGATACTGAACTTTACATAGACTGTCAACCCCTCCATGATCCCTTGACTGCTGGCACGACTCGCATTTCCTCTCATGCAGAGTCCCCCGCCGCATAGACGAATGCGGCTTTCGCCCTCTGACGTCTGAGGGTATCTTCTTCGATGGGCACACCTCCATTTATGTGCGATAATGACTGCCATGATCCTGAAGCGTTGGCTGGTTGGCGATCCGCTCAAAAGCACTCAGGCAGCGCACGAACGGCTGTCAAAAACCCTCGCTCTCGCGATCTTTTCCTCGAACTCGATTTCTTCCGTCGCCTATGCCACGGAAGAAATCTTGTTGGTGCTGGTCCTTGCAGGAACCGCCGCCATTGCCTGGTCCATTCCCATCAGCTTTGCGATTCTGTTTCTCGTCGTCGTCCTGACCATTTCCTATCGCCAAATCATCTACGAATATCCGGAGGGTGGCGGAGCCTACATTGTATCCCGCAACAACTTGGGGGAACTGCCGGCGCTGATCGCCGCGGCGGCGTTGATGATCGACTATGTTCTCACTGTGGCCGTCAGCGTGGCGGCAGGCATCGCGGCACTGACTTCCGCCGTACCAAGTTTGTTTGCGCATCGCGAAGCCTTGGGGCTTGTCGCGAGTGTCTTCATTATCGTCATGAATCTTCGCGGCGTGCGGGAGTCCGGGAAATTCTTCGCCGTTCCCACCTACTTTGCCATCGGCGCCCTCGGAGTGATGGTGGTGATCGGAAGTATCCAGGCTCTGTTCGGACAAGGTGTCTCGGTGTCGCCAGACCACCAGACGGCGGTCGAAGAACTGACTCTATTTTTGATCCTACGCTCATTTGCCGCAGGCTGTTCGGCTGTGACCGGAATGGAGGTGATCTCGAACGGCGTGAAAGCCTTTCGCCGGCCGGAGTCCCAGAATGCCTCGACCACCATGATTCAAATGTCACTGGTTCTAGCGGCGTTATTTATGGGTATCAGCTTCCTGGCCTACCACTATGGAGTTCTGCCCAAAGCGGATGAGACGGTCATTTCTCAATTAGCACATCTCACCTTTGGCACCGGGGCTCTGTACTACGCGCTCCAGATTGGGACAATGTTGCTGTTAGTCCTTGCCGCCAACAGCGCCTTTGCCGGCTTCCCCCATCTCGCTTCGATCCTGGCGCGCGACGGCTATATGCCCCGTCAGATGGCAACATTCGGCGACCGCTTGGTGTTTTCAAACGGGATCATCATTTTAGGGGTCTTCGCCTGCTTCCTCCTGATCCTCTTTCACGGAGACACACACGCCTTGATCCCGCTGTACGCAGTCGGCGTGTTCATCTCCTTCACGTTTGCCCAAGCCGGCATGGTGCACCGATGGCTGACCAAGAAGGGGCCTCATTGGCGAAAGCAACTGATTGTGAACGGCGTAGGCGCCGTCACGACCGGCATTGCCACCATCATCATTGCCAGCACCAAGTTTACACACGGCGCCTGGATCGTCTTCCTCCTCATTCTCGTATTGGTCATGATGTTCCGCTCGATCCGCTCTCACTACAAAGCCGTTTCTGAACAAATTGCGCTCACGCGTGACCACCGTCCTCCACTTCCACGCCGCAATATCGTCATTGTTCCCATCAATGGCGTCAATCAAGCGGTCATTCGAGCGGTCGATTACGCACGCAGTCGTGCCGGCGAGATTCGGGCGGTGATGGTGGACGTGGATCCGGAGTTCACGGCACGCATACAAATCCAGTGGGCCCAATGGGGTTGTGGCGTCAATTTGATCGCCCTCCCCTCTCCCTACCGCTCTGTCATGGGATCCTTGCTCGACTACATCGAAGAAGTTCTGAAAAAGGAACCCGACACCTGGGTGACCGTCGTGATCCCGGAGATTCTTCCCGCCCATTGGTGGCAGAGCATCCTGCACAACCAACGCGCGCTGCTCCTCAAGACCGCGCTGCTGTTCAAAGAACGCGTCATTCTAACCGATGTCCCCTTCCACCTGAAGAGGTGACCGTGAGGCGATAACAGGATGCTGAAAAAGTCCGCCAGCTGCGTTCTCGCATCCCTCAGAGGCTCAACGTACCGAAGCGTACGCCTCGCCTCTTCGCTCGCTGCGGCCTTGCTGGACAGCCTTTTTGAGCATCCTGAATCTCTGTTGTCATCAGCACCATGATGCAGGGCTCCAACGGTGTAGTGTGTATAAAATGAGTTTTTCCGCAGCCTGTTAAACATGAAACGTCAAACGTGGGTTCGGACCTTTTGCCTTTTTACTTTTGCCTTTTGCCTTGCGTGCCTTGTGCTTCCGGCGCAGCAGGCACAGGCATTCAAGATCATCGAACCAGACGAAGGGGCAAAGCTGACATCAGGCACAACTGTCACCGCCCGAGTGGACCGCGGCAAAGATTCCGGCATCGTCCAGGTCCGCTACTATTGGTATGGCGAACAGGATGACACGCTGGTAGAACAGGAAGACGCCACAGCCACAGGTTCGATCGTTGCGCCGGTGGCGCTGATCGGATTGTCCGACCATAGTCCGGCCTTCGGCGGTCCGTTGCGGGTCCCGAAAGACGGCATCGGGCCCATGCGTTTGCTGGCGGTCGCCGAAATTTCACGAGGCCGCTTGGGGACGAGATCCGT
>SPAX01000091.1 GCA_005239475.1 Nitrospira sp. | reverse complement strand
AGGAGTGGTTTGTCGTGGTCCATATCCAGATCGAGCGGGAAGCGGGACCAGCGCTGGCCGGACTCCTACGAGCGATGAATGGTGCGGCCGAGGACAAGGAGGACGAGGCCTTGATCGGGCTCAAATCCTTGGCGTTGGCCCAAATGGCGATGCGCGACACGTTGCTCAGGATGAAAGAGCGCTGCGATCCCTACGTGTACTACAACCGCGTGCGGCCCTACATCCACGGCTGGAAGAACAGCCCTAGCTTCCCGAACGGGCTCGCCTACGAGGGCGTGGAATCCTATGCCGGCCAGTCGCAACAATTCCGAGGCGAGACTGGCGCGCAAAGCTCTATTGTGCCCAGTCTCGACGCCGGGCTCGGAATCGCCCATGCGCCAGACCCACTCACCGTCTACCTCCAAGAAATGCGGGATTACATGCCTCCGCGTCACCGTGCATTCTTACAGGTCCTAGAGAAGGCCACCGATGATCTTGGCCGTCCGTTGCTCGCCGGCTATGTTCGCGATCGGAAACTTCGTAACCCCGAGCTCTGGACTGCCTATGGCGCCTGCGTCGATCTCCTCGCACAGTTTCGTGAGATCCACATCGGCTATGCCGACAGCTACATTCACCGCCAGCATCAAGCCCACGCAAGCAACCCCACGGCCGTGGGAACAGGCGGCACACCCTTCATGACATATCTCCAAAAACATCTGGATGAAACAAAGCAGGCGGTCGTTCAGTAGGCCCTTTCCACCGACTCGCTCCGTGACGGGTACTGAACTATTGGCTTGGGCAGGCAACATGTGGAGCCTACGGCTTCATCAATCCTCTGTAGCAAGCTACGGCGGAGGAGTGTCACCGGATCGGCGTTGACTACGCATTCTAAGCGGCGTATCGTTTTGCCTAGATGGTCCCGCAGGATGCTCAAAAAGGCCGTTCAGCAAGGCCGCAGGCGAAGCAAGAACCGGAGGCGTACCCTCTGGGGCGCACGGTGCGACGAATAAGGAGCACCAAGTCTGTGCGCGCCGCCGAGTATAGGCTCTCCACGCTTCCCGCAGGATGCTCAAAATGGCATCCCAGCTAGGCCGCAGGGAGCTCGGCGACTGAAGCGTACCCCTGGGGTACGTTGCAGGGAGACGGGCGACTGAGAACGACGCTGGGGGTCATTTTCAGCATCCTACAAGGTTAATCACAATCTGCACCAAAGGAGGCCACAATGGCGATCATGTGCTCCCTGGCGGTCTGCAAGGCACAGGCGGGGCTGTGCGGGCACGAAAAGGCGATGCTAAGCGTCGCCATGCTCGCGGCTATCGGCCTTGGGGCCTACTTCCTGATCGGCTGACCGAAGGTATTAGCCGAGTCCGTTCACTAGGCCTACCTAGGGCAAGGTGATGGTGTGTGCCGACTCTCCTAACAGGATGCTGAAACAGTCCGCCAGCCTGTCTTGTTCATTTGGTTTGTTCGGTTTGTCTGGTCTGTCTCGTTTAATTGGTTTGTTTGGTTTGTCTTGTTTATTTGGTTGAACCAGACTAACCGGATAAACCAGATGAACCAGATAAACAAAACAAACCAGATCAACCAGAAAGACCGGGCTTGTCACAGACGGGCGGACCCTTGAAGTTCTCGCGTGCCAACATATTTTTTTCCGCACCTTGCTAGTCTTCAACATGGTCTCAACTTCCACCACCCATGACCCGAGGCTCGCACGACAGCTGGTGCTCGACGAGCTGTTCGATCTATCGCTCTACAAGGCGCTCCGCACGGTGACACAGCCGGATGTGCACCACACCCTCGATGAACTGATCAGGGTAGAAACCTCCCACCTGGCTTTCTGGCAGAAGTTCTTCAATCTCAAGCTTAACGAGCTGAACCTCGGCCGGCGGATCAAACTCTCCTTCATGATGCTGGTCTGCAGGATCTTCGGCTCGACCGCCGTCCATCTGGTGCTCGAAGCCATCGAGGTCCATGGCGTGCGGAAGTATCTGGCGCTGTGGCGCGAGTATCAAGGCAAGCCCCTCGGCGAAGCCTTACGCGGTATCTTGATGGACGAGTTCAAGCACGAGGATGTGCTCGTCACGGAACTGACGAAGCGGAAGATCAACCCGGAAAGGATCCGGAACATTTTCCTGGGACTCAACGATGGTTTGGTAGAAATCCTCGGTGCGGTGAGCGGATTCTTCGGCGCCTTCGGCAGCGCCACGACGGTCTTGATTGCCGCCTCGACCACAGCCGTGGCCGGTGCCCTGTCGATGGCCGCCGGTTCGTTCTTGGCGCTGAACAGCGAGAAAGAAGTGAAGACGACGGAACTGGCCAAGAAATTGTTCTTAGGCGAGGAATCCGAGATGAGTCCTATGGAGGAATCGCCCATGGGTTCGGCCCTCGTGGTGGGGACCGCCTACATTATCGGCGCATTGGTACCGGTGATGCCGGTCTTAGTCGGCGCAAAAGATGCGCTGTTCTCGATCTTGACCGCCGGACTCATGGTGATTCTGGTTTCGACGGTCTTGTCGTTTCTATCCGGCATGGACGTGAAACGCCGTATCCTGCTGAATCTCGCGATCCTCACCGTGGCGGTGAGCGTGAGCTATGCGATTGGGCTGGCGGCCAAGCAGATATGGGGGATTGCGGTTTAGCAGGCTGCTGAAAAAAGTCCGCCAGCGGAGTTCTCGCATCGTTCAGATCCTCAACGTACCCCTGAGGGTACGCCTCGGCCCTTCACTCGCTGCGGCCTTGCTGGACGGTCTTTTTGAGCAGCCTACCAAGAACCTTCGCTAGCGGCTGTGGACCATCGGCAACTCGCGCGAACCTTCTGCTTCCTGTTGAATGCGTAACCGTTCCAGTCGCGACTCTTCCATCACGTTGTGAAGCATTTCATCTGTCATCTGGGTCAACTGTGCGGCGGCATCTTTCATCTGGCCATGTTCGACCGCCCGCGAGAGCACCTCTGCCTTCGTGGCGCCTTTATTTTTGCCCAGGAACGGCTTGATGATGAGATAAGCCACATCCCGAGCCGGCATGAACCGGAGAAATCGTCGCAGCAACCGGTACGTCTGGAGGGGATAGTGTAGGAGCTTATAGACGAATAGCCGCTTGAGCCCCTGACGGCGAACCTCATTAATCACTTCACCCGGCAAGCAGGTCGGATCGATCTCCGAACACTTGAAATACTTGTACCAATCGGTGGTTTCGCTGACCAACCCGCGCTTCACATATTCCTGCCAGAGTGGCGTCCCTCTATACACACAGAGTCGATTGAAGCCGAACGTGTCGAGTGGCAGCTTGGAGGCCAGGTCGAACGTGGCGTTCATGTCTTCGACCGTTTCATCGGGGTTGCCCACGGTGAAGAACCCATGCACGATCTCAATACCGGCCCGCTTGGCGTTCTTAACGGCGGTGGCGACTTCCTCCAACGTCTGTTCTTTCTTGAGGCGATCGAGAATCTTCTGACTCCCGCTTTCAATCCCGAACATGACCGTCCGGCAATGGGCCTTGGCCATGGCAGGAAACAGGTGCTGCGCGACCGAGTCCACACGCCCTTCAATGCCCCATTGGATCGTGAGATTCGCGTCCATCACGCCTTGGCAAATCGCCTCGATCCGCTTGGGTTGCAGCAGAAAATGGTCATCGACAAAATAGACGGACCCGTAGCCGCAATCTTCGAGATACTTGAGTTCGCTCACCACGTGTTGAGCACTCCGCGCGCGCCACTTACCTTCGTTGAAGATCGGAATGTCGCAGAACACACAGGGCCACGGACAGCCGCGGGAGGTTTGCATCGTCGTGAACCGCTCCATCGAGAGCACCGCCGGCACGTCGAGCGGCATCGACTCTATAAAGTCGAGCGGAAGGCCTTCGCGATCCGGGAAAGGCCACTGATCAAGATGGCGTTCCATCGGCCGGCCGGAGTTCTGAACGACATGGCCATCCTTGGCCCAGGTCAGCCCGGCCACACCGGACGGATCGTCGAACCGTTCGAGTAGATCGAGGAGCAACTGCTCGCCGTCTCCCTTGCAGATGAAATCCACTTCAGGGCACTGCAGTTTAACCAATGCGGCGTTCAAACTCGCAAAAACGCCTCCAAAGGCCAGTTTGACCTTCGAGTTGGCGGCGCGAATCTGACGGGCCAAGATCTTCGCGTAGGGATAGCTGGTGGTACTGAGGAAACTGAGGCCGATCAAGGCTGGCTGTTGCCGATTGATTTCCTCGAGGATCACCTCGTTCGGCGTGTCAGGATTCGCCTGATCGAACATCACACACTCATGGCCAGCCTGCTTGAGTACCGACGAGATGGACATGATGCCGATGGGAGGGAAGCCCATCACCCGGATACGGCCGTTTTTTGCACGTGTTTTCGCCGGGAGGGCGTAGAACTGGGGGTCGCGTACGTGGATGAGAAATACCCGCATGGGATCAGCCTAACATGAATGACATGGCAGGAGAAGGTAAATTACTTGTCTCCCCGGCAGAGGAGACCAAACAGGGCTGAGCCTAAACGAGACACGCGAGACTGGCGGGACGGGCGAGACGAGGTGGGAATCCAATCTATCCACGTCGCGCTTTTCTCGCATGTCCCGCGCTTCACGCCCCACGGTTTGGCGCTGGGGGTCATTTTCAGCATCCTGCGAAAAACAAAGTGGGGATGGGTGAATGACCACCACATCCCCACTTCATGATTGTCTGACGCACGAACGAACCGAGGCTCTTACTTACCGCCCAAGCGCAACCTTGACCGCATCGCCGATCTCAGCCGGGTTCTTTACCACTCGAACACCTGCTGCCTCCAAGCTCTTCATCTTCTCAGCTGCCGTGCCCTTACCGCCAGAAATAATGGCACCGGCATGGCCCATACGCCGCCCTGGAGGCGCCGTGATCCCAGCAATAAAACTGACGACCGGTTTCTTCACGTGCTTTTTGATGAACTCAGCGGCTTTCTCTTCCGCATCGCCACCGATCTCGCCGATCATCACGATTGCCTGGGTCTCGGGATCTTTCTCGAACAACGCCAACACATCGACGAAGCCTGTGCCGTTGACCGGATCGCCGCCGATGCCGACGCACGTCGTTTCACCTAACCCAAGCGTCGAGAGCTGATGCACTGCTTCGTACGTGAGGGTCCCGCTGCGTGACACGACGCCCACCACACCCTTCTTATGAATGAAGCCCGGCATAATGCCGATCTTCGCTTCATCAACCGTGATGACGCCAGGGCAATTGGGTCCGACCAGGCGGACGTCGCGGCCATAGAGGGCACGCTTGACCTTGACCATGTCATTGACCGGGATACCCTCGGTAATACAGATCACGAGCTTGATGCCGGCATCGGCGGCTTCCAGGATCGCATCGGCGCAAAACGGCGGAGGTACAAAGATCAGCGAGGTGTCGCACTGAGCTTTCTTCACGGCATCGCGCACCGTATTGAACACCGGAATGCCTTCGACCTCTTGCCCGGCCTTACCCGGCGTCACACCCGCGACGACCTGCGTCCCGTAGGCCTTGCACTGAGTCGCATGGAACGAGCCTTCCTTGCCCGTGATCCCCTGCACCACCACCCGCGTGTTCTTATTAACGAGAATGCTCACAATTCCCTCTTCTTTCCTCCTTCCCCAGCTACGACGGGGAAGGCTTTCGATTCGAAACCAGCGCGCAAGAGAGGCACAGGGCTGAGCCCCCACTGCGCGCATCGACCGAGCACATTCCGATCGTGCACGGTCTGCGAGCACAGGGGCTTAGCCCTATGCCTCTACCGCCCTACGCAGCCTTACCAGTCAGCTTCACTATCTTTTGCGCCGCTTCCCACAAATCGTTGGCCACTTCAAGCTTGAGACCGGACTCGGCCAACAACTTGCGGCCTTCGTCTGCATTCGTCCCCTGGAGTCTCACGACCAACGGCACATTGATCTTCACCTCCTTGGCCGCTTCGATGACACCATGGGCAATCCGATCACAACGAACAATCCCGCCGAAGATGTTGATGAAAATACCCTTGACGTTCGGATCCTTGAGGAGGATCCGAAATCCCGCAGCCACAGTCTCCTTGGTGGCGCCACCGCCTACGTCCAGAAAATTCGCCGGTTCGCTGCCTGCCAGCTTGATGACGTCCATCGTTGCCATGGCGAGGCCTGCGCCGTTGACCATGCAGCCGATGTTCCCATCGAGCTTAATGTAGTTCAGATTATTTTCTCCCGCTTCGACCTCGAGCGGGTCTTCTTCGTGAAGGTCACGCATCTGCTGCACATCGGCATGCCGGAACAACGCGTTATCGTCGAACGAGACCTTACCGTCCAGTGCTACGAGTTTCTTGTCGCTGGTGATGACCAGCGGATTGATCTCCACCATTGCCGCATTCTTGTCCATGAACAGACGATAGAGGTTCCCCAGCATCTGGATGAAGGGAGTTAGGACGGCCGCTTCCATGGCAGGAAGGCCGAGCGCAAATGCGATGTTTCGCCCGTTGTACCCTTGGAACCCAACCGCTGGGTCAATCGCTTCCCGGATGATCTTCTCCGGCGTGCGGGCGGCGACTACTTCGATCTCCATCCCGCCTTCTGTACTCGCGATAAACACAGGCCACCCGCTATCACGATCCACGAGGATGCTGAGATAGAGTTCTTTGGTGATGCCTGCCCCTTCTTCGATCAGGAGGCGACGGACTTCTCGGCCTTTCGGGCCGGTTTGGTGCGTGATGAGCGTCTTGCCGATCAGTTCCTTGACCAGGCCTGGAACAGCCGTCTTCTCCTTCGTAATTTTGACGCCACCGGCTTTGCCTCGACCGCCTGCATGGATCTGGGCCTTGACGACAAACACCGGGGTATTGAGTTCGGCCGCCCATACCGCTCCTGCCTCGGGCGAGGTAATCTCTTTCCCGCGAGGAACCGGAATCCCAAACTGCCCAAACAATTGCTTCGCCTGAAACTCATGAACGTTCATTTCTTCTCCTCAAAAAACTCCCGCGTGACGCGCGAGACTCGCGCGAAAGGCGGGACTGATCGGAAATTATGCCGCGTCTCGCTTGTCTCGCACCTCGCACTACTCTTTTCTTGTATACGCAGGCAGGATCATGGGTGATACCACTCCACTCACACTGCCATGCTTCTTGGCTTCGGCACGGAATCCCTTCAGATGCCCGACCGTCAATTTCCCTTGCGGCATGGCAGCGGCACGAGCCGCAGCCGTCAGCCCGGACCGCTTTCCAAAAACCATCAGGTCGAGGAGCGAATTACCCATCAATCGATTGCGTCCGTGCAATCCGCCGGAAGCCTCGCCCGCGACGAACAAATTATTTACATTGGTTTCTGAGTTGGTATCGATCTTTACGCCGCCGTTCTGATAGTGCAGAGTCGGATAGATCAGCACGGGATCTTTGCTGATGTCGATGCCGAATCGTTCGAACTGCAGCATCATCGCGGGGAAATGCTTCTCCACGGTGCCGGGGCCATGTTCGACATCGAGGAGCGGGGTGTCGAGCCAGACGCCGATGCGCCCGGACATTGTGCGGATGCCGCGCCCCTTTTCACACTCCCGAATAATCGAGGAAGACACGACGTCGCGGGTATCCAATTCGTTGACGAACCGTTCACCCTTCGCATTGACCAGGTGTCCGCCTTCGGATCGAATCCCCTCGGTCACCAACGCCCCGATAAGCTGCTCGGGATAGACCGCACCGGAGGGGTGATACTGGAACGTATCGATGTGCATGAGTTTGGCGCCCAGCCGATAGGACAAGCACAGCCCGTCGCCGGTCGCACCGTAGTGATTGCTGGTCGGGAATCCCTGAATATGGAGCCGGCCGATCCCGCCGGTCGCCAGAATGACGGACTTGGCTGCCACGACAACGTGGCGATGGTTGTCGAGGTCTTTGAAAATGGCGCCGGTGCAGTCCCCCTTCTCGTCACTCGTCAGCTCTACCGCAGCGCAAAACTCGAGTACCTGGATGTTCTGATTCAGCACCTCGTCCTTGAGCACCCGCATGATTTCAAGACCGGTGTAGTCTGAACAGGTCAGGAGGCGAGGCTTCGAACTCCCGCCGCCTTTCTTGACATGGAGGTTGCCGTCCCCATCACGATCGAACAGCACGCCCAGGCTCAATAGCCATTTCGCAATCGAGGGGCCTTCTTCGACCATCACCTTGAGCAGCTGATGGTCGTTCTGCATGTGGCCGCCCTTCAGCGTATCCACGAAGTGGGTGACGGGCGAGTCCTCGGGCGCCACCGAAATCTGCATGCCCCCTTGAGCCATCACGCTATTGGAATCGCCGAGACGGAGCTTCGTAGCCAGGATGACCTTGGCACCAGCCGCATGCGCATGGAGCGCCGCCGCACAGCCGGCGCCGCCGCCACCCACCACCAGGACATCGGTCGTATAGTCTGGCGTCAGATCGAACCCGTCGGCAATAGGGCTATCGCCCTCCAGCAATGTCGCCAGCTCGACAACCGTCTTATCCCCGACGTTGGGACCGAAGCGGATCGGCCGATAGGCTCGTTCCCGAAAATCAGGATGATATTTGTGGATCAGTTCGTCGCGATCCGCTGGAGAAAACTTGGGAAGAGTCTGCTTGCGTCGAGCATCCCGCGTCTGGTGCACGATCTGTTGGAGGGCGTGAATGTCCATGTTTCTTTCGTCATAAGTCGAAAGTCAGAAAGTCGTCAAGTCGCTCTGCTCACCACAGACTTTACGACCTGAAGACCTTGAGACTTTCTGACTATTTCACTTCACCGTCGCGCAGTGATCGGCCAGTTCTTTCTCAGTCATCGTGAGAATCTTGGTCCACTCATCGTTAAAGCGGCCGTCTTGAATTTCCTTGATCCGCGTATCCAGCCCCAGAGGCTTCTCGGTGAAATGAGCCCCCTGCGCCCGGCTCACATACAGCGCCACGAGATTAGGGGCGATGTCCGCGATGCAGACCGGCGTGCACATCCCGCACATCACGCAATCCATGAACATCTCGGACACACTCTTGAAATCACCGAAAACGGCTTTCCAGACTCCCTCCCGCACATCGATCTTCTGCGGGCAGGCTTCGGTGCAGGCGTTACAGTTCCGGCAGAGTGGCGCTTCAGGATAGAGGTTGAAGAGGTCTTGTTTCGGATCTTTGAGCGTCTGAATGTCGTAGGTGGCCTTCCGGGCCGGGAACGGCGGCATCATCGTAATCGACATGCCATCTTGCACCGCCATTTGGCAGGCCAGACAGGTCCTCACTTTAGGATCGTCCTTGGTCCGATAGTAGGCTGCGCAAGCGCCGCAGAACCCG
>SPAX01000090.1:4129-9278 GCA_005239475.1 Nitrospira sp. | reverse complement strand
CCGCGCCCTTCATCATCTCGATCATTTCCGGCGCATACCCCTGCTCACGGAGCCGACGGGCTCCGGCTTCCCCGCTGTACCGCGTGGCAATGATGATCATGGCCTTGGCGGCATAGGTGAAGGCCGTATCCCACGACACGCGGAGCATATCATCGAGAAACCGGCTGTCGAACTTATACTTACGCTTCGTCTCCGACGTCAGCTCCGGCGAGCCGGCGTCCATCCACTCCTTCCAGCCCTTCCGCATCAAGGGACCCTTTAATCGATAGGGGCCGTAGACGCGGCGGTGGAAGGTGTACCCCTTCAAGCACATGCGTGGGTTGTGGGCAAAGGTCCCGCGGTTGCCGTAGAGGTCTTCATAGGTCTGGTGGTCGTAGTTCTGCTCGACCCGCATCACGACGCCATTGCGGACAAAGGCCCGGATGCGGCAGGCGTGCGTGTCGTTCGGGGAACAGACCCACGTAAAGGACGAATCGTACCGATACTGGTCGTGATAGACACGCTCCCAGGATCGATCTGGATAGTCCCCCAACGGGTTCCCAACTTCGATGACCGGCTGGAGCGCAGTCAACGCCAGGACGTGATCCGCCACCGCCACGGCGGCGACAGTCCCCGCAGAGACTTTTAAGAACTGCCTGCGTGACACAAACATTGGTAACACCTCCTAACAGTTGAGGGCTTCAATCAGCCCACGCGACGTCACTGCCGCACAACAGAGATCTAGACTACTTCCTTTACACGCCGATTTGGATGAAGGATGCTGCAAGAGAGTTGCCAGAATGAGAATACTTCGATCCAACAAGATCGTGCGTGTTAAGACATTGAAATAGAACGGATAAAATAGAACTGTGGAAAAGTGTTGGATAAGAAAATACGGATGCACCTCACCAATCGAATATGCTGATATGCTCCATCAGATAAGTATAATATTTTAGTCAATATTTCAAATTGTTACATCCGCATATCTGTGTATTCCTTAACGAAAATATGCCAAACAATCATGCAGAATAAATCCAGAATCGCTTCATGTGATGGTTATGCTACCAAGAGGAAACGTAATCGCGTGAATGACCAAAGGCTGAGGTCAGTGAACGATAGGATTGTTACGAATGGAGACAGATCCTACTGATTCTCCACACCCTCAGTTCCCAGAAATCGTTTCATGAGCAGCGAGAAATGTTGCCGTGGAATGCCGCTCTCTTCAGCGGCCTTCGTGATGACACCACCATGCTGCGCCAGTTTGACACGCAGGTAAGACTTCGTAAACTCTTCGAGCGCTCGCTCCTTCGCCTCCATGTATGGAAGGATGGTCAGACTCGGGTCGACTGAGGCGAAACTCTCGGCCTCACTCTGCGGAAGCATGCTTTGGACATCTTGCGCCCGAATGATGTCGCCGGTCGCGAGCATGACCAACCGTTCCACGACATTGCGGAGTTCCCGCACATTCCCGGGCCAGGAATAGGACATAAGAATCCCCACAGCCGTTTCGTCAAAATGGGACTGCGCCTTGCCCATAGATTGAACCAGCCGGCCGAGTAAATGGCGTGCGATAACGGGAATGTCCTCGCGACGCTCGCGGAGCGGGGGCACCCGAATCGACACGACTGCGAGCCTATAGTACAAATCCTTCCGGAAGGCCCCCTCACGCACTCGCGCTTCGAGATTCCGGTTGGTCGCAACGATAAAGCGCATATTTATCCGGCGAACTCTGGTTCCGCCCACAGGACGCACCTCGCTTTCCTCCAGGACGCGCAGGAGTTTCGCTTGGAGGAGAAGGGGAAGCTCCCCGATTTCATCGAAGAAAACGCTGCCGCCGTTCGCCAACTCAATGAGCCCAGGCTTATCGACGATCGCGCCGGTAAAGGCGCCCCGTACATGCCCAAACAGCTCGGATTCCATCATCCCCTCGGGAACGGTCGTACAATCGATCACTTGAAACGGCCGATCGCACTCAGGACTCTGCTGATGGATCGCCCGTGCAATCATCCCCTTTCCCGTTCCGGTTTCGCCGGTGATTAAGACCGTCGAGTGGACCTGGGACGCCTCACGAATGCTCCGCATAATTTGCTCGAATGCGACGCCACTCCCCACGAAACTATTGGATTCGAACTCCTGCCGGTCCTGTTGCGCATAAACCGCATGCCGACGCAGGATTTCAGAGATTCGAATCGCTCGATGGAGGCGCATCCCCAAATCCTCTGCATTGACCGGTTTCAGCACATAGTCGAAGGCGCCTCGCCGCATCGCATCCACGGCCAGAGGAACCGCGTTCATCCGCGTCACCACCAGCACTGGCAGGTTTGGATCGATCCTTTGAATGCGGCTGACGAGGTCCAACCCATCCATACCAGGCAACACCATGTCGGTCAGCACAAGATCGACGGCCCGTTCCCCGAGCAATTGCAAGGCCCCTTCTGCCGTGGCACGAACCTCCATATCGAAGTCTCCCCCAAGCGGTTTCAGGTCCGCCGCTTCAAGGGCGTGCAGCATCAATTCAACATCCGTTGCGTTGTCCTCGACGATCAAGATCGTGAAGGGCACTTTGGATTTGGTTCTGGTCGATCGCATGTCGGACACTCCGCCACGTGTCATCATCTCCCCCTTCCTCACAGAACCCCTTGCCGGACTACATCAACCACACCGGGAGCCCTCGACGCCTGCTGCATCCTGGCATTCGAGGTTCCCTCTTGTTCCTGAAAACTCGGGACCGTGAATTGTACTGTGCAGCCCGGCCCCTCGACTCCGTCAATCCACACCTTGCCGCCATACAGTTCCACGATGCGCTGGATGATGGTCAGGCCGATCCCGTTGCCGGCTGCCTCAGACATCAACAACCGGACAAACGGCTGAAACACTCGATTGCGTTGGGTCGAAGGGATCCCGATCCCATGATCCTCCACAGAGAAAACCACCATAGGACCTTGTACACGACCGCTGATCTTTACCTCGGGGGATTCTCCCTCTCGAGTGAATTTCAGTGCGTTCGAGACGAGGTTATCGAAGATCTGCCTGAGATAGGCGCCGTGACAGACGACGAGCGGTAACCCTGGTTCAACGTGTATCACGGCACGAAGCCGCCCAACCTCATCAGCTCGAGCTTTCAACACCGCACCAATAATCGCAGTTGGATCGACAGCCGTGATGGCCTCCTGATCAGCACCCACGTGAGCCACGGTCAAGATCCCTTCCACTCGCTGCACAAGATCCCTACCATTCTCTTCGATCAGAGATAACCACCGCTTCGTCCGGTCATCGAATTGTCCACTGTCCTGCTGGACCAGCAACCGTGAGAGTTCTTCCATGCGAGCCCCCGGCCCCTTGAGATCATGCGCCAAAGTTTCTGCCAGATTCTCGAGCTGTCGAAGGCGTGTCACCAACCCCCTTTGCTTCTCTTGTGCCGCATCGTGCAGCCGTGCATTTGAGATGGCCAGCGCAGCTTCCTGGGCCAATCCTTCAGCCAAGCGCTGATTCCACTCATGCGCGGCCCGGGGTCGCTCGTTCAGAAACGACAGAACACCGAATGGAGTCCCCTGCGCCAATAGTGGAATTGCCAGCATACTATCCCAGATCAAGTTGTACCGGACCATCTGCGGCCACTCATCCGAACGAAACCGTTCCCCGATGGCCGCCTCGCGCGTCTCAAACGCTTGGACACTGACCGGAAGTTCCTCCCACGGCATGACCGATTTCTTCAAACGGTCGCTCCATTCGCCGGATGCCGCTTCAACAATCCAACAACCTACTCGTTCATCGCGAAAGAGCACCAGGCAGATATCCGTTTGCACCAATTCCACTGCCCGATCCGTAATACGCCGAAGCACGCCTTCCAGATCGTCCGAACCGATGGTGTTGACCTCTTGGCCGATTGTGTCGAGCGCTTCGATCTCTTGGATGTTCGTCTCGATGCGGCGAGCCATGGCGAGGTATGCCTCTGCCAACTGACCGAGTTCGTCCTTCGCTCCTCGGCCATTGGCCAACAGTTCGGTGATCTCCGCCACATCGACTTGCGCTCCAATCCTTGCAGTGGCGGATTGCAGCCGCGTGATCGGATCCGTGAGAGAGCGGGCCAGTATCCGCGAGACAATCCATCCCAGCGCGACTACGCCGACCAGCGTGATCCATAGTCCGACAAACGTCCGCTGCGACAACGCATCCGCTTGTTCGTTCAAAGAGTTTCGCTGCCGCTGCAGGCGATCTTCGACGGTCCGGAAGTCTTCGCGGAGGAGATCGGACAGTCGGAGCCCTTCACCCGACCGCACGTACGCTAACGCCTTGCCCGCCGGTCCCTTCTGAATGTCTGCGATCAATTCATGCTTTGATCGCAGAAGGTCTTTCAGTTGTTGTTCGATCGGTGCGAGACTGGTCGGAGAACCCGATAGCCTCGCGAGTGACTGTGTGGCATCCGACAACGCCTGGTCGAGCTTCGCTTCTGCCTCAGCCAGTGGAGCAAGAAAGGCGGGCTGCTGGGTCAAGACGTAGCCGCGAAAGCCGTCTTCAATGTCAATGGCAAGTCGCCCCAGCACATGTACCTGCTCATCAGCCAGCATGAGCTCTTGCCGTTGTTGTTGGAGCGCAAGCAGCTGTTGGACAACATACAGGTGAATGGCAATGCCTGCACTGAGCGGCACACAGAGCAGCAGGAGCACCACCCATACCTTGTGCTGAATGCGGAGCTGATTCCCCCACTGTGCGGCCCATCGGTCCATCGCGCGGCGTCCTCTCGTTCTCGGCAGCGTGCTTAGGAGGCTGTAGTTATCCATTTAATTTGGGCTTTAGGAGAAAGCAATGTCAAGACCGGAGGGACCCAAAACCCAAAAACAGGACACAAATAACTTGAGGAACGACCTCGTATCTCAAGTGACGGGTGGTCTACTTTTCCGGTGTTGGGTCACCCCGACGAATCGGATTGGATGTCACATCATGCGGTTGTATGGCAGATCGATCTTGTGCTCATGCAATCTCACGTGACCTCACTCCCACTCGACCCGCAAGTCGATGACTCTCCGGAGAAAAACCTGTGGTACAGGAGTTAGTGCTGAAAATGCTGATTGGGCCCACAATCACCCCCTTCGGGCACTCTCCAAAAACAGAGAAACATATTGATTCTGATAGATAAACGGGAAAACCTTCGCAACATTGANCTGNNCGA
>SPAX01000090.1:0-4104 GCA_005239475.1 Nitrospira sp. | reverse complement strand
TNCNNNCTNGNANGGCGTACNCACNGATTGGTGAGTNNGTAGNACNNTNCTGTCTGCCNCAAAAAGCGAAACCCCAGCCCAGCTTGACGCTGGACTGGGGTTTTCTNGTTACGCTATCACTCCTACCCCTAGAGGNNTAAGAGACGGTGTCCCCTATTAAAGCTTCAGGGTAAACCAGGTGGAGAGCGCTTTCATGCCGTTACGTTCAATGTTGTTACCGTCCCACACCGCGAACGCGATAGGCACAGACATCCCCGCCTTGAACTGGGTATCGTTCGCATCACCGGTTTCCAGCGTGCGCTTCACCACCACNCGCCAGGTTGGACCAGAGTATCCACCACCCTTGACGGAACCGGCAGGTTCCCACACACCGTTTCCGATGACATCCTGGTGCGCTTGCGTGGTGAGGGTGCTGAAGCCGTTCGCATTCAGATCCTCAACCGAGCTCACGCGCAGCGTCGGGTCGGACAAGATGTTCCCCGACCAGATGCCAGGATTGAAGGGCCCAAGGCTCCGGCCAATTCGATCCGGATAGGTCACGCCGCCCGCCGGCTCTTCGTAATAGAAGTCCCAGAAAATGCCCGGGTATTGGTCGTCCACATCCCAGATGCCCGCGCTATCCTTGCCGAGGTCCTTCTGCCACTCTGCGTTCCACCGCCAAATGTTGGTGGTGCCGCCTGACTGACCCATGCACTGGAAGGGTGGCGCTCCAGCCGTGTTGACTGGAAACATGATCGCCGCTTGATCGCGGAAGTCCTGGGGACCAATGGTCGTATCGTTCTTGGTCTGATCGCTCCACTCTATGCGCAACCCGAGCTCTTTGCCGTTGGTCATGGCTTTCACAAACACCGACTTCACCGAAATATTCGGGTGCATTGGCGTGGTGATCAGCTGCCCGCTCAACGGAACAATCACCCCGGGCACGCTCTCCCAGACTGGGTTCGCGCCATCCATCGGGATCGCTCCCTTCACCAGCTTTGCTGGAATCGTGACCGGCTGGCTGACTGCCAACGGCACCTGCCCGATCGTCAGCATCACGCCAACGATCAACGCAGAGAGAAGAATGCCAAACACCACACGCTTGCTGTGTGTCTGCACTAGGCTCATAGGATACTCCTCCTCGCGATTAACGAAATAAGATCCGCATCACGCCAACGGTCAACCCAGAGAGAACATAGAGGCGAGTGCCAACGCCACGCCAACGATCAACGAAGCGAGAAAAAGCCCAATCTTCACACGGTTGCTCTGCGGCTGCTCTACTTTTTTCATTGGATACTCCTCCTCTCGATAAAAAATTAAGAACGGTGGCCCAAGATCACTACCGACACACAAAAAATAGAAACCTTCATGATCACGAACAAGGGTTAGGCAGTTCCGACAGGCCCCTCCCCCTCCTTGTCTTTGCCTTGATCTTTCTTGTCCAAAAATGATTCTGCGCCAACTTCGTTCAGCAACAGACTCAGCTCATTTCCCTGATCCTGCGCACCGCACTCGTAGGTCTGGCCTTCCGGTGAATTGAACGTCGCCGGGCGATAATCGGTTTCCGAGTAGGGCTGGGGAATAACGCCCAGGAACGCGGCTTCGAAATCCATCCACTCCGCCATCACGTCCGCCACGTGTTTGTACAACCCGGAAGCAGCTTTTTTGACCAACATCCGGCAAAACAGCGGGACCCACCGGCCGATATGATTCTTGACAAACTTTTTCTGCGCATCCAGGACGATCTGAGTCTTGTCCGCTCCATCGTGACAGCGGGAATAGGACTCTTTGTAGGCCAGAAAATGCATGAACTCGAATTCGACGCTCAAATGATCCAGTCGCTCATGGATATCCTTAGACAGTTCCACCCCGAACGCACGATAGAATCCGGCGATATCGCCCATGACTTGCGATTGCGCAAAGACGTGGTCGTTTCCGAAGAGCGTTTCGTAGGGTGGGCAATCGAGGGTGATGACGTTGCTGAATACTCGGCGATGCTCGGCCTGTAGGTCGGCAAGTTGCCAGTTGACACATTCCGACGCGACAATTTTTTCGATCTGATCGAACTGCTTGCGCAGCAACACCAGCTTTTGCTTGGCCCGCTCCCCGCCGATGCCATCGAGCGCCTGGTCCAAGGCATCGATCGCCGCTCGCCCATCCTCGACGAACTCCCCGCATTGCACGTAATCAAGAAACTCGTCGTCTTCAGGATAGAGCAGGCTCCAGGACACAAGGAGATAGAGCTTACTCCGACTGAGGGCGCGTTCGACCGCGGGTGAATCTTTAATGGCCGGAGAAGTCGGAATGACTGCGGCCACGGCCGGAGAATTTGGTTGCACCGGCTGTTTACTCGTCATGCAGAATCAGCTCCCCGGTTTACCCTGTTGCCCGCATGAATTTTCCGGGCATGAGAGGTCAAACCTTTGGCACGGGCTCTCGTATGGTAGGTATAGGACCAGGGGTTGTCAAGCGCGATCTTTCCCTTCGCAAGGGATAATCTAAGCCGATGTTTTCTCAAATTTTTCTCCCTCATGATTCGCACCATCTCTCTCTAATTCTCTCTCTTCTATTCAGGACTGTTCTTGCGGGTTACGAGAGCGACTGCGCCAACAACCGAAACGGTGTGACTCGAATGGCCACGTGATCGTTCACGGTCCGACACACGTGTTCGCACAGCCCACATCCAACGCAACGCTCAGTCGTCACAACAAGACGCTGTGTGTCAAAATCCATCGATAAGGCATCCGTGGGGCATTTAGATGCACAGGCATGGCACCCCTGCCCTGCCGTGCAGACTCGATGCGATACAGCCGCGAGACCCATTCGTATCCGCGCTCGTCCTTCGACTGGGAGCAACGCCTCGGTGGCACAGGCCGCAATGCAGGGCACATCCTCGCAGAGATAGCACGGCATCTGATCCGCAAAAATTACCGGCGTCCCGTTCTGCGGGTGAAACGTAATCGACCCGAACGGACAGACCTTGGCGCAGTCGCCGCACTGGGTGCATCGCTCCAAAAACAATGCCTCTTCAACGGCGCCTGGAGGACGCAACCAATCCGTCCGTACCGGTGGTGGAGCCGGTTGTTCCGGCACGACCGCTTGTTGTTTGGCAAATTCCTGTGCCGCTTTAGCAACGGACACGACAGAATCCTTGAGGAAGTCTCGACGCCCGTATGGCGAATCGGTAGCCACAGTGGTGCTCCGCTACATGACGCCGTCGGCACGCAGCTTGTAGACCTCGACGCAGCGATCGCAGGCCCCGAATTCGATATCCCAGCCAGGGTGATTTTCCCGGATGAAATCCAGCACATAGGTCTCGAGCTTGTTGCCCATATCCTCGACCCACGAATAGGTCGGGAACCGGCACAGAGGACAGGGAAACCCCGGCATCAACATGACTTTATTTTCTGTTTCTGGAACCTCGCCTCCCTCGACATCCACGGCACGGTCCATCACGCGCAAAGTGTCCGACGCCATTTCGATCAATTCCGAGTGGGTAAAGAAGCTCGTCTGCCACAACCCTTCGAACACCGATTTCAATTGCGGCGCGGGAATCTTGCGATACCAGGAACGAAACTCTTTGAACCGGTCTTCCTTCCGCAGCATCGGCTCTTTGCCGGCCACTGTCAGCCGACTGTCCACGGTAAGACTCCACAAGATGCGATAGCGATGGAGAATGAGGGTTTCCTCGCCGGGATTTTGCCCGACCTTGGTATCCGGGTCGTACCCAAAGACCGGATCCAGCATGTCCGAGATATGCAACAACTCATGGCGGCAATAGCGCGTGAGGGCCGGATCGTAGAACCGGCGGGGAATGAGCTTAATCCCGACACCTTTCAACCCTTTTTCTTCGAACTCTCGAGCCATCTCGTGTTCGACGGATCCCCACTTCCTGAGAATGTCGACGCCTTCCTGATCTTCCTTGAGCACCCCCTTGACGAGCACGATTCCGACTCGTTCTTTGAGCAAAGGATATTCGTTGAAAGCATCGCGGATGATATCGGAAAACCCCCAGGTCCCGAACATATACTGATAGAGCTTCTTGAACTCACTCTCGCGATCATCGAGCGTAAACTTCTCGTAGATCGGGTCGGCGAGTTCGTGGAACTCTTTGTAATAGGTAGG
>SPAX01000009.1 GCA_005239475.1 Nitrospira sp. | reverse complement strand
CTCCGCAATCCGTTCTTCCTGTAGCTGTTTCTGAAGTGTCCAGGCTATGGCATAGTGGATCGGTTGTGAAAACTGGACGAGCGTACCTATTCGTGGGGTCAGCGTCGGGAAAGGCTCACTCCCCTGTCCTCGGAAATCGTGATCTTGGTGTGACCGTTCGGCGTGAATCATGGGACAGCCTTCGGTAGCGAGGGGCTTTGCAGCGAGATCGTGGACTGGGCGTTCTTTCTCTGAATGGTTAATTGCAGGGTTGGCTGGTCTCCGGACCGTTGGATCGAGTGCCAAAAGTCTCCGAGATTGTAAATCTGATGTTGGCCGACGGCGGTGATGATGTCGCCATTCTGGAGGCCTGCGACGGCAGCCAACTCCGACGGCTCGACATGAAGAGCCAAGACACCACGGTCGCCTTCCAGACCGAAACTGGCCATGATGCTGGAGGTGATTGTGACAGGCGTGAATCCGAGGTCGGGGCGAAGGACCGACCCGCGGACGATCATCGATTGAATATGGGGGTAGATGGCTTCCATCGAAATCGCATAGTTAATGGCTTGAGCGGAGGGGGCGATGGCTACGTTGATGCCGATCACATGACCAGACAGATCGACGAGCGGGCCTCCGCTATTGCCCGGGTTGATGGCGGCATCGGTTTGGATCAGGTCATAGAGTGTTTCGCCGTCCGGGGTGAGCACCGAGCGATCTACCGCGCTGACGACACCCACCGTGACGGTCGAGCCTCCCTTGAGTGCGAGGGGGTTGCCGATTGCGACGACCGACTCGCCAATTTCAAGCATCGGAGAAGGGCTCAGCGTGGAGGGAACCAAGTCCGTCGCCGTGATCTTGACGAGGGCCAGGTCGAGCAGGAAGTCACGGGCGACGACACGGCCTGGGGTGAGTCGACCGGTTGAGAGCCCCACCACCAGGCTCTTGATTCCCGCTACCAGGTGGTTGTTCGTCAGGATGTATCCGCTCTCGTCGATAATGACGCCGGACCCCGATCCCGATTGGGCTTGCGTGGGTGTTGCCGGCACGCCGCGCGTGAGAATGGTGACGACCGAGGGACGTACTTTCGCCACGACCGCAGGGACCGACAGGGATTTTTCGTGGGAAAGGACCGATCCAATCGGTGGTTCCGCGTAGGCGATTAGCCCGTCAAGTGCCAAGGCGATGACAAGAAGGAGAAGGAATGGAATTGTGAAGAAGCGAAAGAGGAGGGAACTCGTCTGTGTTGTGCGCACACTCGTCATGGGGCCTCGTCTACTTGAGTCGGCGCCATTGTCGCACAAGTGCTCTCAGGGTGAAAGTCGTAGGAAAAAAAGGGGCGAGGATCGTCCTCGCCCCTTTCTGCTTCCTGAGTCGTTGGTCTACTGAATGGCAGCAAACATTTCTTTGATCTCGGGAGTCTTCAGTTTCTTAAGCGCTTTCGCTTCGATCTGGCGAATCCGCTCCCTCGTCACCGAGAGGCTCTGCCCCACCTGCTCCAGCGTGCAGGCCTGATCGTGGCCAATACCGAAGCGCAGCCGGATGACGGTTTGTTCTCGGGGCGTGAGCGTACCGAGAATGCGTTCAAGCTGTTGCGACATTTCAGTCCGGTGCACATGGGCATCGGGTGGGACGGCTTGCAGGTCGGGGATCAGTTCCCCGAATTCCGTGCTTCCGTCACCCACCGGCTTCTCCAGGGCGACCGGCTCTTGAAAGGCTTGCACGGTTTCGTGGAGTCGCTCCGGTCTCATTCGTAGCACCTCCGCCACTTCTTCGAGGCGAGCCGGACGGCCCAACTGTTGACCGAGTCGTCTGGTCACGCGGAGGATGCGGTGCGAGGCTTCAGTCTGGTGAACCGGAATGCGAATGGTCCGCGATTGATCCGCCAGCGCACGCGTGATACCTTGACGGATCCACCAGGTTGCATAGGTGCTGAACTTGAACCCTTTGCGGTATTGATAGCGCTCGGCCCCTTTCATCAGCCCGATATTTCCTTCTTGCACGAGATCCAGCAAAGTCAGGCCACGGCCCGTGTAATGTTTTGCGATGTCCACGACGAGCCGCAGGTTGCAGCGCACCAATTCGTCCTTTGCCCGTTCGAGCACGATCCGAGCGGAGCGGAGGGTAGCCAACTCTCCCTTTAGCTGCCTGGCGATGGTAACCGGAAGCTTTTGCTGCCCCGATCCCTCCTTGATCATCTCGGTGAGACTCTGTTCGGCCTTATCGATCGCCGTGGCTGAGAGTCCGCTCAAACCTCTGACCATCTGGAGTGTGCGTTGCGCCTCGAGCACAGAGTCCGAACGCTTGAGCCGGGGTAAAAGTCGTAGGGCGTGGCGTAAGGCCTTCCGAATGGTGCTCGTTCCGTAATCGATCTTCTTCGCCATCTCGACTTCTTCTTCTCTGGTCAACAGGGCGCGTTCGCCGAAGGAGTGAAAGTAGAGCGACTCCAACATGAACGGGCCACTGCCGAGGGCGGTGCGAGTCACCGTCTTCGCCGGTTCCTCAGGTTGTTCCTCTTCGGATGTATCTCGGCCGATCACATCCAAGAGGTCGCTCGCCCCAGCATCGTCCGCATCAACGTCCTTTGCAATTGTGACAAACTCTTCCGCCTCAGGGGTTGGGAATAGATTCTCTTTCATGTCGTCGCCCCTCCTCTGACTTTCTGGTGTTTTGCTCCGCATGGTCGTGACCCCAACAGGCTTCCGTTTTTCTGTTCTACTTTATGAGAGACAGCTATCCGCCAAAGGATTCATCCTGGGCTCTGTGCTGCTGGGCTGCTCTGTTATCTCTCTACGCAGCAAATCCTGTGCTGGATTGTTCATGAGAACGGCGGATCGAGATCCCGAGGAAAAGACAGCACTATTAGAGTGGGCTAATGAGGAAACCTCAGAGAGGGTGAGGCAACATTGCTGCAGGTGTGCATGGGTGGCCATAGAGCAACGGAACTAATCGCCACATCTACTTCTTGGTCAGCCCTTTCAGAAAGGGGGCGATCGTATCGATGGGAATGGGGAAAATCGTGGTGGAATTTTCCCCCGCTGCGATTTCTATGAGCGTCTGGAGATTGGGCAGCTTGGGCAGTGCATTGGTTCTGGCATTCGGCCTGAACAAGCTGGGGGGGCAGTGGCTGCGCGTATCAAAATGGAGTTCGATCTGCTCCCCAAGAAGACACATGGTAGAGGTTAGGAAATCCGATATCGTGGTCGTTTGTCTTGTTGAAAACCCGGCACAGCACTTCTAGAATGGAGCCCCGATGTCACATTTTCAACAAGGCGAGCGTATCCATCTGGTCGACAAGAAAGGGCGGCAGTACGCCCTGACCCTGAAGGCCGGAGATCTCTACCAACTGAGCGGTCACAAAATTGTCCACGACGACCTCATTGGAAAGCCAGATGGTTCCCTAGTCACGCTCTCCGGCAACAAGACGATGTTGGCACTGAAGCCCACGTTCGGCGACTATGTGCTAAAGATGCCGCGCGGCGCGCAGGTGTTGTATCCGAAAGATCTTGCGCTCATTCCCATGTGGGCGGATGTTTATCCTGGCGCGCGCGTGTTCGAAGCGGGGACAGGTTCCGGGGCGTTGACAATGGCCCTCTTGCGCGCCGTGGGTCCACGTGGCTTGGTGGTGACCTACGAAGCCCGTGAGGATTTCGCGCGAACGGCGATGACGAACATTGAACGCTATATGGGCCCGATGCCGAATCTCATCCCGCTTCGTCGGAATGCGTACGAGGGGATCAGTCTGCTCGACGATGCGCGACCATTTGATCGCCTCGTCCTTGATCTTCCGGAGCCCTGGCAGGTGGTGCCGCATGCCGCACAGGTCCTTCGTTCTGGCGGCATGTATTTGAGCTTTGTCCCCACCGTCCCTCAAGTGGTGCAGACGGTTGAGGCCCTTGAGCGAGCGACGGTCTTTGGTATGGTCGAAACATTTGAAACGTTGCTGAGGACCTGGTCCATTCAGGGACGCAGCGTACGGCCGGATCATCGAATGGTCGCCCATTCAGGCTTCATTACGGTGGCCAGGAAAATTGAATCTGGTTTGTGGCCCGCTGCTCAAGCTGTTGAGTCTGTGGGGGAGGCCACTGGTGCTCACGAAGAGCGGGAGGATCGCGCGCGATGAATCGGTTAGATGGAAAGGTCGCGGTCGTCACAGGAGGCAACGCGGGTATCGGTGAAGCGATCGCGAAAGCCTTTGCGCGCGAGGGAGCATCGGTCGTGATCACGGGGAGACGCCAAGGGGAGCTGGACCGGGTCGTGATCGATATTGTGAAGGAGCAGGGCAAGGCCTTCGCCGTTGCCGGATCGGTCACAGATGAACCCCATGTCCTGGAGGCAGTGCGTCGGACTTTGCAGCAATTCGGGCGTCTCGATATCCTCGTCAACAATGCTGGAGTAGGGGGCTTTGGGAAGCGCCTGCATGAGATCGATGATGCGACCTGGGCGCACGTTCTCGACGTCAACCTGACCGGGGTGTTTCGCATGACGCGAGCCGTCCTTCCGCAGATGTTGAAGCAGGGGAAGGGAGCGATCGTCAATATCTCCTCCATCGCGAGCCTGGTCGGGATTCCCACATTGCCGGCCTATGCCGCTTCCAAGGGGGCGCTCGATGCCTTGACCAGAGCCCTCGCGATCGACTACGCCAAGGAAGGCGTTCGCTGCAACGTGGTGAATCCAGGACTTATCGATACGCCAATGGCCGCTCCACTGATGAGCAACCCCGAACAACTGGACCCCATACTGTCGCACTATCCTATCCGTCGAGCTGGGAAACCAGAAGAGGTGGCCAACATGGTTCTCTATTTGGCCTCCGACGAAGCAGCCTGGGTCACAGGCGGGACCTTCCCTATCGATGGAGGGATGACCATCTCGTGAGCAGGCAGCCACTGCGAATGGTGAATATCACATTCGCGGTGATGGGGGCTCGTCAGTTGGCCTGAAGACGAAACAGCAGCCGCGACTTCTCAGACCTATGGAAATCAATGCACATACTCAGTTCTGTGGCGTAATCGGCAATCCAGTCGAGCATTCGCTTTCACCCGCGATTCACAATGCCGCGTTTCAGAAACTCGGGCTGAACTTCGTGTATCTGGCCTTCCACGTGGAAGCGATCGGCGATGCGATCAAGGGTCTTCGCGCTCTGGGAAACTTTCGCGGCGCTAGCGTGACCATTCCCTACAAGGTGGCAGCCGTTCCGTTTCTTGATTCTGTCGAGCCGACCGCACGTCTCATTGGCGCGATCAATACCATTGTGGCTGTGGGCGGGATCCTCACAGGGTATAACACCGATGCGACTGGCTCATTGCGTGCGCTTCGTGAAGGCGGTGTCGTCATGAAAGGGCGGCAGGTGGTCATGCTCGGGTCCGGAGGCGCTGCTCGCGCCATTGCCTTCGCGCTCGGGGCTGAGGCTGAGATTGCTCGCTTGACCATATTAGGAATTGATGAGCGGGAACGTATCGCCTTGGCCCGGGATCTCCAGTCGAAGACGGAATTGACAGTGCAGGAGACGCCTCTTGATGAGGGGTCGCTGCGAAAGGTGCTGCCGGACACTCATGTGCTGATCCATTGCACTCCGATGGGTATGTTGCCCAACGTGCACGAAACCGCTGTGCCGGCGATGGTGCTTCATTCGGAACTGACAGTGATGGATATCGTCTATAACCCTCGGGAGACCCGATTGCTGAAGGATGCGAAGGCGGCGGGCTGTCGCACGATTTCGGGGCTCGAGATGTTTCTTCATCAAGCCGCGGCTCAGTTCGAGCTCTGGACTAATCAGGCGGCACCTTTCGATGTTATGCGTGCCGCCCTGGAATCCCGCTTTTCATGAACATCGTGCTGATCGGCTATCGGGGAACGGGCAAGAGCACGGTGGGCAGGTTGCTTGCCGCGCGATTGGGACGAGAACTCGTGTCAACGGATGCGGAGATCGTCAAGCGTACGAAACGTGCGATTCCGGAGATCGTTGCCCAGGAGGGATGGGAATACTTTCGCAATCTGGAGTCCGGTATCTGCAGGGAACTTGCCAGCCGTGACCAACTCGTGATCGATACCGGAGGTGGGGTTATACTTCGCGCGCAGAATGTCGAGGCGTTGAAGAAGACCGGCACCGTATTTTGGCTGACGGCCTCCGTTGAGACGATTGCGAAACGAATCGGCGGTGACACGCAGCGCCCCTCGTTGACGGGTACCAAGTCGTTCGTCGATGAAATTCAAGACGTATTGCAGGAGCGGACGCCGAAATATCAAGCGGCCGCCGATCACATCATCAGGACCGACGATCGATCGATTAATCAGTTGGTTGAGACGCTACTCACGCTGGTGTGAGCGCGCTTGATCATTGTCTCTGTCATGTCAGGATGAGGCTGTGCCGTCTGCTCGCCCTTGACAAGGTCTCCTTCGAAGTGTTTGAACTAGCCGAGCGCGCCCGTAGCTCAATTGGATAGAGCATCGGACTTCGGATCCGAGGGTTGGGGGTTCAAGTCCCTCCGGGCGCACCACTCCATCCTGGGAGGCCTCAGGATGGAATCATTGAAGTATCAGTAGCTTGCAACTGATCTACCTGGCCCTTTCGAGCGGGTCATCCCCCCACCAAAGCTGCATAGATTTCTCGTATCTCGAGCAGTATCTTTACAGCAAGAAGCAGGATCCATGGGGCGTCTGAATGGTGCTATGCTATAGGCAAGATCGTGTGAGACTTTCTATCGGGAGGTTTTTAGATCGGGGGCAGTGGCAGGCTTGGACGAGGCATTGTCCCTGTTATGGATTCTGGTTGAGGAAGCAGGATCCCACGGCACCCTGGGTCTGTTCTTGCGGATGACTGAGTGGATAAGAGTACAGTCACCAAGAGGAGGGGCTTATCATGAATCATGTAGTCCTCCATGACGTTCGGGCTGGTTTTTTCCTGATGGTGGGCTTGACCATGTTGGCATTCATTTGTGCCGTAGCCGCATTGAGCACCGTGATGCGTCCGGCTCGGTGGGCCGATCGTAAGCCGGCCCAATTCTAAACTGTTTCCTCTCTGATCCACTCGTTCGCGGTTGGTAGCAGAGGGATATCTGGTCCCTCACCCACCGCGTCTATCCTCAAGAGCCACCTCCAACAGTCGGACAATTCAAGCGAAATGGCTATGGGCCTCGGGTGGGCGGCACTTTTTTATTCAGGTGCTATATTTGATCTACACAGGCGAGATGTTATTCCAAGGATGGGGGAACTATTATGATCGGAAGTCCAATGAAAACAGGTGTTGTGGCAGCGATGGGGCTTGTCCTGTTGGTTGGTCAAGGCTGTAGCATGAAATGGCTGCAGTCCGATGGAGAGACGGGAGCAGGGTCTGCGCAAAACGGTGGTTCAGGGGGAGGGCTAAGTGGTTTCTCCAAGAATCCCTTGGAAGAGCGCCTAGGGAAGGGCGGCGATATCGCATCGCTTTCCTCCAGTGGGATGAGCGCCCGTCAGCGTGCGGAAATAACCAAAGAGGAGAAAGCGGCCATCGAAGCTGGTTTGCAGGACGTGTTCTTTGGATATGATCAGTGGAGCCTTACAGAGGCCGGAATGGGGGCATTGAATCACGACGCACAGTGGCTAAAGGATCACCCTGGAGCGGTGATGAAGGTCGAGGGTCATTGCGACGAACGGGGCACGGCCGACTACAACATCGTCTTGGGGGATAAGCGAGCCAAGGCTGCGCGCAGCTATCTGATCGAGTCGGGTGTAGGCCCCAAGCAGGTGNCGNTCGTNTCNTACGGCAAGGCGCGCCCTTTCTGCACGGACCCTGCTGAANCCTGCTATCAGCAGAACCGTCGAGGGCANGTATTGTTGAANGTGAAGAAGTAACCTAGCGACTACGGCCNCCAANGAACCCCGGTGCCTCTTCATACGAGCCNGGGGTTCGTTGTTTGATTGGGATGAAGCAGGCATGGCTCTCGTAAAGAATCAGCGGAATTCAAGTATGAGGCCTCCTCAGCCTTGCATGATCAAAGAGGAGCCGCCTATGGATAAGCGCCAACAGCCACGTTTTACAGCACAGTTCAGAAGCACTTTTTCTGGCGGGCAGCGAGAAGGACAAGGTCGGACGCTGGACCTCTCTGCCGGTGGCTGTAAGATCGAAACGGATTTGCCGGTGTTCGTGGGGGCGTCGTTCGAGTGTCGCATCTATATCCCTGGGCTCGACTGGCCTTTGCGGATCGACGAAGCCCAAGTGCGCTGGGTCAAGGACAATACATTTGGGATCCAGTTCACGAAGATTCAGCTTGATGAGGAGACAAAACTCAAGGAAGTCATTGCCAGCCTCAACGAAGAACTTAAGGCGTAGCTTTTCTCGTTCCAGTATATTCCTTTAAATCCAAACGGTTTCGACGCCCCGCCTACAACTCAGGTGTGGAGAGTCCATCGTTCGTTCGCGGATCTGTTCGCGGCGTCAGGGCGCCCTATGTTATAAGGCAGCGGTAGGATCTGAAAGAAAGTGGAACCGTCCAAGACTTATTCTCAGACCACGTAATTAGAGGTCTGCACTATGGGACAAACCGTATTTCAGGCACAGACTGGATTCAGAATTGCCACCGTGGCTGGCGGTTGTTTTTGGTGCCTCGAAGCGGTCTATGACCAGATGAAGGGTGTGGTAGCGGTCGAGTCCGGCTACATGGGTGGTCAGGTAGATCGTCCGACGTATGAAGCCGTGTGTAGCGGCAGGACTGGTCACGCAGAAGCGGTCCGTATCACGTTCGATCCCACCGTCGTCAGCTATCGCGAGTTACTTGAAGTGTTTTGTGTCATCCACGACCCTACGACACTCAACCGGCAAGGGCATGATGCTGGCACGCAATATCGCTCGGCAATTTTCTACCATGCACCTGAGCAGAAGCAGATTGCCGAGGAGGTGATCGCAGCTGTGACGAAAGAGAAGCTCTACAGCAATCCGATCGTGACGGAAATCACTCCTGCCGGGACTTGGTACGAAGCCGAGCCCTATCACCAGGAGTATTTTGTGCGGAATCCATTTCAGGGCTACTGTACAGCCGTCGTCGGGCCGAAAGTGGTCAAGTTCCGCAAGCAATTTGCGTCGAAATTGAAGACCTAACCTCGCCCTGTGTCTCTCGATGCGTGCCTAGTATTTCGTCAATAGGAATGTCTATCTTTCGATGAGAAGATGCGTGAGATCGGTATGTGTGGGATGGCGGGTGCTCGCGTCGGTTCCAGGCCGTACGATGTGGGCAGTCATGAATCCTGCCGACGCGGCAGCATCCAGTTCCCCTTCCATGTCCGACAGAAAGAGAATGTGGTAGGGTGGCAGGCCGATCTGCTCACTGATCGTGCTGTAGCTGGATGCTATCTTATTTTCGCCGACACTGGTATCGAAAAAATGCTCAAACAACGATGTCACATCTCCGACGTTGGTGTGTGCAAAGAGGAGCTGCTGTGCCTGTTCCGAACCAGACGAGTAAATTCCCAAGCGGATGCCGCGCACCCGCCATTGTGTTAATGCCGGCAAAACATCGCCATACAGTTCCGGTACAAACGCCCGCTGTCGATAGCCGTCCTCCCAGATCATTCCTTGCAGCGCCTTGAGGGCGGCCAGTTTTCGGTCTTGAGCGATCCAGTCGGTCAGCAGGACGGGCAGCTCCTCTTACGCGGGGTGCGTACCTGTTTCGTGCTCAATGGCATCCTGACATACCGCGGTCCATCGGAGCACGTGAGGGTCGTGCCGACGCTCATGGAGGGGCAATTGAGTAGGTGTCTCGTTCCTCGATAGGGAACGGCACTCCGATATGTGAGAGATAGTCGGGGAGTCCATTGGCAGGAAATCAGGGCTGCTTTTGATCCAAGTTCACCGCGACAAGGTCGAGTGAAAGGGTGAGGGGCTTGCCGAATGCGACATAGGTTGCCATTCTACGTGGTCAGCCGTGTGGCTGTCGATCTTCTACCGGGGAGATTATGGGGAAGGATGAGAACCGTTCGAGCGGGAAAATTCAGTCAGTCCTGTTCGTGTGCACGGGGAATATTTTTCGGAGCGTGACTGCAGAGTACGCGCTCAAAATTAGACTTGGTGCGAACATGTCCTGTGTTGTCAGCTCGGCCGGGATCGAGGCCAAGCCTCAGTTGGTGCATGCCTGGGTCCAGACCCGATTGCGCGAGAAGGGCGCTGATGTAACCACACACGTCCAACGACAACTCACGAGGGAGCTAGTTGAGGCTACCGACCTTGTCATTGCCATGGGGCGAAACCACCAGGTCTTCATTCGGGAACAGTTTGGACGTGATGTTCACCTGTTTAATCAGGTTTGTCTCGGTCACGACGAGCCGATTCTGGACCTGCACGAGGTGCTGCCGGATTGGGAAACAGACCCCGAGCGGGCCCGCGCCTATGTGTGGTCGGTGATCGATGTCATCTGGGCTACGGCACCAGCCCTTCTTCCTCGCCTCCGTTAGCCAGGTTTTACGGCACCTATTGTCTCTGTCGGTTCATTCTTGGACTCGATCGGACATTTTTTCTCCACTTATAGGCGCCAGTCAACGGAATGGCCTCCTAAATCCAGGTAATGTTGAGGCACGTGCTATATTTTCCACAGTACCTCTTGCGGGTTGACTACGCGGAATAAGGCATTGATGCAACGATTACGGACACAGGAAGTGACAGCCTCTGACAGCCATGATCGCGAGCCGGAATGGAACTCGTGGTCAAACGAGAAGCTCCTGAGCCTTCCCATGAGCCAGCTCGGCGTCACCCTCGACGGGGCATTCCTGTCAGAACAGATCCAGCAACTCTACGCCGAGCTCGAAGCCCGGCAGCTTCTCTTTCGTCCCCACTTTTGGTTGTCGAACGAATGGTTTACTCCGGATGGTGTGCCGGGGATTGCCGTGCCGTTTTATCTGGCCCATCCACGACTTGCGAAACTAGAAATGGATCAGATGCTTGAAGTTGAGGGAGGGACACCGGAGTGGTGCATGAGAATTTTGAGGCATGAGGCCGGCCACGCCATTGAAAATGCCTATCGTCTCCGCCGTCTCCGCAACCGGCAACAAGTATTTGGTCGTTCATCCGATCCCTACCCCAAATATTACAGCCCCAGACCCTATAGTCGGAGCTTCGTGCGGCATCTTGATGTGTGGTATGCGCAAAGCCATCCGGATGAAGACTTTGCGGAGACCTTCGCGGTCTGGCTCACGCCCGATTCGACCTGGGCCGACCGTTATAAGGGGTGGCCGGTGCTCAAGAAGCTTCATTATGTAGATGGGCTCATGGAGGGGCTGGCTGCTGTGCCGCCCAAGGTGGTCACGCGTGAGGAGATCGATCCGCTGTCCGAACTGAAGAAGACCCTGCGCGAGCACTACGAGCGAAAGCGCAAACACTATGGGACTGAACGACCGTCTTTGTACGATCCGGACTTGAAGCGACTGTTTTCCGACGCCCCTGTCCACGCCGATAAAATGAGCGCCGCCACCTTCTTGAACCGCTTTCGAAAAGAGGTGCGCCGTAAAGTCGCTGCCTGGACTGGCGAATATCAATATACGATTGATCAGGTGCTCGAAGACATGATTCAGCGCTGCCGTCAGCTCCATTTGCGCCTACCACTCGTGGAAGAGCAGGCGAAGTTAGATTTCACTATTTTGCTGACCGTCCACACGATGAACTACTTGCGCAGCGGGCGGCATAAGGTGGCGGTATGAAACGGCTCCGCATCCTCGTTCTGATGCACGAAGATCTGGTACCTCCGGATCCCCTCAACGGGCAGGACGTGACCGGCGCCGAGTGGAAGACGGAATACGATGTGGTCTCCACGCTCCGCAAGCTCGGGCATGACGTCAAGCCGCTGGGGGTCAAGAGCGATCTCGGGGTGCTTCGGTCGGCCATAGAAGACTGGAAGCCGCACATCGCCTTCAATCTGCTCGAAGAGTTCGATGGGGTGGCGGTGTACGACCAGAACGTCGTGTCGTATCTTGAACTGCTTCATGTCCCCTATACCGGCTGTAACCCGCGTGGGTTGATGCTGGCGCGCGACAAAGTCCTCTCCAAGAAGTTGTTCTCGTTCCACCGAATCCCGTTCCCGGATTTCATGGTGGTGCCGCAGGGGCGGACGGTCAAACGGCCCAAATGGCTGTCATTTCCTTTAATTGTCAAATCGGTGACCGAAGAGGCGTCACTCGGGATCTCTCAGGCGTCCATTGTCCAGGATGATGCCAAACTCAAGGAGCGAGTCGAATTCATCCACGCGAGCGTAGGGACCGGCGCCCTCATTGAGCGGTATATCGAAGGGCGCGAACTGTATGTCGGGGTGATGGGCAATGGGCATGTCCATGCCTTGCCGGTGTGGGAGTTGATCATGGACAAGTTGCCGGAGGACGCCCGTCGAATTGCGACCGAACGGGTCAAATGGAGTCGCACGTATCAAGCCAAGTATGGGATTCGGTCAGGCGAAGCCAGGAATCTTCCCGAAGGGAAAGCCGAGAAGATTCAACATCTCGCGAAACGTGTCTATCGCGCGCTCGGCTTGAGCGGCTATGCACGCATCGACGTGAGAATGGATGCGGAGGGAAATGTGTACGTGCTGGAAGCCAATCCAAACCCACAAATCGCGCACGACGAAGATTTTTCGGATTCGGCAGAGAAAGCCGGCTACACCTATAAAGATCTGTTGCAAGAACTGCTGAACATCGGGCTTCGCTGGCGGCCGGCCAAAGCGGCCTAGCCATTACCTCTCCCTTACCCAATATCCCCGATACTTCCGTACCTTGCCAGAGCATTGCCTCTTCGCCGTNTTCGGCCAAAGNTCCTGTGCNTAAATAGCCTGAGGATGCTCAAAAGGGCCGTCCAGCAAGGCCGCAGCGAGCGAAGCGGCGAGGCGTACGCTTCAGTACGTTGAGCCTCTGAGCGATGTGAGAACGCAGCTGGCGGACTTGTTCAGCATCCTGCTAAGGGCCGAAGCGGAAACCAAAAAGCAGGGCAACGCTTGTATGGTCATTCTCCGATATCGACGGAGAAAGATCGATGTCGTGGAGATTGACGATCAACGTCGAAGACAAGGCGAGATTGTGGGCAGCCTGGTACTCTAGTGAGACACCAATAGGGATGTACCAGCTCGTATCGTTGCGGTCGATGCGCCCAGGGCCGGTTCCGCGGTCTAGGTCTACGTGGAGTAAACCGATTCCCGAGAAGGGTACCAGGTTGATGCCGTTATTGAGACGAAAGTGATAGCGGCCGACCCCAGCGAAGGAAACCTGGAAAAGATCGCTCATCGGACTAATCTGCATCATCGGTCCGATAGAGAAGTTTCGATCGATGTAGTAGTCAGCACTGAATGCCAGGGTAAATACCGTGCCATTGACCATTCCGGATGTGAGTCCCAGGTCGCTTCCGAACCCCCAGCGGTTTTCGTCGGCTTGGGCTCGAGGTGCAGACACGACGGTGCCCACGGCCAAGAAAGCCACCAGACTGGCAGCACAGGTCCATCGTGAAAATGTGGTGGCGATGTGTCGAATCATTCCGGCGGACTCTAGCACAGGGGACAGGTTTGGACAAGTTGCTTGAGCCCACTGGCGACAGTGGGGTATTCTCTGCCACCGCGGACGGTGGAGGGAGTGAAGCATGTCAGCTAACTTGATGACGCCGAGACAAGCAGCGGTCGCTTTGATTGCAGCGATGCCGACTGGTGTGTCTGTTCAGCAGCTGGAGGAATATGGGATCGAGGCGACGCCGGAACGGGCTCAGGCGATCACGCAAGAAGTGCTCTCGCTGAACCTATTTTGGATCTTCGCAGCCATCGAGGCGCACATCCCTCAGAAGTATCAGTCCGCGCTGTCGGAACTCATCTTGGATGCGATAGAAGCAGGATGGGGCACGACCATTCCTGTTGGTTCAGCCGCCTGGACTGTCTACCTCAATGAATGGCAGGACCGTCGTCGTCGGTATAGTCGCTTGGTTGAAGAAGGGATGAGTCCGCTTGCAGTGAGTGCGGAAGCCGCTGTGCTGATGGAGGAGAATCAATTGGTCAAAGAAGCAGAGCGGCGTAATCTCCTGACCCTGCTGATCGATTTCGTACCAGTCGATACCTACGGGCAGTTACTGGAAGATGTCGGATAATCTCTTGACCTGCCGCGGCCCTGTCAGAGGTAGCGGTGATTGACGACCTTCCCCGTCTTGTCCAACTCATAGAGCAGCGGCGCACCAGTTGGGATATTCAATTCCAGCACTTGCTCTCGGGAGAGCTGCTCTAACTCCATGATCAGGGCCCGTAAGCTGTTCCCGTGTGCCGCGACGAGAATGGTTTCCCCTTTCAAGAGATAGGGTTTGATGGTGTGTTTATAGTAGGGCAACACACGGTCGGCGGTATCTTTGAGACTTTCGCCTCCC
This sequence comes from Nitrospira sp., assembly GCA_005239475.1. Classification (GTDB taxonomy): domain Bacteria; phylum Nitrospirota; class Nitrospiria; order Nitrospirales; family Nitrospiraceae; genus Palsa-1315. The sequence continues at coordinate 22,465 of SPAX01000009.1, read as the reverse complement.
GGTGGACGCACGTCATAGCTTCTCCGCCAGATCTTCACCTGTGCCTCGCCGTATTTTTTCGCGGTCTCAGCCTTGTTCAATCCCTGCAACTCGCCGTACATCCGCTCGTTCAAGGCTTTGTCCATCTCGATGGGGATATCAGTTTGGCCAATGACTTCTAGCACGAGTCGCAACGTCTCATTCGCGCGGGCCAACACGGAGGTAAAGGCTCGGTCGAATGTGAAGCTGCGCAGTTTCTCGCCCGCATCCTTCGCTTCCTGAATGCCGCGGGGGGAAAGCGGCACATCGACCCAACCGGTAAAACGGTTTTCCAGGTTCCATTGCGATTCGCCATGACGAAGCAGAACTAAACGAACCATTGTGCGTTCCTCTCAAGCCTGAAGGGAGATGATGGTCACGGACCGAAGCATACTGGAACAGGCGCTCAAGTCAAGCGGTACTGTTCGTCAGACCCCGGCAGCACCCTGCCATTCTTGGGACACCATGCGAGCCTTCGACCGATCGAACGACCGCAGAAGCTGATGGAAACGTAGAATGTCCCGCCTTCGTTTCCGACATTGCCTTGGTGAATGATGCGAGCTAAATTCCCCCTCGATAGCCTCGCGATTGGGACTCACTGTTAATCCTCACACGATCGGATGCGCGCAGAAATTAGCAGAAATGTCGGTGTCGCAGTTTTTCTGCCCCTCCTCGCGTCCCTGCACTTTTGGAGACACTTCCTATACCCTTTCCTTCCAGTTCGTAGGTTCGCTCCAACAGATGAACTAGGAGGGGCAATATGTTCAACGATCATCTCCAGACAAAGACGGTTCAGCGACAAGCGTTGTACGAACAAGTCTGGGCTCAGCCCATGACGAAGGTGGCCAAGGAGTATGGAATCTCGAATGTCGCATTGGCCAAGATTTGCAAGAAACTGAATGTTCCCTGCCCATGGCGCGGCTACTGGCGGAGAAGGGAGACGGGAAAATCGGTGAAGCCGCTTCCGCTGCCACCGAACTCGGACCCGACCAGGCAGGTTGCGGCGATTCATCGAACAATTCGACCAGATGCTCTCGTGCAGATGTCAGAAGACGCTTTGCAACGCATCAACACAGAGCAGACTGCTGAACGGAAAATCGAAGTACCCGACCGGCTCACAAGCCCGCATCACTTGCTGAAAGTCCACTTGGAGGAATGGCGATCCGCGAAAGTGGACGACTATGGCGCCATTTGGTCTGGTGATATCAGGCAGCTCAATATTCGTGTCAGCCCCAAGAGTCTTGCTCGAGCGTTGCGGATCATGGACACGCTCTTCAAGGCTCTGGAGGCCCGTGGACATCAAGTCGGAATTCAGGAAGGGTATCAGCGGAGTCTGGGAGTTCGCATAGATGGAGAGCCGATCGAGTTCGGTCTCGAAGAACGATTTCAGCGCATCGCTCATCCAGACCAGAATAACCCTCGGCTCGAATCCTGGATGCGGAAGCGCTACCAATACATTCCGACCAGTTCCCTAGTCCTGAAGATTGTTGCGTGGGGCATCGACGGACTTCAGAAGAGCTGGAGCGATGGGAAGACTGCCAAGCTGGAAACCTGTCTCAATGATTTCATTGTGGGCCTTCTGAAAGTAGCCGAAGCGGTGAAGGCCCGGCGACTGAAACAGGAGCAGGAGGAACAACTCAGACGTGAAGCCGAACGCCGGCGTCAGGAGGAGGCACAAAAGCGGCAGGAGGAGCTGGCCAGACGACAGGCCTTGGAGCATGAAGCCACCAATTGGGCAAAGGCTCAGCAGCTTCGGGCCTATCTCGCAGCGGTCAAGGACAGGCTACATGCCAAGCATGGCGAGATTGAGTTAGGAAGCCACGCAGATCAATGGCTTACCTGGGCCCACCAGCATGCCGACCGGCTCGATCCGTTGATAAACGAGTGATAATACACTCATTTCCTCTCCCAAGGCGGGGTGATTTCCCAGCATGAAAAGCGTATCCTTCGGCGTCAACGTTGGCGAGAAGGGGAGTGAAGTCAGCTAGTGAGCGACGTAGCTAGACGTTCTACAATCAGTAACCGCGCAATTGGAAGGGGCCGGCATTCCCTATATATGGTGACTGGCTCAATGGCGGCGAACTTCTATGCCGTTCCTCGGATGACTCGCGATATAGACCTCGTCATCGAACTATCCGAGCGGGATGTGAATCGAGTCACCGGCCTATTTCAACAGGAGTACTATATCGATCGCGACATGGCCCAACGAGCCGTACGAGACCATGCCATGTTCAACATGATTCACACTGCCCTGGTGGTCAAGGTAGACTGTGTCGTGAGGAAAGAGACGGAATACCGTCGAGAAGAGTTTGCGCGTCGTCGGGCGGTCTCCATCGCAGGCCAGATGGTCTTCATCGTGTCGCCAGAAGATCTCATCCTTTCCAAGCTGGATTGGGCCAAGGAGAGCCGGTCTGAGATGCAACTGGACGATGTCCGGAATCTGCTCCGATCAGTGCAGGGACTCGACACGGAGTATCTGAATCGATGGGCAGATCGATTGGGGCTGACCACACTCTACCAAGAGGTACGTCAATGAAGGATACGCCGTCAGAAATGGATGCCCGCTATCGGGACATGCTCATGCAGCAGAGCGGAGAAGAACGGCTCAAGATGGGGTGTGCGATGCGCGAGACAGCGCGTGCTTTCGTCGAAGCGTCCATACGGGAGCAAGACCCACAGGCCACCCCTGAAGCTGTCCGCAAAGGCCTCTTCCTCCGCTTCTACGGGCACGAATTCGATGCCGATAGCCGGGAGAAGATTCTCGCTGCCATTGAGTCCGCAAGTCATCCCGTCACCAAGTAGCTGCTCTTCGTCTCGCCCGCCGTCTTTCGTCGCTCTTGTTCATCTGGTTTCTTTGGTTTGTTTGGTTCGATGGCCGAAAGAAACGAGATAAACCAGACAAACGAAACAAACCAGATAAACCAAACAAACAGGCTGCGCCCTCACCCATTACGCCTAACGTTTCACCTTTCACGTCTCACGTCCCCAGAAAGGCGGGTGATTTCCCATAGAGAAAGGGGTATCCTGCGGCCACCAAAATGGAGGTCAGGTGGCTCTCTCGCTCAACAAACTAAAACTGGACAACCTTGCTGGCGATGTCTGGAAATCCGCAGAGCGGCTGCGCGGGAAGTTCAAGGCCTACGAATACCAGAACGTCATCTTGCCCATCATCGTCATTCGCCGGTTGGAGTGCGTGTTGCTCGCGTGGCGAGCGCAGAAGCGCGCGAAGGTGCTCGCTAGGCGGCCCAAGCTAACCGAGAAGGAACTCACCAAACTGGTCAAGAAACTCGAACTCAATCCCAAGCAGTCGCCATTCTCGAACAAGACCGACTGGACGCTCCGCAAGGTCTATAAGGAAGATCATGCGCTGCTAGATCGACCCAAGAGTTGTGTGGAGAGGCTGGGCCATTGGGGTCGTTGCTTGACGTGACACTTCGAAGCAGAGGCTTGAAGAACCGGGGTGGAGACTGATGGCTCGATTCCTCACGCCGTCGACTAGCGTACGCCATGCAAACGCAAGCTCACCCATTTTCACACACTGCTTGCCGCAGTCGGTTTTGCTGGCTTCTCTAGCGGCCGTTCACCATCCGGCAGTCCATCCTGAAGCATTTTGAACATGGTGATTGCGAACAACACATACAAGGCGACTCCGATCCAGATCACATAGGACTGGACGCCTCCAGCCCCCCTCAGTGCTTCATCCTGCTTCGCCGGATCGGTCCATGCGTTCTTCTTGAGCGCACCGATGTGCTCGCGGCAGTGCCAGTAGTACACATAATTCGCTGTGGCTCCGGCCATGATGCTCCAGATGAGGCCCACGGTCACATCGCCGGTCAAGTAGGTTGAGATCATCGGACCGAGGGCGTAGACCAGCGCATAGACGTACATTTTTCGATAGAGAAACCAGAGGAAGGAAATATAGAGAAAGGCCGGCCAATTCCACGTCAGGGCGAATTTCGGCTCTTCCCCTAATCCGAACTTTTTAAAATGTTTCAGGTAGCGATCGGCGTGGGGACCGATGAATTGGCGCCAGAGATGTTCATCGGTGTGGGTTACGGGGGTCGTGATCGGTGCGTCGGGCTCGACAGCAAGCGTACTTCCGCACTGGTGGCAGAATTTAGCGGCTTCCTGACTTTGCTGTTGGCACTGCGCGCAGAATTTCATCCATCAGAGAGTAGCACAATAAAGACACCACCTGGGTGAAGAAGCAGGGCGACTCTGTTTCACAACTTCTGTGACCCATTTCAAGTTGCTTCCTGCGACAGGCCTATGCTACCTTCCCTTACTTTACAAAGGGATACGTCTGTCATGCTGACGGATGAACTGAAGCGGGACGCCGCGCATTATTTGATGTCGACTTATACTCGTCAACCGCTCTCTATCGTGCGAGGGCGCGGGACGAAAGTGTACGACCTCGAGGGGCGAGAGTACATCGATTTTGTCGGCGGGATTGCGGTGAACATCCTCGGGCATGGCCACCCGGATCTGGTTCAGGCGATCCAGCGCCAAGCCGCGCAGCTGATCCATGCCTCGAACCTCTATTACACTGAGCCCCAAGTGAAGCTGGCGCACATGCTGGTGGATCACTCGTTTGCCGACAAGGTGTTCTTTTGCAACAGCGGGGCAGAGGCGAATGAAGCAGCGATCAAGCTGGCCCGCCGCTATTCCCATGACAAGTATGGATCCGGGCGGTTCGAGATCATCACGATGAAGAACTCGTTCCATGGCCGGACGATCGCGACGTTGACGGCGACAGGCCAGGACAAGGTTCAGAAGAGCTACGAGCCGTTGCTACAGGGCTTTAGCTACGTCACCTTCAATAATCTGGAAGAACTGGAACGGGCCGTGACCGACAAGACCGCGGCGATTATGCTCGAGCCGGTTCAGGGTGAGGGGGGCATCTATGTCGCGGATCGCGAGTATTTGAGGCAGGTGAGAGATCTGTGCTCCAAAAAAGACGTACTGTTGATTTTTGACGAAGTGCAGACTGGAATGGGACGGACCGGGACCCTTTTTGCCTATGAGCAGCTAGGGGTGCAGCCGGACATCATGACCTTGGCGAAAGGGTTGGGGGGCGGCGTGCCTATCGGAGCCTGCCTCGCGACGGACTCCGTTGCGAAAGCCTTCTCGCCCGGCAGTCATGCCTCGACATTCGGCGGCAATCCGCTCGCCTGTGCGGCAGGCTTGGCCGTCTGTCGCGTCCTGCTGGAAGGCCAAGTACTCGATCATGCGCGCCGTATGGGAGAGTATTTGGCGAAGGGGTTATCCGACTGTAAGGAGCGACACCGGGTGGTGCGAGAGGTGCGTGGCCTCGGGCTCTTGCAGGGGATTGAGCTCGATATGGACGGGAAAGCCGTCGTGAGTGAGTGTTTGTCCAGAGGCATTCTGATCAATGCGGCCGGCGAGCATGTGCTGCGGTTCGTGCCGCCCCTCATCATCACCCAGCTGGAAATCGATCAATTGCTCCATACGCTTGCTGAGATTTTCAGCAAGCAGGCGGCGTAAGGTGTACTCACACCGATTAGACAAGACAAGTATGACGAAGCAAGCGACAAGAATGCGGGCCGGCAAGAAAGACCTCGTGGATGTTGCGGCTATCAGCAAGGCGGAGGTGGAGAGTTTGCTGGCGTCGGCGGCTCTGTTGAAAGACAAGCAGCGGCGCGGGGTTCCTCATCCACTGCTTCCTGGGAAGACGTTGGGGCTCCTATTCCAGAAACCGTCGACGAGGACGCGGGTGTCGTTCGAAGCGGGCATGAACCAGCTGGGGGGCCATGCTCTGGTTCTGCCCATGGCCGATATCCAGCTCTCGCGTGGAGAAAGTGTCGCCGATACGGCGCGCGTGTTGTCGTGCTATCTCGACGCGATCGTCATCCGCACCTATGACCATTCGATTGTGGAGGAATGGGCGCGGGAAGCGACGATGCCGGTGATCAATGGGCTGACCGACCTGAGCCATCCTTGTCAGGCCCTCTCAGACCTCCTGACCATTCGCGAGAAGAAGGGCCGGTTGAAGGGAATCAAAATCGCCTATATCGGCGACGGCAACAATGTGGCCAATTCACTGATCGAGGCGGCGGCGAAGATGGGGATGACCATCACCCTCGGTTGTCCGGTGGGGTATCAGCCGGAGCAGCATGTTGTGGATCGGGCTAGAGTGGAGGCCGCAAAAACCGGCGCGGTGATCGAGATCGGGCACGATCCCAATGTCGCGGTGAAAGAAGCGGATGTCATCTATACCGACGTCTGGATCAGTATGGGACGCGAGCGGGAGCATGCGCGAAGACTAAAAGTCTTGGCTCCTTATCAAGTGAACAGCCGCCTGTTGCATCGCGCCAAGCCCGATGCGATCGTCATGCACTGTTTGCCTGCCCACCGGGGTGAAGAAATCAGTGCCGAGGTGCTGGATGGTCCGCAGTCGGTTATCATCGACCAGGCGGAGAATCGGCTGCATATGCAGAAAGCCATCTTAACGAACCTATTAGGCAAGAGGAGTCGAACGAGACGATGAGTCGTGTCATTAAGAAAGTGGTGCTGGCCTATTCAGGCGGGCTCGATACCTCCGTGATCTTGAAGTGGCTCCAGGAGACCTACGATTGCGAGGTCATTGCTTTTTGTGCCGATTTGGGGCAGGGGGAAGATCTCAAGGCGGTTAAGGTTAAGGCGCATCAACTTGGCGTGAAGCGTGTTTATATTGAGGATCTGCGGGAAGTGTTTGTCAAAGACTATGTGTTCCCGATGCTGCGCGCCAATGCGGTGTACGAGGGTTCTTATCTATTGGGGACGTCCATCGCCCGTCCGCTGATCGCCCGTCGGCAGATTGAGATCGCCAAGAAGGAAGGGGCCGATGCCGTATCTCATGGAGCGACGGGAAAGGGCAACGATCAGGTTCGCTTCGAGTTGACCTACATGGCGTTGGAGCCCAAGATCGCAATCATCGCCCCTTGGCGTGATTGGACCTTTCGCTCACGCCGGGAGTTGATCGAATATGCCGAGCAGCATGGTATTTCCGTGACGGCGACGAAGGCGAAGCCGTATAGCATGGATCTCAACTTGTTTCACGTGAGTTACGAGGGCGGCATTCTCGAAGATCCCTGGAAGGCCCCGCCGGATGAAATTTTCCAAATGACGGTGTCGCCGGAACAGGCGCCCGACAAGCCGCGGGAAATCGAGATCGACTATGCCGGTGGCGATCCGGTGGCGGTCGACGGGAAGAAAATGAGTCCGGCCACGCTGTTGGCGCACCTCAACAAGTTGGGTGGCGCACATGGCATCGGCCGCGTCGATCTGGTCGAAAATCGGTACGTCGGCATGAAGTCGCGCGGGGTCTATGAAACACCGGGCGGGACGATTCTGCATGCCGCCCATCGGGGACTCGAATCGCTCACGATGGATCGCGAGGTGCTGCATCTTCGGGACAGTTTGATTCCACGCTATGCCGAGCTGGTCTATTACGGCTACTGGTTTAGCCCGGAACGAGATGTGCTCCAGAAAATGATGGATGAGGCGCAGAAGGATGTTTCGGGGACCGTGCGTGTGAAGCTGTACAAGGGCAACTGTACGGTGGTCGGACGGAAGTCCAAGAACTCACTGTACCGTCTCGACATTGCGACGTTTGAAGAAGACGACGTCTATCGGCAAAAGGATGCCGAAGGCTTTATCCGGTTGAATGCGCTCCGTCTGGCGATTCGAGCCCAACGGCGAAAGGCTTCTTCGTAATGGGGCGACAGAGCGGACGTTCACCGCGGCGTCCAGCAGGGGAGAAGGCGTGGGGTGGACGGTTTCGGCACAAGACGAACCGTCTTGTCGAGGCCTTCACCGTTTCGGTGGCGGTCGATCGCCGACTCTATGCCTATGACATTCAGGGCAGCATCGCCCATTGCAAGACGTTGGGAAAGGCGCGCGTGTTGACCACCTCTGAAACCAGGACGATCGTGCGGGGTCTGGAGTCGGTGAAGACGGAGTTCGATCGGGGCCGCTTTCGCTTTGCGCCTGAGGATGAAGATATTCACATGGCGATTGAACGCCGATTGACAGAATTGATCGGTCCCCTCGGCGGCAAGCTGCACACGGGACGCAGTCGCAACGACCAGGTCGCGCTGGATGTCCGGCTCTATTTACGGGATCAACTCAGTCAGCTCTTGGCACATCTGGAACGCTTTCAGCGGGTCTTGGTGGCGAAGGGCAAGGCGAATCGAACGGTCGCTATGCCAGGCTATACACATCTACAGCGTGCCCAGCCGGTGCTGTTGGCTCATCATCTATTAGCCTATGTGGAAATGATCGAGCGGGACAAGGGGCGGTTTCGCGATGCATCGGTGCGCTTGAATGTCATGCCGTTGGGATCCGGTGCGCTCGCGGGGACCAACTACCCAGTCGATCGCCTGTTCACCGCCGGGCTGTTGGGCTTTCCCGCCGTGACGCAAAACAGTCTCGATGCCGTGTCTGATCGAGACTTCATGATCGAGGTGGCCTCGGCGCTGTCGATCACGATGATGCACCTGTCCCGGCTCAGTGAAGAATTGATTCTTTGGTCGTCCCAGGAGTTCCAATTCGTCGAGCTTCCCGATGCCTTCTGTACCGGTAGCAGTATGATGCCGCAGAAGAAGAATCCCGATGTGCCGGAATTGGTGCGGGGCAAGACCGGACGTGTCTATGGCCATTTGGTCAATCTGTTGACGACACTCAAGGCCTTACCCTTAAGCTATAATCGAGATCTTCAGGAAGATAAGCCGGCGCTCTTTGATGCCCTCGATACCGTAATTGCGTCGGTGGAGGTCTTGACGGAACTGATGCGCCGACTCATCGTCAATCGGGACGTCCTCAAGCAAGCGGTTCAGGGTGGTGGTATGCTGGCCACTGAGGTGGCGGACTATCTTGTGACCAGAGGAGTGCCTTTTCGTGAAGCGCATGCGATCACGGGCCGGCTGGTACGGGCCGCATTGGATCAAGGTCGTGAACTCACGGACTTCTCGCTCGAGGAGCTGCGGACATTTTCCGAGCGAATTGAAAAGGGCCTGTTCCTACGGGTGACGGTCACTGCCGCGATCGATCGGAAGTCTCAGATAGGCGGAACTGCCCGAACGCGAGTGGAGCAACGCATCAAAGAACTCGAGCGGATGCTCTCGTGAAGGTGCGGATGCCGAGAGCGATGTCCATCGTGGCTGGTGTGACGGCGGGGATGTTGGTGGCCTGCGGGATCGTGGGATCGCCGGTTCCTCCTGAAAGTGTCGGTGTGAATCCGACCATTGAGCGGCAAAAGAAGTTAGAGGCGCTCGAAGAGAAACAGCGTGAGGCCGCAGCGGCAGACGAATCCGCCGAGCCACAACCGGACCCAATGCTACAGGGGCAGGATGTCAACCTTCCCCCGTTGCAACCGGTGGGAACCCGGTAATGTTAAAACCGCCCTCTGCTGGACCTGTGTAGCCAGATAACGCTATACTGCCGAGGGAGTGCGCTGTTCCAGTGGCTGCTGAGGACCGCTGTGGCTTCACGGCGAGGGGCTGTGCAAGTGCGTGAACGGCTGCGCAGGGATGGCGATGGTTCTCGCGACCGGCGAGGCCGAGCATGCGGAGCCGCAGTCTGCTCCGACGAAAATGGCGGCGTAGACAGCCAGAGGCGCCGCTCAGAACATTTCAACGAACTTATAGACAGCCTCAGATGGATGGCCGGATAGAGGTGAGGAGGATCAATTCATGGAACTTATTCAACCCACGCGGCATAGTCTGTCCGTTGGGCAGGCACCGATGGTTAAGCACGGACCAGGCAAGCGGCTGTTGCTGGTCGATCCCTATCCGCGCAATAACCCCTATCGGTTGACCGCGTCGGAACGACGCGCGGTGTGGTTTCCCAAGCTGAGCTTGCCGGTGATTGCGGCCTACACGCCCGAGAATTGGGAAGTAAGTCTGGTCGATGAAGCGGTTCAAGATATCGATTTCGACTATCCTTGTGACATGGTCGGCCTCTCCATTATGACCTGCTATGCCCCTCGCGCCTACGAGATCGCAACGGAATTTCGCAAGCGAGGCAAGACGATCGTCATGGGGGGCGTCCATCCCACCTACTGCCCCGACGAAGCGCTTCGGTATGCCGACGCGATCGTCTGTGGAGAAGCTGAAGATCTCTGGCCGCAGTTGGTCGCGGACTATGAGGCGGGGAATATGCAGCGCATGTATAAGATGACATCGTTCCCCTCTCTGGAGAAGTACAAGAGTCCCCGTGTCGAATTGCTGAGCCCCGACTCGTATATGACGAGACAGTGTAGTTTCACCACCCGCGGATGCCATTTCGACTGCGAGTTCTGTAGCGTGTCCCCGTTTAACGGAAAGACCACGCGTCGTCGGCCGGTGCAGGAAGTGGTCACGGAACTTCGAAATGTTCAGCGATGGATTCGCAGTGAGCTGGTCGAGCGGTTGCGCGACGAGCCGATGTGGAGCGCCTTCGTCACCGCGCTTCGGATTCGGGTGGGAATCGAGGATGGCAGCATTGTCGCGTTTGTCGATGATTTGCACAACAGCAACCGTACCTATTGTCGTGAGCTCTGGGCCGCGCTGAAGCCGCTCAAGATCAAATGGGGCTGCCAGTCCACGATGTTCCTGGCTGACGACGAGGAGATGGTCAAGCTCGCGGCCGAGAGTGGCTGCGTGTCGGTCTTCGTCGGCATGGAATCGCTCGATGAAGACGCTTTGGATGAAACGAACAAGCCGTTTAACCGAGTCCTGAAGTTCTCCCAGGAGATCAAGATGTTCCACGATTACGGGATCATGGTGAATCCCGGGATCGTGTTCGGATTCGATAGCGACGATGTAACCGTGTTCGAACGGGCCGTCGACTTCTTGACGAAGAACCAAGTGGAATTGGCGTACTTCAACGTGCTTACGCCCCTTCCTGGCACGGCGTTGTTCGACCGATTCGAAAAGGACGGTCGCATCTTCGATAAGGACTGGGCGAAGTACGACGGCAAGCATGTGGTATTTCAGCCGAGCCGGATGACGACCGAGCAGCTACAAGACGGCTTCCACTGGGCCAATCACCAATTCTACTCGATCCCTTCGATCTGGAAACGGCTGTCGGGCACGAGTCAGCGGCTTATTCCGCGGTTTGAGATGAATCGAGAGTTTCGAAAATTGGTCAAGCGAACCTGCCCCAAAGGATCCGTGCCTCCGCTCGCGGGGGTGTTGAGGAATCTCCAAGCGAAGCTCCCGGTGTTGGACAAGGAGCAATTGATTCCTAGCGCGCTGCATGCTCTGAAACAGCGCTTCGATCCGAACGCGCTTTCGGCACAACAATTGACGTTCCACATCAAGGCCAAGCGGCATGACAAGTTTGCAGCTCTGTTCGTGGACCTTGATGGCACCCTCGATCGCCTGAATGCCCTGGAATTAATTAAGCGGCTCAAGGAAGCGGCCAATCAGGCACGCATGGACATCATCGTCAACTTCGAACACATCAAGCTGGCGACGCCCGACGCCCTCAAGGCGTTGTTGGATTCAGACGCGATGAAGGTTGCAATTCCGCATGTAAAGGTCCGCTATCGTAAGTTCAAGGATGCTTTCGAGGCCTCCTTGCAGGGTTTCTCGCTTGTAGGTATCGAGCATCTCAATGAAGATTTGCGGGATGCATAATTTTGAGTATCGACACGGCGAACTCTATTGCGAACAGGTGCCGGTCAGCCGGATTGCGAAAGAGGTCGGCACGCCTTGCTACATCTACAGCCACGCGACTCTCGTTCGTCATTTCCGGGCATATGATGGGGCCTTCAAGAGCCTACCCCATGTGATTGCGTTTGCCATGAAGGCCAACTCCAATATCGCGATCCTCCGTCTCATGGCAAAGGAGGGGAGCGGGGTGGATATTGTGTCAGGCGGGGAACTCTTTCGAGCGCTTAAGGCGGGTGTTCCTCCCTCAAAGATCGTATTCGCGGGCGTCGGCAAGAACTCTGAGGAGATCCACGAGGCCTTGAAGGCCGATATCCTCATGTTCAATGTCGAATCTCCGGCTGAGCTGCAGGCGATTAATGAGGTGGCGGCTTCCGTCGGGACCAAGGCGAGGGTCGCCCTGCGCATCAATCCAGACATCGATCCGAAAACACACCCCTACATTTCGACCGGTCTCAAGAAGAGCAAGTTCGGGATCGCCGCGGATCGGGCGCTCGAAGAGTTCACGCTGGCTTCCTCGCTTTCCAACATCGAAGTCGTCGGGGTTCATAAGCATATCGGGTCGCAGTTGACGGAAGTCACGCCGTTCGTCGAGGCGGTGAAGAAGGTGGTGAAGCTGGTCGAAGCCTTGAAGGCCCAGGGCATCAACATCCGGTACGTCAATATCGGTGGCGGTCTTGGCATTACTTACTCGGACGAAACGCCACCGCTGCCGCAGGACCTTGCAGATGCCGTGTCGCCGCTTCTGAAGGATTTGAATGTGACCCTCATCATGGAGCCGGGCCGCGTCATCGTCGGCAACGCCGGCATTCTTGTAACCAAGGTCTTGTATCGGAAGGACGGCGAAGCGAAACGGTTTATCATCGTCGATGCGGCGATGAACGACCTGATCAGACCGAGCCTCTACGGGGCCTATCACGAAATTCGCCCCTTGTCCGAGGCGATATTGCAGCGGCCCAAGCATAATGTGGATGTGGTGGGTCCGGTCTGTGAGTCGGGCGACTTTCTGGCGAAGGACCGGTCACTGCCGGAGGTCAATCCGGGTGACATGCTGGCGGTGATGAGTGCGGGGGCCTATGGATTTGTGATGGCCTCCAATTACAATTCGCGACCACGGGTACCGGAAGTTCTGATCAAAGACGGGGAGATCCACGTCATCAAGACCAGGGAGACCTACGACGATTTGGTGAAGGGCGAAACGATTCCGGCATTTCTCGACTGAGGAGTGGGCGCGACAGACGCGGCGTCGACGAAGGAGTTACATGTTTACAGGTGCATTGATTGCCATTGTGACCCCATTCAGGAATGGCAAGGTTGACGAGCGGGCCTTCGGAGACCTCATAGAATGGCAAATTGCCAACGGAACGAACGGGATTGTGCCCTGCGGCACCACCGGCGAATCTGCCACCCTCACGCACCAGGAGCACCACCGCGTGGTCGAGTTGACCGTCGAGGTGGTCAACCGACGCGTCCCCGTGATTGCCGGGACAGGTTCCAATAGCACGGAAGAAGCGGTGTCCCTCACGAAACACGCCAAGCAGGCAGGGGCCGATGGGGCGCTGATCATTACGCCCTATTACAACAAGCCGACGCAAGAGGGTCTGTACCGTCATTACAAATTGATCGCGGAGTCGGTGGATCTTCCGCAACTTCTGTATAACATTCCAGGGCGAACCGGTGTGAACATGTTGCCATCCACTGTCGCGAGGCTTTGTGGGTTACAGTGCATTGTCGGGATCAAAGAGGGCAGTGGGTCAGTCCAACAGGCCTCTGAGGTTGCGCGTATGTGTGGAGATAGGATGACGGTTCTGGCGGGAGATGATGCCCTGACGTTGCCGATGATGGCAGTGGGAGGGAAAGGGGTCATCAGCGTGACATCGAACGTCGTTCCATCCGAGATGGCGCAATTGGTCAAGGCCTTCTCGAGCGGACGCATCGAAGAGGCGCGCCGGATTCATTTCGCGTTGTCGCCGCTTTTCAGCGCGCTCTTTTACGAGACCAATCCGATTCCGGTGAAAACCGCGTTAGGCATGATGGGGAAAATCGATCCGGAGCTGCGGCTTCCGCTCTGTGTCATGGCGACCGAGACGAAGGACCAACTCACGCGCGCCTTAAAGGACGCAGGCCTCATTTAGTGTGAGGCGTAAGGGGTAAGGTTTCGGATGATCAACGTCATTGTCGCAGGGGCTGCCGGTCGCATGGGCTGTCGGCTGGTTGCCCTTATCAAAGATTCGACCGCCCTGACGCTGGCCGGTGCGATAGAAGGGAAGGGCCATCATGCTGTGGGTGACGATGCCGGGGAGACAGCGGGCTGTGGCCGTGCGGGTCTTTTGATCACCGACGATTTCGCGGCGCTCCTTGACAGAGGCGAAGTGGTCGTCGATTTCTCCGCTCCTGAAGCGACCTTGCAACATTTACGCACGGTGGCTCAACATCGACGAGCCATGGTTATCGGCACGACGGGGTTTTCCTCTCCCCAGCTCGAAGAGTTGAAATCGCTTGCGTGCCAAGTTCCCTGCGTGTTGTCCCCCAACATGAGCGTGGGTGTCAATCTGATCTACAAAGTCATCAGCGAGATGGCGAAAACGCTGGGGGACGAATATGACATTGAGGTGATTGAAGCCCATCATCGTCTGAAAAAAGATGCGCCGAGCGGGACGGCGCTCAAGATGGCAGAAGTCTTAGCGAAAGCTGTGAGTCGCGATCTGGATCAGGTCGGCGTCTATGCCAGAAAAGGTCTCATCGGGGAACGGAAAAAAGGTGAGATCGGGATTCAAACCATTCGTGCCGGCGACATTGTTGGCGACCACACGATTCTCTTTGGCGGAATGGGTGAACGCATTGAAGTGACACATCGAGCGAGTAGCCGAGATACCTTTGCGGGAGGCGCCTTGCGTGCCGCCCGGTGGGTGGTTCAGCAGCCTCCAGGCCTCTACGACATGATGGATGTGCTGGGTCTCCGTTAGTTCTCCTTCCCTGTTCCGGTCCCCCACATCGTGAATCTGACAGGCAATCATCTGCGGTGTGACAGATTCTCTGTTGAAGCGCCGTCTGGTTTACATCAACCAGGAAGTTGGAGAGATGCGGGAGCGACTATCGTGTGGCGCGGGACATGTCCCGCTTGGGTGCGAAGTTGCGAGCAGAGGTTTACCGTGGGGTGATCGCCGCAGACAGACGGGTATAAATTTCCTGGGCGGAATCCGTCCAATCAGCATTAGGCAGATACCCAAGGAAAGCGGCTTCCGCTGCCTTATGCTCGTCGTACGTGAGCGGTGTCGGTTCTGTCATAGCGCGGTTAATGTCTCGCGGTAATAGGCCGAGGTTCCTGGTCCGCTGATTTCCGGCGACCACAATTCAAACACGCAAACACTGTGATCGCAAGCCCTGCGTTCAGATCCACTGCCCGTTCCGGCAACATCGCCCCGCGGCATTTATCACAAATCGTCATATTGGCAATTTAGCATACAAGAAAATGGAAGCATATCCATCTGAAGTACTGGGTCCTCTGGGGAAATAGGCCTTCCCTCCCCTATACAGATAGGCCGTTTGAGCGGATGGTAGGAATGGGAATCCATTAGTTTATCGGCCAGAACAGATTATGGAGTCCTTGACAGCGGTGGTGCCGTCCCATAGGATTGTGGCATCGGGAATAACCCCCCACTATGTATAGAATTATCCTCATTTTCGGTCTACTTGTAGTGCTGTATTTCCTCCTCCGGCGTGCCCTGAGAGATTTCAAAGGGCGGGGTGAGCCTGACCGTCTCCCTCCTGGCAAGAATCACATGGTGCAGGATCCCGTCTGCAAGGTATTTGTTCCAAGGGGAGCGGCGATAACGGAAGATATCGGGGGGCAGACGTATTACTTTTGCAGCCGATCGTGCGCCCACAAGTTCCAGGAACAGCTCGCCGGTTAACAGCCCGAGTAACTATAGTCGGAGAGTTTCTCTTCTTTATCGAACTTGAGCGTGATCTGGCACTGATTAGGCGAGAAGTTGAAGAAGGGTGGACCGGACTTTCCTCCGGCGATGCGATAGTAGGTCCAGGTTTCGCCACCAAAAAATCTCAGGGCCTTGCCGCTCGGCGCTCCCCAGTTCTTTTCAAACCAGGTCTTGTCCTTGCCTTGAAGCTCGGCCGGTTTGAGCGACTGTTCAAGGTAGGGGTTACTGCCGCCGCAGGCAGTCAGGAGCAGGAAAAATGACAGTAGCCAGGCAGATCGTCTCATAGCGGGTCTCCTCGTCGTATGGTTCGGTCAACGCATCAACCGGCGGGCGGTTGACGATCGAATCTTAACTGCCGTGCAGAGACCTGTCAAACTGGCGGATGCCAGTAGAGGATTGCAGTCAGGTTGAGTTCTTCATAGAATAACCGATAACGAATTGATCGCAAGGATTGCTCATCCCGACATGAAAGGACAAGCCCATGAAATTCTATCTTGATACCGCAAGCGTGAAAGAAATTCAGGAAGCCGCCAGTTGGGGACTCCTCGACGGTGTTACGACGAACCCCTCGCTCGTGGCGAAAGAAGGCCGCGTATTCCGTGACGTCCTTGTCGAGATTTGCAACATTGTGGATGGGCCGATCAGTGCAGAAGTCGTCAGCCTCGAAGCCGATGCCATGGTGAAGGAGGGGAAGGAACTTGCGAAGATCCATAAGAACATCGTCGTGAAGGTGCCTTTGATTGCGGAGGGATTGAAGGCCACCAAGCGAATGGCTGCCGAGGGCATCAAAGTGAATGTCACATTGTGCTTTTCTCCAACCCAGGCGCTCCTCGCAGCAAAAGCCGGTGCCTGGTGCGTTTCGCCTTTCATCGGTCGGCTTGACGATATCAGTTCAAATGGGATGGAACTGATCCGCCAGATCCTGACCATCTACCGCAATTACGACTTTAAAACCCAGGTGCTGGTGGCCAGCGTGCGCCATCCTCAGCACGTAGTCGAGGCTGCGCTAGCTGGTGGGCATATCTGTACGATGCCCTTCTCGATTTTTCAGCAGATGGTGAAACATCCGCTGACGGATAGCGGACTCAAGAAGTTTCTGGCGGACTGGGAAGCACAAGCCAAGAAGTAAAACCTAACAGGACGCTGAAAAAGTCCGCCAGCGGTGTTCTCGCCTCGAAAGCATCCTCAACGTAGCCCGGAGGCTACGCCTCCGGTGCTTTCATCGGCTGCGGCCTTGCTGGACGGCCTTTTTGAGCGTCCTGTGGGGGGTGTTATTCTGGGGTTACAGTAGGTTTCCCGCAAGCCTGATCTTAGTTGGCCTGTGTGCGTTCCGGCTCGGCAAGTCGTTGTCGAGCGGTTGCAAAGATATGGTGAAACATCGGCCTGGTCAGTATTCCTGTGAAGGTATTTTGCTGGCTCGGATGGTATGAGCCGATCAGTGTCATGCCCCACGGAAGGGCCTGTACGATTCCATGGGAAAATTTTGGGAGCGGTGAGGGAAGTTCCAACCCTTCATCGCGACAGGCTTTCAAATAGTGATCGAACGCAATCTTACCCAGTGCCACAACCACTCGGATCTTCCGTAACAACCGGAGTTCTTCCCGCAGATAGGGGCGGCAGGCCTTGAATTCTTCGGGGGCCGGTTTATTATCGGGCGGCGCACAACGGACGGTGGCGCCAATGTAACAATCCGATAGCTTCAGACCGTCATCCCGGTGATGAGAGCTGGGTTGGTTGGCGAAGCCAAATCGATGTAAGGCGTCATACAACCAGTCCCCGCTGCGGTCGCCTGTAAATACTCGTCCGGTTCGGTTGCCGCCGTGGGCGGCTGGTGCAAGCCCGAGTACGTAGAGGCGAGCGTGCGAGTCTCCAAACCCGGGAACTGGACGCCCCCAGTAGGTCCAGTCCTCAAACTGCTTCCGCTTCTCTGCAGCAATCGCTTCCCGATAGGTGACGAGCCGTAGACAGGCGGTGCAGTGGGTGATGCGATCGTTGAGGAGGGTCAATGCATGCATAGACCGTGGCAGTCTAACACGAATCCAAAAGTCGATCATGCTTGCCGGACCTTAGCCATGCTGTTAGCATGAGCATTCAAAGTTGGGGTGTTCACCCCGTAATAGGAGATCGGATTGGCATGACGACGTGGCTTCGACGAGCACTGGTGCTTAGTGGGTTGTGGATGGTGGTTACGCTTCCGATTGCGACAGGAGCACAGCCGCAACCTGAATATTCCGAGGCGAAGGAGAGTGCGCCTCAGTCTGGGGCCAATGGAGAACCAGAGCAGGAACTGATCCTGATCGACCCCCTTGAGAACCCAGACGAGGCGGAGGACCGCCTCGTCATTCTTCCGGAAATCAAACGTGAGGGAGAGCGCTACTTCCTCAGTTCATTCAAGCTGCCTGACAAGTTGACCTTTGCTGGCCAACCAGTCCCGCTCGATAACTGGCAGGTTCGTGAACGCATTGAGTATGAGTTCTATCAATTCTTAGAAGACCAGGGCGAAAGTATCATCCTCGCCAAACGAACCGGACGCTGTTTCCCTCCCGCCGAAAAGCAGTTGGCCGATGCCGGGTTGCCGGACGACCTCAAGTATATGTTGCTGGTGGAGAGCAAATGCGTGGCGGCCGCCTATTCAAAGGCGAAAGCGTCGGGGCCGTGGCAGTTCATCCCTTCCACCGGGCGACGCTATCGTCTCAAGAGCGATTCGGTCCGCGACGATCGCCGCAATCTGGAGATGTCGACGGAAGCGGCGGTGAAGTATTTGCGCTATCTGAAAGATTTCAAGCAGAATGATTGGTTCATGGCCATGGCTTCGTACAATGCCGGCGAAGAACGAGTTCGTCGGTTATTGAAGGACCAAAATATTACCGACTATTGGAAGATGCACGGGCCACGGGAAACGATGCGCTATGTCCCGAGAATCATCGCCGCCAAGGAAATCTACTCGCAACCAGAGAAGTATTTGGGTCTGAGCAAGAAAGACCTGTATATGCCGATGGAAACTGAAACGGTCACCGTCAACGTGAAAGATTCCAAACGAGCCCTCACCTCGATTGCCGAGGAATATGGGACCTACTTCTTGGAACTCAAGATGCTGAATCCTGAATTCAAGAAGGATGCGCTCCCACGCGGGACCTATCAGATGAGAGTCCCACGGCAGACTTGTCCGACCCGTTGCTTCAAGCAGGACAATACTCCCTAGTCCGTCGCCAGCGTGATGCAGATTCCCCCTTCTCCTATCCGGCCACTTCTGAAGAAATTAATCGTTCGAGGACTGGAGGCGGTCGACGCCCGTACGGCGGTCGGTCGCGCCATCTCAAGAAACGGGGAGGAGCTGATCATCGGCCGGCGCCGGTATGACCTGCGTCACTATGAGCGTATCGTCGTGGTCGGAGCTGGGAAGGCGACGGCCCCGATGGCTCGGGCGGTAGAGCAGAGGCTAGGCCGTCGGCTGCAGGGTGGGTTCGTCGTGGTGAAACACGGCCATGGCCGGCCGACAAAACAGATCGTCGTGGCGGAAGCCAGCCACCCAGTTCCCGATCGGTCCGGTCAGCGGGCGGCCTCCAGGCTCTGCGCCATGGCGGCAGAACTCGGTCGGCGCGATCTCTTGATCGTGCTTCTGTCGGGCGGTGCCTCCAGTTTACTGCCTGCTCCTGTCGCAGGAGTTACGTTAGCCGATAAGCAGCGGACCACACAGGAACTCTTACGATGCGGAGCGAGTATCCGCGAAATCAATACCGTCCGGAAACATCTCTCGCGTATCAAAGGCGGACGTCTCGCCGAGTTGACCAAGGCCACAGTTGTGACGCTGATTCTGTCCGATGTGTTGGGTGACGACCTCAGCGCCATTGCGTCAGGGCCGACAGTCCCAGACCCCACGACCTATCAAGACGCTGTCGCGATTCTGAAACGTTATCGCATCTGGCAGCCAGTCCCTCAACGAGTGCGTCAGCATCTCGACCGTGGATGCCAGGGACTTGTGAGTGAAACTCCAAAGCCCGGCTCCTCCCTGTTCCGTCGGGTTCGCCATCACATCGTCGGGAACAACGCAACGGCCGTCACGGCTGTTGCGCGCGCAGCCAGAGAGGCAGGTCTTCGAACTCTCGTCCACCCGCTGGCCTTAACCGGAGAGGCCCGTGAGGAGGGGAAGCGGTTTGGCGCCCTGGCGAGGAAGATTGTGCGGGAGGGTAAACCGTTACAGAGGCCCTGTTGTGTGGTGGCCGGTGGGGAAACCACCGTGACCGTCACCGGAAATGGAACAGGCGGGAGGGCACAAGAATTCGCATCAGCCGCCGCTCTGGCAATTGCCGGTCTGGACAAGGTGTGGGTGGTGGCGATCGGTACCGATGGCACCGACGGTCCGACTGATGCGGCTGGAGCCGTGGTCGATGGCGATACCGTGGCGCGCGCGCAGCGCCTTTCGGTGGATCTCAAGGGCGCATTGAATCGCCACAACACCTACCCCGCATTGAAGAGGCTCCATCAGCTCATCGTCACCGGTCCCACCGGCACGAATGTGAATGATCTTTACCTCCTTCTCGTGCTCTAGCAGGATGCTGAAAAAGGGGGTGAGGTGGCCGGGACGATCCCCGTGCTCGCGCAACGCGCGGCCTCAGAAGAGCAGAAGGGGGAGCAGCCAGACCATCCTTTGTGCTCGCAGAACGCGCACGATAAAACGGTGCTCGTCCGATGCGCGCAGTGAAGGACAGTCTGGCTGCTCCCCTGAGGGCGAAGTGAGGAAGACAAGAAGGCCCTCGCCCGGGCAAATGGCACGTCTCGGCGTGTCAGTGGGTGGGCGGGTGAGAACGTTGCGCGCAGTTGGGGCCCCGGCCACCCCTTATGAAGTGACAGCTTGCTGCGGCCTTGCTTGGGACAAGGCGCGTCTCGGCGCGCTAGGGTTGGGCGGGTGAGAAGTCTGGCCTTTTTGAGCATCCTGCATAGTGTTCTTCCGATGTCACAGACGTGCGGACCAGTGAAGTTCTGGCGCACCCCCATAGTTTTTCCGCAGCCTGCTAGGTAGTATCCATTCCAATGGATCGTCCCCTCCTTCTTCCCTTGGCCGTCTGCACTCAACCATCTCTTGTTGGGGGGAAAGCTCTAGGCTTGGCGCGTCTGCTCGCAGGAGGATTCCCTGTTCCCTCCGGATTCTGCGTGACGACGGAGGCCTATGATCACGCGCTTCGCGCACCGGGTTTTTCTCCAACGGAACAGTGGCAGGCAGCCCTGCATTCCTCCGGGGCCGAACGCCAACGGATACTCTCCCACTGTCGCACCATCATTCTGAACTACGACATCGCTGAACTGACGGCTCAGATCGTCGAACAGGTGCAACGGATGGATCTGCCGTTGCTTGGACTGTGGGCGGTGAGGTCGTCAGCGACGAACGAGGATGGAGTTCGTGCGAGCTTTGCCGGAGTCTACTGCACGCGCCTCGGCATCCCGCTGGAGGAGATGGGCTTGGCGGTAAAGGATCTGTGGATGTCGATCTGGGATGAGCGGGTCCTGAATTATCATGCGACGTCTGGGTTGAGTGAACTACCTCCCGCTATGGCCGTCGTGATCCAACCGCTGCTAGAGGCTCTAGCCGCCGGTGTGGCCTATTCCGTCCATCCCCTCACAGGACGAGCGACTCAGGTGGCGATCAATGCGGTTGCGGGGCTTGCGGCAGCCCTCGTCGATGGGCGCACAACGCCGGACCAGTATGTGGTTGAGATGGCCGAGAACAGTCATCCCATCCGGATTCGCGAGCGGATGATCACCGGGCAGACTCAGGCGTTGCGAGTGACCGGCCAGGGTCTTCGAGAAGTGCCGCTGTCGGACGACGCAGTTGGTCGCGCAACGTTGTCGGACGACCAACTGTTTGTCCTGGCCCGCACGGCCAAGCAGATTGAAAAGACATTCGGTCATCCAGTGGATCTCGAATGGCTCTACGATGAACGTGGCCTGTGGCTGCTCCAAGCGCGCCCCATCACTGGTCTGACTCGATCCCCGCACCTGACCAATGATGACTGCGAATGGTCGCGTGCCAACTTCAAGGAAACCCTGCCGGAGCTGCCGAGCCCGCTCGGGCTGTCGTTTCTCGAATTGTTCATGGAGCGCTACATTCTTTCACCCTATCGGCGTCTGGGGTGCCGAATTCCAGAAGGGATCTCATCGGTCCGCACGTTCCAGGGACGTCCCTACATCAATATGACGCTGTTTCATTCTCTCATCGTACAATTGCGGGGTGATCCCTCTTTGTTGGCGGAGCAAATGGGAGGGGAAATCATTTCCAGGGCGCCGGAGGTTCACCCGCTTGGGTGGTTCGCGCTGGCCCGTGCCGGCGTCGCGATGATGGCCGAGATGAGAAAGGCTGTGCGCCATGGGCCTGCCTGGTTTGCGGAGATGAAAGCGATGGCGGCCGAGCATCGAGCCGATCGGCTTCGGACTGTCTCAGGCGAAGACATTGCTCTGCGCCTCGATGCCATCGCGAAATGGCTCGATGAACGCGAACTGACGTTCGGCATTGCGGGAGGGGTGTCGCAGTGCTTGCAAGCGTTAGGCGGCTTGCTGCCTCGCTGGCTAGGCGAAGACTGGAGAGCCTTGTTGAACGGGGCACTTCAGGGTCAGGCGGCGGTAATCAGCGCGCAACAGATCGTCCGGTTGGCGGAAGTAGCGGACATGGTTCGACACGACCCTAAAGCTGCTTCGTGGTTCACCGCAGAGGGGTGGGACC
Organism: Nitrospira sp.; assembly: GCA_005239475.1. Taxonomy (GTDB): domain Bacteria; phylum Nitrospirota; class Nitrospiria; order Nitrospirales; family Nitrospiraceae; genus Palsa-1315. The sequence continues at coordinate 140 of SPAX01000009.1, read as the reverse complement.
CAGTTGAGGTTCGTCGCCGACTCGAGGGGACTGACGTTCTCCGTGCATTCGACCGTTATCTTGAAGACTATGGCCATCGTGGTGTTGGTGAGTCGGACGTCATGTCGCCTCGGTTCGCTGATCGGCCGGAGTTGTTACTG
>SPAX01000089.1 GCA_005239475.1 Nitrospira sp. | reverse complement strand
CTGTACCCTCACACCTCGCCGAGCTGCGTCACGCATTGATTTCCTCTCGCTCCGTCCCCTACCCTATGCGATACTTATAACGAACAGATTGCGGAAAGACTATATGGACACGCCTTGTTTCAAACAAGACCGCATCGAACGATCACTTACTAAGGGGTGGCTGGGATGATCCCAACTGCGCGCGTCCAAGGAGGGCTCTCTCAGGCCGCGCGTTGCGCGAGCAGGGGGATCGTTCCAGCTACCCCATCTCATTTTTCAGCCTCCTGCTAAAGTCATCAATAGCATTCGACCATGAAGACTGCCCACATCTGTTTTCTCTGGCACATGCATCAACCGTATTACACGGACCCGGTCGCGAGGTCTGCCAGTATGCCCTGGGTGCGTCTCCATGCCACCAAGGCCTACTACGATATGGCCTATGGGCTGGAGAAGTTCCCCTCGGTCAAAGCCACGTTCAACTTTACCCCCTCGCTCCTGCGACAGCTGCAAGAAGTTGGAACAGGAACGGTGCGCGACCTCTTTCTGGAACATGCGCAGCGTCCGGCGGCGGACCTCCGTCCGGAAGAGAAAGCCTTTCTCGTCCGACATTTCTTCTCCGCCAATTGGGCCACGATGGTGCGCCCCTATCCGCGCTACCATGAATTGCTCGTGAAGCGCGGGGCCGACGTCTACGGTCGCGACTTGGAACGGGTTGCGCAGCAGTTTTCTACGCAGGATCTGCTGGACTTACAGACGTGGCACAACCTCGCCTGGTTCGGCTACGGCACTGTCAGTCGTTATCCGCGCCTGGCTGCGCTACGCGCGAAAAACCGGGGCTTCACGGAAGAAGACAAGCAGGAGGTGTTGGCCCTCCAACTCGTCGCCGTGCAGGACATCGTTCCGCTCTATCGCCGACTGATGGAGCGGGAACAAATCGAGCTCACGACGAGCCCCTTCTTTCATCCGATCCTGCCGCTCCTCATCGATACGGACTTCACTCGACGCGCCAGACCCGATCTCCCGCTCCCCTCACGATTCCATGCGCCGGAAGATGCGGAGGCACAACTGCAACGCGCCGTCGAGTTTCATACCGCCACATTCGGCCGGGCGCCCGTGGGCCTCTGGCCGTCGGAGGGCTCCGTCTGTCCAGAGCTGATTTCGATGTTGCCGAAGGTCGGACTGCGCTGGCTAGCGACCGACGAAGGCATCCTCGCTCGCTCGCTCGACGCGGCCCAGCAACCGTGGCAGCGCCACCAAGATCTGTATCAGCCCTACCGGGTCGGGCCAGAGGGCCAAGACGTCACGATGCTGTTTCGCGATCGGGAGATCTCCGATGCCTTTGGGTTCGTCTACCACAAGACCACTCCTGATATGGCCGCTGAGGATGTCCTTCGTCGGCTGCGCCACATCATTCACGAGGCGCCGCAGGACCAGGTCACCATCGCAATTGTGCTCGACGGGGAAAATCCATGGGAACACTACCACGAGGGCGGCGAACAATTTCTCTCGCTTCTCTACAAGGCCTGCTCGACCGGCGCGCTCGATGACGGAGCGGTTCGCACCACCACCGCGACGATCTCCGAAGCGCTCGAAGCCGCGCCGGCCACTCGGCGAATCAGCCACCTCCATTCTGGCTCCTGGATCAATCAGGACTATAAGATCTGGATCGGCCACCAGGAAGACAATCGGGGATGGGATCTGGTCAGTCAGACTCGATCCCGTCTCGTCGAAATTGCTGCCACGCTCCCCTCGGATCGCGCGCAAGCAGCCTGGGACGAACTTTATGCCGCAGAAGGCAGCGATTGGTTCTGGTGGTACGGAGACGACTTTGACACTGACTACAAAGAGGAGTTCGATCGGCTCTTTCGAACCCATCTTCGGAACGTCTGGATGATCGCGAGATTGACTCCACCGGACCTATTGAATCAGCCGATCTGTAGCCCCCGCTGCATGCCGGAGGCAGACCTCGTGACCGCGCCTCTCGCCTTGCTGAACCCCTCCATCGATGGACTCGTGACCGACTTTTTTGAGTGGCGCGGAGCAGGCAGGATCAAGACGCAGCCGCCGCTTGGCGCGATGTGGAAAGCCGAAGGGCTGCTGACCGATATCCAGTTTGGCTGGAGTCTTGACCAGTTATATCTCCGGCTCGATCCGGACGAGCAACTGCAGCAGCGGCAACGGCACACAGGGCTGACGGTCGAGCTGCAGCTACAGACGCCCAAACACCTCTACCGCCTGTCGTTTTCACTGACGCCGTCAGGGCCAGATCAGTTTCTGCTCTCACAGCAACTCGCAAGCGAATCCTGGCGGGAGATCGGCCTCTTCCAATCGATCTGTCATCGAAATATTCTCGAACTGGCTGTGCCATTCAAGGACTTACAGCTCACACCTGGGCAAGAATTCCGCATGACCATTGTGGTGCTGGAATATCGCTTGGAAGTCGCGCGCTACCCGCACCACAAACCTGCAACGTTCCTCGTGCCAGGTCCGGAGTTTGAGGCGAATCTGTGGCGAGTGTAAGCAGCGCAAAGCGCTGAATGATCGATTTTGAATGTTAAATGATGAATAACAAGCGTGGAGTTCCTGCATGCACCTAACGATTCTTCCTGGCCAATTCAACATTCATCATTTAACATTCAACATTGTTTAGGAGATGCCATGCCCGATCTAAGACGTGACCCTATTGTCGGCCGGTGGGTGATTATCTCGACCGAACGGAGCGCTCGGCCTCACGACTTCACTCCCGTGCAAGCCGCCCGGCCGTTGGCTGCAGCCCTCTGCCCCTTTTGCCCAGGGCAAGAGCGATTGACGCCGAAAGAAATTATGGCCTACCGGCCGCAGCCGCTGGAGCCCAACAACCCGAACTGGACCGTTCGTGTCGTGCCCAACAAGTTTCCCGCGCTCCAGGTCGAAGGCGACCTCGATCGCCAAGGCATCGGCCTCTACGATCGCATGAATGGGATCGGCGCCCATGAAGTCATCATCGAGACCCCGAACCACACGGACAGCCTGGCCGACATGCCGACCAAACGGATCGAGGACGTGCTGTGGGCTTATCGCGACCGCATGATCGATCTCAAGAAAGACTCGCGGTTCCGATACATCCTCATTTTCAAGAACCACGGAGCGCCGGCCGGCGCCACACTGGAGCACAGCCACTCACAACTCATCGCCCTGCCAATCATCCCCACCAGTGTTCTGGAGGAGATCGAAGGCTGTCGGGCTCATTATGAGCAGAAAGAACGCTGTATCTATTGCGACATTCTCCGGCAGGACCTCGCTGACGGCGATCGCATCGTGGCGGAAAATCCCGAGTTCCTCTGCGTCACCCCGTATGCCCCGCGTTTTCCCTTTGAAATGTGGATACTCCCTAAACGCCACGCCGGCTTCTTCGAAGAAAGCCAGAAGACACAATTCGAGTTCCTCGCGCCGATCCTCTCCGAAGCGCTCCGACGGATGGACAAGGTCCTCGCCCGGCCCTCGTACAACTTTATCCTCCATAGTTCTCCCCTCCACGAAAAGACCGGGGATTTCTACCACTGGCACATTGAAATCATTCCGAAGTTGACCCAAGTGGCAGGCTTCGAATGGGGCACAGGGTTCTACATCAATCCGGTGGCACCGGAAGAATCGGCGAAGTTTCTGCGGGAAGCAGGGATCTAACCGACCGTCAGGCGTGAAACGTGAGCAGCCAAACGACATGCCGATGGTCCGCACGTGTGGCACAAGCCAGGTCTGTCTGGTTCATCTGGTCTATCTGGTTTGTCTGGTTGTCCGGATTCTTGTCCGTACTATCAGCTACACACCTTCAGCCTTCAGCTCTTTGCGATATCAGTGCGTGCGGAAATGAATGCGTATGGTCAACTCCCCATCGATCGGCTCATCACCTTTCAGCTGGGGCTCGAAGGTCCATTTATTCAACGCTGCCATGCCGGCGATGGTGAGTTCTCGATGCTTGGCCGGCTCCAACACCACCACCGTCACCATCGCATCTTTGGAGACCAACATGCGCGCTTTCATCCAATCGTCGAGTTCTTTGCCGTCTAAAGCAGGAGGAATAACAGGCCAGGGCGTGGCTTTTGGAACTGGTGCAAGCTGTTGATCCTTGTTGAGTGGCAGGCCATGGACATGGACCTCGGGCAACTCCAGCACATCTTCCAGGTGGTCATCCTCATGCGTGGCCTCGTCACCGGCCACCGCAAATGCAGCGACCGGGACAAAACACAAATAAGACCCAATTAACAGTACGAGAAGACGATGATGGTTCATTTTGAACGACTCTATAATGCGAGCAATGACTAGGCTCTTATACCATCAGATGCCCAACAAGGTCATCCAGCAAGGCCGCAGGGAGCCCGGCGACTGAGGCGTATGTTTCTCACCCGCCCACCCCGAGCTGCCAAGACAGCTCTGTCACCGGTGGGTACGTCGCAAGGAGATGGGCGACTGAGAACGCCGCTGGTGACCTTGTTCGGCATCTGATTAAAAGAACCACTGGCCTCGGAAGAAAAATGACCTCGGCATCCCGGCATGGGACACGCCGAGACCGATGCTCCCCTCCCCTTGATTGATGAAGTATTTTTGATCCAACAGATTCACCACATCGAATCCGATCAGGAACTTCTGACCCTCCCACGGTAACGGAATCACATGGGCAATGGAAAGGTTGTAGATCGTGTACGACGGGCTGTGGGTGGAGTTGGTTTTCCCGCCCTCTTCTGCCGTACGCAACCCCGACGCAAACAACATCTGCCCGGTGAGAGTCGTTCGCTCCAAGACACGATAGGCGACCACGGCAGAACTCGTCAGGGTCTGCTGGTGATCGCAATGTACCCCGCCCTTCGAGTTGATGTCGGCAATTTCTGCCGCTTCGAGCAGGATGTGGCCGGATTGTAGCCCATAGCCCTTACACTGCCCCCAGGCTACGTTGCCGCGTGCCGTCAAGTTGTCCATGACTTGAAGCTTCAGCGCTCCATCGATGCCCCTGGTCCAGCCCCGTTCAAAGGCGAAGTAATTCAACAAGGGCGTGGCACCAAACTGGCCGGCATCCGACAGATAATTGGCGAGTTTGTAATACCCGGTCAATTCCAACGTCGCCCAGCGTGTGAGGCCGTGGTAGCTGCCGACCTCGAAGTAATGTGCGCGTTCAGCCCGAACTGTATTATTCGTCGTATCTTCCGGTGCCGCCTTTGTTCCGGCGGTATTGAGTTTCGCAAAGGAAATAGCTTCAAGATTCGGTGGCGTAAACTGCCGCCCATAGAAGGCGTGGAACACATTGACCGAATCGGCCTTGTAGGTGATCCCGATCCGCGGGCTGATCTGTCCCTCATGGCGCTGGTACTGCACGGCATCGGCTCGTACGCCGAGGTTGAACGTCCAGCGATCGTTCGGGCTCCACTGATCCTGAATCCAGAATTCCTGGCGCCAGCCAATCAGTCGATTGTCCGCATCAAGACCCAGCACATTCCCCGTGGGATTGCCCGCCCCGTCATCCGCGAACGTGAACAGTCTCGTCTTGTTCACCGTCTGCGTCCGATCGACCTGGAATCCGGTCTTGATCACATGCTCTGTGTTCGGAATATAGGTGTAATCCAGCCGGACTCCGCCAGAATACGCGCTGCGATCCTGGCTGCCAGCCGAGAACGGCTCAGTCGGGTCAGCGGTGTACGCGAGTAGATTAAATGGATCCGTCCGAAAGGTGGCCCGTGTTTGGCGAACATAGCCGGAAAGGCTGAAGAAATTGTTACTGTTCACATCGTGCCGCCAGACCATGTGTCCATATTGATTATTCTCTTTTTGGTTTTCGTCGATGTCCTGGGACGCCACCGGCGTGAATCCAGGCCGGCTCGCCTGGAGCAGCGGCAGCACCGTCCCGCTGGGATCGACTACCCCATTGGGGACTGTGGGAATTTGATACTTGGCCACGGAGTTCAACAATACCCACGAGAAGTTGTTCGAATTATCGTGCTGATAGTCGCCACGAATGAACGTCTGATTCCGCTCGCTTTGCCCGTGAAAGATTGAATGCCCCAGCGTCGGCGGTTCGATGCCCCGGTTCGTTGCCGTATGGCTGTTCAGCACATAGAACCGGAACTTCTCGCCGATCGTGCCCCCATATTCGAGCGACGGATTGATCGTATTGTTCGACCCGCCGAACATTTGGGCAGACCCGAATCCAGGCTTGGTTCCGCTCTTGGTGGTAATGTCCAGCACCGCGGCTGTCTTGTTTCCATACTGCGCCTCCATGCCGCCGAGAATGATATCCGCCCGTTCCCACGCCCGCGGCGAGATCACATCGGAGAAAGCGGACGACACGGTATCCGGAATCGGCACACCGTCGATTCGAAACTGGAGGTTCGCATGATCCTGCCGAATATGCACTTGCTTGAGCGAGCCATAGACGGCACTCGGAATCGTGAGGAGCACGTCGTGGAGCTCGACATTGTTGCCGCGCGGCAACTCTTCGATGTCCTTTCGACTCACCGAGTAGGTCTCGCTCGAAGCCTTATGTTGAATCGGCGCGAGAGGCGCCCGCACTTCAAGTGCAATCTCTCTGGTCTGGGACAAGGTCAAGGTGATTGGGTTGGGCACCTCGGTCCCGATCTTCATCACGATATATTCGCTCCGATAGATATCGCGTATGGCGCTGACGGAATAGGTTCCATCGGCAGGGACGGGAATTCTGAACTCGCCGGCATCATTCGTGACGCCGCTCGTCACCAACGTCCCTTCTTGATTCTTCACCTCGACAACCACCTGCCCCACCCGACGGAGATCCTGATTCTGGACCGATCCGGTGATCAGAATAGGCTCAGCCGCTAGCGCTCGACCCTGACTAAAAAGACTCAGACAGACACAGAGACAGACCAATCGAACCATGAGATCGCACCGTATAGATCGCACGAAATCCCCCTACAATCACGCGTAAAAAACGCCACGGCCCTCTGGCAGGCAGTCCGACGACACCCGTCGCAGAAGGACGCGAATCGAAATGATGTGACTAGTTGCGAGGGGGAGCGCGCGAAGGACCAGGCGTGGATAGTTCGAAGGAAAGCAGAACGCAGTCCGCTGGAAGTTCCAGCAGGTCGACGAGTTCCTGTGCCGCGAAGAGTGGCGCCCCAACATCGAGAGACCCGGCCGTGTGATGCTTCACCCACTGGCAGAGGTCGGTGTCGGAGTGCTCGTGCCCATCATGGTCAGCCGCCGCCAACTCGTGATGGACATCCTGCGCCACGGCAAACGGCGCAATGGCGAGCAATAATAGGACAAGGCCAAGCGCTACAGTGCCCCGAAGAAAGCAGGGCAGACGTAGTATGGAAGGGCGCAGAATCATTGAGGGCGAGCTAAGTAACATAGGCGTTCACAGCTTGTCAAACAAGGGAATCAAGACACCTATCCAAGCATCTCCAGCCATCAGGTGCCTCCTCCGGTGGATATTTCCTTTAATATACGCTATATTTCACACGTCCGAGCGCGCATCGCCTTTGTCAAGCTACACCAGCAGGCTGCGGAAAAACTATTTTTGGCGTGCTAGAATTTCGATGCGTTGCAAGGTGTGCGAGCAGAAGAACATTTCCGCAGGATGCTCAAAAAGGCCGTCCAGCAAGGCCGCAACGAGATGAGATAGGCTGAGGTCAAGGTTGAGTAAAGTCCCGACTTATTGTTCTCAGCCTCAACCTGAGTCTTAACCTTCCATAACGCTGGCGGGCTTTTTCAGCATCCTGCTAGAAGGCGATTCCCAGGTGAGCAGGCAGGACCATGCAGAGACCACTCGATAACCAGCATATCATTGAAATCAAGCCGCTGCCCTCCCCGCGAACGATCAAGTCAAAACTGCCAATTACCGACCAGACAGCTGCGCTGGTCGTTGAAACCAGGGATGCCATTCGCCACATTCTGCACGGCCAAGACCGTGAGCGACTGCTGGTGATCGTCGGGCCCTGTTCGATCCATGATCCCGAAGCCGCCTACGAGTATGCCGACCGATTGAAACCAGTGGCGGATGCGTTGCGCGACCGGTTACTGATCGTCATGCGCACCTACTTTGAAAAGCCCCGGACCACGGTTGGCTGGAAAGGCCTGATCAACGATCCGCATCTGGACGGTACCTGCGATATCGCCACCGGGATGGAACTCGCGAGAACGATTCTTCTCAACATCAACAATCGCGGGGTCCCCTGCGCAGCTGAAGCCTTGGACCCGGTGTCCCCCCAATACATCGCCGATCTCTGGAGTTGGGTCGCCATCGGCGCCCGCACCACCGAAAGTCAGCCGCACCGGGAAATGGCCAGCGGGCTGTCGATGCCGGTCGGCTTCAAGAACGGCACAGAGGGCAATCTTGAGGTGGCCTGGAATGCAATGGTCGCCGCGAAGCAGCCTCATCATTTTCTGGGCATTAACGCCGATGGGCTCACCTCCATCATCAAGACCTTGGGCAACCCTGATCGCCATATCGTACTGCGGGGTGGTGGTGGGAAAACCAACTATGAAGCCGAACACGTGGCACGGGCGGAGGCCATGGTTGCGAGCGAAGGCATCGTTCGTCCCATTATGATCGACTGTTCGCATGATAACTCCAGTAAAGACCATCGGCGCCAGGGTTTGGTCGCGCGCGAAGTCCTCCGCCAATTCCGCGACGGCCGCCAATCCATCACAGGACTGATGCTCGAAAGCAATCTGAATCCCGGCAAGCAGACCTGGAAACAAGGCATCTCCCTGGCCCACGGCGTCTCCATCACCGATGCCTGCCTCGGCTGGGGCGAGACCGAAGCTCTGCTTTCAGAACTGGCGGACATGATCGTGACCAAGCCCATCTAGGATGCGCGACGAGCGGGAAAAGCGGGATGGGCGAGGCGGGGGAATGTTCGAGGTTCGAGGTTTCCGGAACTTCGTTTCGCGCTTTTCTCGCCCGTCTCGCCCGTCTCGCCTGAAGCCACATGCTTCCTGAACAGCCCGGCTCCATGCTACGATGCCGCGGCATGTTGATCGACACACATACCCATCTGGACGATGCCCGCTACAATGAGGATCGCGAGGCGATGATTGCCCGCGCTCGGGAAGCCGGCGTCGAAGCCTTCGTCACCATCGGCTGCGATCTGGCGACCAGCCAGGCAGCGGTCGCACTGGCGGAGCAACACCCGTTCATCTATGCCTCCATCGGCGTCCATCCACATGAAGTGAAGCATATCCTCGATAGCTGGTACGACGATATCCGTCGGCTCGCACAGAACAAAAAGGTGGTCGCCTATGGCGAGATCGGCCTCGACTATCACTACAATCATTCGTCACCGAAAGAACAGCGCGAGCGATTCCGCGAACAGATCCAGCTCGCACGGGAGCTGAAACTCCCGGTGATTATTCACACCAGAGAGGCGCAGGAAGACACGATCACGATTTTGAAAGAAGAGAAGGCGTCAGAGGTGGGCGGGGTCTTTCACTGCTTCTCAGGGGATGCGTGGCTGGCGAAGGATGCGCTGGACTTAGGGTTCTATCTCTCGTTCTCGGGGATCTTGACCTTCCAGAATGCCACGATGCTGCGCGAGATTGCCAAGACGGTTCCGCTCGATCGACTCCTTATCGAAACCGATTGCCCGTACCTCACGCCGGTGCCTCACCGCG
>SPAX01000088.1 GCA_005239475.1 Nitrospira sp. | reverse complement strand
CTCGTGATGAAACGCGGCGACCTTCGGACGAACGAGAGCGGCAAAGTCCTTATACCGAAGCTTGATCGCGCCGACGTAGGTGCCGGCCTCAAAGACGATGGACTCGTCTTCCGTCAGGAGTTGATCAACGTACACCTCCATGCCATAGAGATTGCCGAATGGCGGCATTGTTCCCACTTGGCAATCGGGGAACAGATTTGAGATCTCCGCTTCCGTTGCCAGTCGCACGTCGCGGGCTTCCAGTACATCCCTCAATCGTTTCAAGTCCACCCGCCAGGTTGAGGGGAGCACCGTCATCACGAAGTACTGATCGGCCTTGACCACGACGACTTTCGCGACGAGGTCTCCAGACACATCCAGCGTTTGCGCCACGTCGTGCGCGGTATAGGCCTTCGGGTGGCTGACCACTTCATAGGGAATCTTGTTCGTGTCGAGAAAACTCTGGAGTCGTTTCAGGATCGGCATGGCAACCTCCCTCGCTGATAGACAGGATACGTACATGTTATGCGTGGTTCGTTTAACCGTGCAAATAAGCAAATGAAATGCCATGAGTGCTCCGCGGGGGCGATCACGCAAACGTGTGAAGAACAGAGGAGTTAGCGCGCAGTGCGGTAGAAGATCGAGAAGTCTCTGCCGTCCCCACTGTCGCATTTCACCACGGTCCTCCGTTGCTAACGTGGCAAAAGGCTCCTAGATCGACCACTTTCCCCCATAAATTCGCGAGATTTCCGTGTGGCACACCTCATGCTGACTCTATAAATGGAGTCTTATGACCATGAGGCCAAGAGTTGCTAGCAGGATGCTGAAAAAGTCTCTCTTCGCACCCGCCCCGCCCCGGCGGCTACTTTACCCGCCCGCCCTGAGTCTGCCAAGACAGCCTTTTCGCCCAGGGACGCGCTTTTTCCAGAATTTCGTTCTCGACGCACTCTCGATATTCGGGAAGCGCGAAGCGTCGTTCCTGAATTGTGAGCGAGAGAGGCAAGGTGTGCGCGAGAGGCGAGGCTCGCAGTTCGAAGTTCTGGGTTCGACGTTCCAACAACCTCGAACTTCGGACCTCGAACCCTCGCCCGTCCCGCCCGTTTCGCTCACGTTTCACGAACGATATGGGGTCATTCTCCTTGTCGCATTTGCGATGGCGGGACTTATTGCTTGCGAGAGAACTTCCGACCAAGCGACTGAAGCCAAGAAGGCGGTTGTAGCTGAGAGGCCGGGACTGCTCCATCTCACATCCGAAGAACTCGCGCGGACGGTGATCGAGGTCAGACCGGTTGCCCGTGGGCAGTTGCTGGTACCTCGGGAATTTCCCGCCACAATTCAAGCCAACGAAAATGAACTGGCGGAGGTGACCACGCTCATCAGGGGCCGGGTGGTGAAGGTCCATGTGGATGTCGGCCAAGAGGTGAAGAAAGATACCTTGCTGGCGATGCTCCACAGTACGGACCTCGGTGTGGCGGAGGGGGCTTATCTAAAATCTGCTGCAAAATTGCACGAAGCGAAACTGGCGTATGAGCGTGCCAGGGACCTGCATGAACAAAAGGTTGTGAGTTTGGCCGAGTTGCAGCGCCGCGAGGCCACGATGAAAACGGCACAAGCCGAAGCGCGCGAGGCGCGCAACCGTCTGGAACTGCTCGGCGTCCCCCGGCAGGAAGTCGAGCGGCTGGATCGTGAGGATACGATCAAGGCCGACGTGCCACTGCGCGCGCCGTTCGACGGCCGGGTCATCATGCGCAATATCACGAGGGGCGAGGTGGTCGAGATGGAGCAGAAGCTCTTCACTGTCGCGGATCTTTCGGATGTGTGGGTCGTCGGCAACGTGCCGGAGAAGGACGTGCAGTTTATCCGGAAGGACCAGAAGGTTGATGTGATTGTGTCCGCCTATCCCCATGCCATCGTTCCGGGAACGATCACCTACATTGGAGATGTGCTCGATCCGGCCACCCGCACGATGCGCCTGCGGGTGACTGTGGCGAACCCCGATCGGTTGCTGAAGCCGGAAATGTTCGCCGCTGTCCGCGTCTATGCGGTGTCGGCCACGGATGCGCTGACTGTGCCGATCGAGGCAGTCCAAAACGGGCTGACCGGTAAGATGGTGTTTGTTCAGAGGGGGACGAACGACTTCGAAGTGCGAACGGTCAAGTTGGGGGAGGAGCAGGGAGAGGTTGTGACGGTGTTGGAGGGGGTGAGCGCCGGCGAGCAGGTTGTGACCAAGGGGTCGTTCGTACTCAAGTCTGAGATGGAACGGCACAAGATCGAGCCAACGCCATGATCGCCGCCCTTCTGGAATTCTCACTGCGGCAACGGATCCTGGTCCTGGGCTTGACCTGTCTGTTGTCCGTGGCCGGAGTTTTCGCCTTTCAGTCTATTCCGATCGACGCCTACCCCGACGTGACGAACATCCAGGTGCAGGTGCTGACCGAGGCACCGGGTCTCTCGCCGATCGAAGTCGAGCGGTTCATCACCTATCCGCTCGAACTCCAGATGACCGGCCTGCCTGGTTTAGCGGAGATCCGATCCCTTTCCAAATTCGCCCTGTCCCAGATCACGGTCGTGTTCAACGACGACGTGGATATGTACTTCGCCCGCCAGTTGGTTCTCGAACGGATCATGGCTGCGAAGGAGCGCTTACCAGAGGGGCTCGAACCAGTGATGGCTCCCGTAACGACAGGGCTTGGCGAGGTCTATCAATATTATGTGGAAGGGCCGAATGCGACGGCGACCGATCCCAAGATCGTCGAGACGGAGCTGACGGATCAGCGCACGATGCAGGACTGGGTCCTGCGCCCGCTGCTCAAGAGCGTGCCGGGCGTGATCGATGTGAACGGCATGGGCGGGTTCGTCAAGCAATATCAAGTCCTGGTCGATCCAGCCAAGCTCCGCAAGTTCGACTTGACGCTCCACGACATTTACAGCGCGGTGGCGAAGAACAATGCCAATGCCGGCGGCAATGTGCTGGAGCGCCATGCGGAGCGCGCGATCGTCCGCGGCCTGGGCCTGATCAAGAGCGTGAACGATATCGAGTCCATCATGGTGAAAGAGTCAGGCGGCACGCCGGTCTTCGTTCGTGATGTCGCGGAAGTCCGCATCGGCCACGCCGTTCGCCATGGTGCGGTGGTCCTCAATGGGGAGCGGGAGGTCGTGATAGGGACGGTGCTCATGATTCGCGGGGGCAATGCGCGTCAGGTGGTCGAGGCGGTCAAGACCAAGGTGGACGATCTGCAGCAGCATCACATCCTCCCCGCTGGTACGAAGCTCCTGCCATTTTACGATCGCATCGAGTTGGTGAAGGCGGCGATCGAGACGGTGCGGGATGCCTTGATCGAGGGGATCGTGCTAGTGGTCTTCGTCTTCTTTTTCTTCCTGGGCCACGTCCGCAGCGCCGTCGTGGTGACGGTCTCACTCATCGTTACCCCCCTGATCACGTTCATCGTGATGCAGCGGCTGGGGCTCTCGGCCAACTTGATGACGCTCGGAGGGCTGGCCATCGCCATCGGCGAGATCGCGGACGGTTCGCTGGTCGTGGTGGAAAACGTCTATCGGCACCTGGCGCAGAACAATGGCGCAACGAGGAAGAGCACGTCGGAAGTGATTCTTCAGGCCACGAAAGAAGTGGGCCGGCCAATCCTGTTTGGCATTCTGATCATCAGCGTCGTCTTCCTGCCGCTGATGACGCTCCAAGGCATGGAAGGGAAGATGTTCGCGCCGCTGGCCTACACGCTGGTGATCGCGCTCTTGGCCTCGGTGGTCGTCACGCTGACCCTGTCGCCGGTGCTCGCATCGCTGCTCTTGCGCGGAGACCATCCGGAGGAAACGCGCCTCACGCGTTGGATGAAACAGCGCTATGTGCCTGTGTTGCAATGGACGCTCCGGCACCGCAGTCTCGTCCTGACCAGTTCGATGGCGATCGTGCTCTGCAGCCTCGCCCTCGTTCCATTCGTGGGGCGGGAATTCATTCCACTCCTTGAGGAAGGAGCCCTGACTCCCCAAGTCGTGAAGCTGCCGAGTGTATCGCTGGCCGAGTCCATCGAGTTGGAGAAGCAAACTCAAAAGGCCATGTTGGAGTTTTCCGAAGTGAAGATGGCTGTGAGCAGAATCGGAAGAGCCGAAATTCCCTACCATCCGGAAGATCTGTATGAGAGTGACCCAATTGTATCATTGCACGACCGCAGTACCTGGAAGACGGCGAAGACCCAATCGGGGTTGACCGATGCGATCCGCCGGAAACTCGCAGAGATCCCTGGTATTTCCGTGCTGATGAGCCAGCCGATCCAGGAACGGGTGGACGAGCTGATCTCCGGCATCAGGACGGAATGCGCCATTAAGCTGTTCGGAGAGGATCTCGATGTCCTGCACGACAAGGCGAAGGAGATTGCTGCCTTGATGCAGCAGATCAACGGTATCAAAGATATCAAGGTCGAGCAGATCGCCGGCCAGCCCTATCTGACGGTCGACATTGATCGGCAGAAGATTGCCCGCTTCGGGATCAACGTGGCAGACGTGCAGGAGATCGTGACCACCGCGATCGGCGGCAAGGCGGCGACTCATGTCTACGAAGGCGAGCGGCGGTTTCAGTTGACGCTTCGGTTTCCGGAACTGCAACGCAACAGTATCGGCACCATCGGAGAGATTCGGGTGAAGTCGGCGTCTGGTGCGCTGATCCCGATGAGCGAACTCGCCACGATCGAGATGCGCGAAGGCCCGGCCCGCATCAGCCGCGAACATGTGAAACGCCGCATTTACATCGGCTTCAACGTTGTCGGGCGCGACATCGGCAGTGTCGTAGATGAAGGGCGGAAGAAGCTGGAGCAACAAATACACCTGCCGGAAGGGTACCAGGTAACGTGGGGTGGGGCGTTCGAGAATATGGAGCGGGCCAACGCGCGGCTGTTGATCGTGGTGCCGATCACGTTGGGGCTCGTGTTCTTTCTGCTCTTCTGGGCGTTTCACTCGCTCCGCTATGCAACGTTGATCATGATAAATCTCCCCTTTGCCTTGATCGGGGGCGTCGTGTCTCTGTGGTTGAGCGGGCAATATCTGAGCGTGCCGGCTTCCATCGGCTTTATCGAACTATTCGGCCTTGCGGTGGGGAACGGGATCGTATTGGTCTCCTATATCAATCAGTTGCGCAATGAAGGCACGCAGATGGACCAGGCTATCGTCAAGGGTTGCGTCCTCCGGCTTCGCCCGGTCGTCATGACCATGATGACGACGCTGCTGGGTCTGCTGCCGTTGGTGCTCGCGCAGGGGATCGGGGCCGAAGTGCAGCGGCCGCTCGCGACTGTCGTGATCGGTGGTCTCTTCACCTCGACTGCGCTCACGTTGGTGGTGCTGCCGGCCCTGTATCGAGGGTTTGCAGAAAAAGAAGCGGGAAAGGAGCATGCGCCGGAGTGGGTGTGAGGGGGAGGGTGCGGCTGACGAAGGGCGGGCAGCTTCGGTGGCGACATAATGCGATGATTCTGTTAGGCCATTGGCCTCAGGGACATACCTCGCGTGCTCCTATGAAACCGCGCCGAAACGGCGCAATGTCGTCGCACGCTGTCTGTACTGCCACTAGACACAGTTTCCCGCTATGTCGCCACCGCCGTGCCCATCCCTTCCAGCCGCCGCGTACTGGAGGAGAAGGAAAACGAGCGAGCTTGGAGGGAGCATTATAGAGCTCGTTCGATGCGCGTATTTGAGGATCGACCGGGCCACCTTCCGAAGAGAGAAACGAGCGAGTTTGGAGGGGAGAGGGGGTGCGGCTGATGTCTGACTCCGCTGCACATCTGTTGAGCTTCACCATCCGATGGGGTATCGTTCCGGCGAGGGTTCGGAGATATCCCCTCGCCGGAACGATCGGATTGACTTGTGCTGGATCGGCTGGCCCGACATGGGACCGAGTTGGCGAACGAGCGCACGTTGCGCGGCTTCAGAATGTGAGGCCAAGGGTGTGAGGAGTTTTCTTTGCTCCCGGAGCGCGCGCCCTAAGAAGGGCCTCGCTCGACGGCCGCAGTCGAACGCTTCTCACACCCATGCTCGATTGGGTGATGAACTGGGGGAGGCTAAGCGTCTACGCGCGCAATGGGAGATCAAGTAGACCACCCTCCCGTGAAGAGCAAACAAGCAAGCTTGGAGGGAATATTGTATACAGGATAACCGTGTGGTCGACGTCCGCATCGGGCGCGAACAGCACGGACTGTTATGAATAGAGAAGGGAGCTACGAAGTAGTGTCACGCTGGGCAGAGCGCAGCCGGTTTGCATTTTCCATGTCACACAGAGGAGGGCACGATGTCGCGAATCAAGGAACTCAGAGCGTCATTCGATAAGAAGTTGGATGCGTTGGAGCACCAGGCGCTGGCGCTTGAGGCCCAATTGACCCAGACGAAAGATCAGGCGCTGCAGCGGTTGGAGCAACGCAAACAACAGCTGCGGGATCTGCTCAAGCAGGTCCAGGCCGACGTGCAGACATCGAAGGAGATGGCAGAGCAGGCGAAGACTGAGGTGCAGGCCAAGCTCGAACATCTTCAAGTGCAATTGGCCCTCGGCAAAGCGGAGGCTCGCGACACGTTCGAGGAACAGAGGACGAAGACCCTCAAGGCTTTGAACGAGTTCGAATCCGTTGCGGAACAGAAACTGAAAGGGGCCGTGTTCGAATCGGGCAGGGTCTGGGAGGATTTCGTGGGCCGGACGAGCACGCTCGAAGCCGAGTATGAGGCACTCAAGGGCCGGTTTGAGAGTGAGAAAGCCAAGCAGCAAGTCACGCTGGAGTCACAGAAGCAGGAGTTACTCACCAAGCTGGTGTTGTTCAAGGACCAGCTCAAGGCCAAGCGCGTGGTAGTGCAGGCCAAGGCCGATGTTCTTGAGACCGACTTACGCGAGGGGCTGGATCAGATTAAGGCGGGGTTTAGGAGGTTGTTCGAATAGAGGAGAGGGAGGGGAGCGGCCAGGTGCCCTTCTTGCTCGCAGAGCCCCCGCGATGAAGCGGCGGTCGCTCGATGCGCGCAGTAAAGGGCAGCCTCGGCCACTCCCCTGGAGAGAGATAGGTTGAATCACAAGGTCCTCGCCAGGGCTAATGGCACGTTTCGGCGTGCCGGTGGGTGGGCGGGTGAGAAAGTTACGCGCAGTGGGAGCCCAAACAGGCCNCTCTCCGAAGAGAGAAGTGGGAGAGCTGGAGGAGGGGATAGGGAGCAGCCGGACCATCCTTCTTGCTCGCAGAACGCGCAGGATAAAACTGTGCTCGTCCGATGCGTGCAGTGAAGGACAGTCTGGCGGCTCCCTTGAGCGAGAAGGTGTGATGGTGCAGAGAAGCAGACAGAAGGCCCTCGCCAGGGCTAATGGCGCGTTTCGGCATGCCAGTGCGTGGGCGGATGACAAAGTTGCGCGCGGTGAAGATTGTGATCATCAGAATACAGAGGAGGGCAGGATATGGCGTGGGGATCGGATGCGAATACAGACGATGAACTGGAAAAACTGGCGGCCGTGCGTGGGTATTTTCAGGAACATTTCCCCGGAGCCTCGATTCGTGACTCGTATGATGTTGGCAGAATAGCGCAGGTGTTTCGGGTCGAAACCGACGGCGAGCTACGTAATGCAGTGGTCTCGACCGATTTTCTCGAAGAGTATGTGCCTGATAAAATGGGAAAGGCGTTGACCAGCTTGCGGGTCGCGGAACATCTCCGCTCAGCGAAGGGCAAGGAGGTATTGCTCACAAGTTGGGGCGTGGAAGAAAAGGAGGATTGAGGGAGACGGGGGCCGCCCGGTTAGTCCCCCTTGCTCACGGAACCCCCAGGATAAAGCTGTGGTCGTTCGGCGTGCGCAGTTGGGGACTAATCCAGGCCACCCCCTTGAAAGAGAAATGAGCAAGCTCGGCAGGATCATTTGTATCGTTGAACGCGCGGCCTCGGAAGGTGAGACGCAAGGGTGCGAGAAGCTTTCTTTGCTCCCGGATCGCGCGCCCTAAGAAGGGCTTCGCTCGACGGCCGCAGTCGAACGCTTCTCACACCCTTGCTCGGATTGGGTGATGAACTGGAAGAGGGGAAGCAACTACGCGCGCAGTGGGAGATTAATTGGGTCACCCTTAATATGAGAAGTGTGCAAGCTTGGAGGGAGCATCATAAGCAGCCACGGCAACTAGCGCGCACCGATCAGGCGGTTCGTCTCTCGGGTGACCGGTTTCCTCAAACCCCTCCGTTGATCAGGGCCGGACTTAGTGGGTCGCAGGTCCCTTGTTGTGCTCCGGCAGCCGGATCATGTAGAGACCTCGGGTGTTGAATGTCACCAGCACCTGTCCATCCCGGCTCAGCCGATCGACTTCAAGAAAGACCTGGCTCCAGGACAGGTCGGAGAGACTCTTTGTCAACATATCCAGATCGCACCCATGTGTGCGTTGTACTTCGCCGAGAATGCGATCGGTCACAGGTGTATGCGGAGCCATGATCAGACCCTCCCTCTGATGTTCGGGCGTTCACTGCAATTTCCGGTGCGACCTCCTTCCGTTGGCGGCTCGGTTTCCGATCCTGGATAGACAATGCCGAACTCCTCGTCCGGCATGATTTGTTGCGAAATCGCTGAGCCGCGTCGCGAGCCCGCAGGCCGAAGGCTTGTCGCAGCAGCGGATCGGCGATTGCAGCAGAAGAGTTCATGAATAATGTGGGCTGGACTAACCGCGCCACTGATTCGGTCCAGTTCCTGTGCGTACAGTGAGAAATCGTACGCAGGATATTTCTTCGTGAAGTACGTCGTCAGCCTGCGCCCAAAGTCATCCAGCCAGGTGACCGGTGGAGAGAGACGTTCGGTGGGCGCAGCGGCAGCCAGGAGAAAGGACGGAGTCTCACCGGTCTGAATGGGATTCGGTGCATGCATGGAGAAGGCAGTTGGCACAGGGATCGGCGCCAAGAGGGGAAGGAGCACTCGTCGGCTGACAGTCACCATGAGGACCCTCGTTCCGAAGGATCCGTATCCAGGCGGTGATGCGCTACGACAAAGAATCAGGCGTAAGAGTGAAGGGGACTGCGACGAGATCGGCACGCGGGATGACGGGTAGAAGCGTGCGGAAGAGACAGCAGCCACCGTCACTGGAACGTCACGGGATTATGCTACGCCGATGGAGAGGTTCGGTCAACGGTCCCTCGACGGGCTTAGGGAGCCAGGTCGCAGGCTAGCCGGCGGCCGCCAGTCGGGCGAACTGGTATTTCATCGCGTTGACTCGTGCAAGATAGTCTCGCACGTCGTGGTCGCCGCACCGTTGATGGTAGGTTAGCCGGAAGCCGCGTGCGGCATAGGCGTGGCCGGCTCCGGCTCCGCAAAGATGGGTCACGGCTGCCAGATCCTGCTTCTGCCGGAGCGTGACCGTGCCGATCCGTCGTGGTCCTACTGCATTCGCGACGCGTCGATCCAGCAGAGCCGAGGTCAATTGGATGGCATGGCTCGGCACGACGCGGGTGTAGAGGCTGTTGAACCAACATGAATTTGGATCGTGCCAGGGGCCGTCCTCGACCACGATATGATCATGGATGCAGTATCGCGTCGCTTCGTGGAATGTCCCATCCGTAATCTGGTACATGCCGACCGCGCTCGACGCCGGTTGGTACAGCTTCAAGGGATTCCAGGTCAGATGCCACCGCCAGTAGGTCCGCGCCACCGGATTTCCTCCGCCCTCAACCTGAGCCAGTGCAGCCAGTAACTCGGGTGTGATGATTGCCGTCGCATGCTCGCGGAAGAGCGATCCGTACTGTTTCCACGTTCCGGCGGGGTTCTTGTCGAGTGAG
>SPAX01000087.1 GCA_005239475.1 Nitrospira sp. | reverse complement strand
TTCGCCGTAACCGGTTCCGTCCTGGGCAGCGCTGCTGAAGAACTCAATGCGGAATTGGCTGTTGGCTATGCTGTTGAGCGTACCGATGATGGTCACCTGGGTACTGGACACCACTTGGGCGGACGTCAGCACCGGAAAGTTCTGCAGATTATTGGCACCGGTATCGGGGTCGCCCGCGTCATTGGCAGTGACGCCGTTGTTGGTCAGGTCAATTCCCAGGCCGGTGTTTGAGAAGATTGAGTTACCAAGAATGGCGTTGCCTGTGGAGGTCGCCGACTCAAGCCGGATGCCGTCGTCGGTGTTGAAGGCAATCGTATTTCCCTGGCCGGCGGCGGTGCCCCCGATAAGATGGTTGCTTCCTCCAGCAATCCGAATGCCTGGCCCGCTGTTCGCGATGCCTGCCGTGCCGGCAGCATTGGTGCCGATCTGGTTGCCGTAAAGCACGTTCCCGGTACCATTAACGTAGACGCCCCAATTGAGGTTCCCTGACACGAGGTTATTTCGGGCGATGGTGCCGTTCCCATCGAGCCGCAGACCACCGGAATCGGGATCAGAGGCCAGTCCATTGGCCACAGCCGCGGTCCCCATCGCGTTCGTCCCGATATAATTCCCTTCAATCACGATCCCGGTAAAGCCGGGATCGACGTCCACACCCTCATCATCATTGCCCGACAACAGGTTGCGGTCTGCGACGGCTAACGTTCCAATCGTGTTGTTATTCGCAGTGATGGTTATACCGTCATTCGTGTTGCCGAGATCCACGGTGCCTGTAGAATCCACACCAATCCAGTTGCCGACGATGAGGTTGCCGGTGCTGTTGACCTGAATGCCACGGGTAAAACGATTGATGACCAGGCCACGGATTGTGCTACCGGCGCTGCCGGCACCAAGCGTGAGTCCGTTGGCGCCGCCGGAACCAACTCCATCTAGCTCAATGAGCAGGACCGCGTCGTTGCCGATCGCGAGTGTGTTCGCGGACGACCCAGGCTGCGTGTAGCCGTCGATGAATACCACGCCACTGATCGTCGGCAGTGCGGAAGCAGGAGCAATTGTGTGCACGCCGGCGCCGGCGATGTTGAACGCAATCGTGTCGGTTCCTACGGCCGCATTGGCATCGATAATCGCTTGACGCAACGACCCGGCGCCGGAATCGTTCGTGAGGGTGACGGTAAAGGTCGCCAGCGCATGGTCCCAGGCCGCCTGCGTCGCCTCGCCGACAACGACTGATGATTCAATCGTTCCAATGGACGTTTCGAGAATCCAGTTTCCAAATTCGGCCGAGTGTCCGGTTCGGTCGGTGCTGGCAGCGACATCTGCACCCGTCAACGTAGCGAGCGTCTGGATGGCTGCCTGCCCGGCCTCGCCACGGCCAAAGTTACAGCCATAGATCAGGAGGTCGGCATTCGCGGAAAGCGATTGGCCGATCTGTTGAAACTGTTCGGCGTAACGCATGCTGATCGAGTCTTGTGTCAGGAAGCTCGTGCCGAGATGCATCTCGGCCTCGGTCCCTTCGCCGATCAGGTGGACTGCGTCGATGCCCGTACGACCGGCGAGAATCTCCGCCATCTGCTCCACGCCGTCACGGGCAGGGTCGAGCACGATCACTTCGACGTTGGGGCTGATGCCGTCGAGGAGTTGCTGGTACTCGCGGACACTGGAGGACAGGAAGACGATCTCCTGGCGGGCGGCGGATGTATCGTACACCGCCAGGGCATCGAACAACGCCTGGTCGCCAGTGGTGGGTTGCGGTTCGCCCGTCGGCGCATCGGGCGCGCTGTCAGCTGTCGCAGCGTCATCAGCCGAGAAGGACGCCTCAGCCTGGCTTTGCGCGATTTGCTCGGTGGTCACGGTACTGACCGTGGCCACGGCAGCCCCGTCGAACATGATGCGCGATTCGAGCGCAAGCAATGACCCGCCGAACGTCGACAGGGTGACGCCCGCGGAGGCATGACGGCGCCCTCGCGCTGGCTTGACCGATGTTTGCTTGTGCCTACGTAGTATTCTCATGGCATGGTCGAAGACACTACACGCCCATTATTACTCACAATAAATGTAGCAAGGAGGGTGCCATTCCTCGTAACAATTTCTTCTTTTGTGCAGCCGAGTTACAGTGCTCTTGGCAGGGAGATTCGTCGAGGGTTGCAGAATGCGCTTCAGGGCGACTTTTTCTGGTCTGACCCTTTGGAGGGGGGCAACGGCTCTTGCGCGTAAATCGTCGTTCGTGAAACGTGAAGCGCGGGACGGAACAAGTATGTCAGTATCGTCGCCTGCGAGAGACGAGATACGCTTCACGAGGAACGCGCGTTACGCACCGCTTTCGCGAATGAAGATGCGGGCGGTCTGCTCCCAGGCTCGTTGGGCGAAGCTGATACGAGGGCCTTTCACCAGCACGGTTCCTCGCACGGCTTGGTTCCATCGGGGCGGCAACCCGACGAGGTGCAGCGTGACGCGATAGACAGAGGTTTCCGGTTTCAGTCTGTGAGTGGCGTCTTCCCGAACCGGCACGTCGCCGCCATAGACGGAGAGGAGGTAGGGCACCGTGAAGCTGCTTTCGTCGTTGTCTCGAATCTCGCCAACCTGCGCCTCCAAGCTCGGCCGTTCCGGACCCTGGGGAATGAAGCGAGCTGATTGACCCGCGTGGAGATAGCTGACGTCTATCTCGGAAGCCAGCGCATGGAGCTCTTCACCCGCGGGATCGATGACGTATGCGAGCGGCTGCTGCTTGTTGATCCACTGACCTATGTGCAGGGCCTCCGCTCGGTCGGTCACCACTCCCGCTATCGGCGCAGTGAGTGATAGATTCTGCTGCTGCTGCAGTAGGCCTTCGAGCTGTGAAAGGCGAGCCCTCAGGGTTTCCAACGTCACCTGGTGCTTCGCCAGTTCTTCTCGATCGATGAACTGGCGCTGGCCTCTCAATCGTTCGACCTCGATCCGCTTGCGCGTCAACGCCATATCCTTTTCGAGCGCCGGCGATTCCAATGCAACCAGCCTGTCCCCCGCCCCCACCCGCCGCCCTTCTTTCACCGCCAGTTCGATAATCCTCCCGGGCGCTGGCGCATAGATTGTGGCGTGCGGCGTCGATTCCAACACCGCAGGGAGGCTGATGCGATCGGACCAGGGCACGAACAGCAAGGCGATGCCACAGGCCAGCACTCCGGCGGAGAGCCACCCCCTGCGACGTTCCACGATCTCTCTGCGCAAGGTCCACCAGATTTTCAGTTCCCCTACGATCGGGAGCACGATGAACCAACCGATCTCAATGGCAAATAGGATTAGGCCCAGGAGTTTGAAAAAATAATGGTACACCATCAGCGCGATGCCGAGAAACAGCATGAAACGGTACGCCCACACCCCCCAGGCGAAACAGACCAAGAATCGGCGTTGGGCAGCGGCGACCGGCTCGGGCATCGGCCTATCCAGACCGAATAGGAATCGCCGTAGCTGCCACCGCCCGAAGGCAAAGGCTCGATCTTGCAAGTTGGGAATGCCCAACCAGTCGGAGAGCACGTAGTACCCGTCGAATCGCATGAACGGGCTCAGATTAATGGCAGCACCGACCATCAGACTCGTGGTCGCCACGATAAACACCAGGCTCCGCGCGACGCCGTCATCGAGAAAGTTCCACGCGAAGATCGCCAGCGCAGCCAACGCGCATTCGACGATCATCCCGGCTGCGCCGATGGCGGCACGCTGGCGACGGGAGGTCAGTTTCCACGCATCGGACGTATCGGAGTACAGCATCGGCACCATCACCATCATGGCAATGCCCATGGTGGGAACCCGACAGCCATAGCGCGTCGCCGTATAGGCATGCCCGAGCTCGTGAAAGACCTTGACGATGGCCAGAGAGAGGGCATAGAGCGCGAGGCCGCGCGGCGTGAAAAAATGCAAGAACGTCGCCGTGAACACACCCCACTGGCGCGAAACGAGATACACACCCGCCAGCCCGATGAGTACGATGATCCAGGCGACCGATTTTGAAAAGAGCCACTCGACGATGGGAAGAGTCGCGCGAAGAAATCTATCCGGCCGGACCAACGGAATCTGGAAGAACAGGTAGTGGTGAACGAGCCACATCAGCCACTGTGGCCGTGCGGCTTCTGCTTGGGCTGCATAGGCTCGGTAGCCCCCCTGAGGCGGTTCGCGCATCAGATGGTTGGCGTACAAAAACCTGAGGAGGTCCTCGACATCCTGCTTCGTGGCTCGACAGGTCGTGTCGGCATGGATCTGCGCGAGGACAGCCTCCGCCGATCGGCCGCTCCAACGCGAAAGAATTTGATACGCAGCCCAGCCGATCTGAAAAAATTTTCCACGGACCGGATCGACGATGACCCATGTCGGCGAACCGTCGGCGGCCGAAGCGCCTGCGATGAGCCGGAGATCCTCGCGCAACGGCGGCAATACGACATCCTGCTTTGGGAGCGTGGTCAGTTTCATAGGCCGATCCATGGCCGAATGGCGGAAATCGGGCGACGGAACAGGTAGGTGAACAGCGTGACCCGCTCTCCGTAAATTTTGGCGCTTCCTTGCCAGCCNATGCGAAGTTCCGACGACCCCTGTTCAAGCTGTGCCNTNACNCGGTAGGCCAGCGTATTGTTCGGCAAGACNTCGGCATGGTAGCTCGCATGACTGACCGTGGCAGGAACGCTGGAAAANGGNTTGGCNTTCAGGAANAGNGTCGCCGATGCGCCTTCGCGCAANACAATGGCATCCTCCACCGGCAGATCNATCCGCACCTCCAGCTGNTGNGGATTCGCCAGNTCCATGATNCGTTGGCCGACCACNACCGGCTTCCCGATCCAATCGGACTTGTCNGTGTAGAGCAACAGCCCGGCNTGCTCCGCCTTCACCTCNACCTTCGTCAATTGTTCATGGGCATAGTTCCNCTCGGTTTCTCGCAACTCGACTTCGGCTTTCAACAACGGAACATCGGCCTTTTGCTCGGCTTCCACGAANGAGCCTTGCNCNGCGCGCCGATACTGCGCCATCGCNACGTCNAGGTTCCGTTCCGCNACGTCNTANTCGCTTCTGAACGTGGTNTCTTCGNANTTGAACANCACTTGGCCTTCGGACACGNCGGTATTGGGGAGGACGAGAATCTCGGCNATGACNCCNTCGATCGGCGCGCTCACGATNAGAGGATCCTTTGCGACAATCTTNGCAGGNGCCAGCGTCGACATGGGGACNGGAATGGCCAGTGCGCCCAGAGTTGCGGCTGCGAGTATCCACGTCGTGGTCCGGCTCAGTCCCCATCGCCACCGACGGCTGTTCGATGNNCCNACGGCANNCCAGGCNTANGCATAGGCTTCGCTGAGCCGNTGCAGGANCGNCANCTCGTGGTNNGCCCAGGGCTGGTCCCNCGTCANCCACAGGCCNCNGAGGATCTGTCCCCNNGGNTGCTTGAGAGGNCACCACAATCCATNGCCNGGAGTAAATTCCTTCCANTCTNGTCTGAGCTCGGCNGGACACTCNGCTTCCGTGACGTGANNCATGTNCGGCCCTGTCGAGGTNNTGCGCAGANCNCNAATCAATCGCTCGGTCCATTGCATNAAGGGCACGGTGCGATCCACCACCGGGACGCTCGATGCGGCNCNNACCTNNTANCTCTGNGTNGACNGGGTCGGCGGGNCCAGTAAAATTGCTTGTNNATAGGGAACCAACCGGCGCGTTTCATTGACNAAGANAAATTGCAGNTCTTGCTGGNTNTGGNCGGCGCGNANCNTCCCTTCCANCTGAAGCAGCNNNNAGANNNNCNNGNTCNTNGGCNGGCTGNGNGGNTTNNNTTCTGCTGCGANCATATCAGCGNGGNANCTCNGCGAAGGAGGCNGTNCCGCTCATNCCNGCCAGNACGTTATCGGGCTGGGTGAGGAACAGGCCNTTCACCTTCACCGTCTGNCTGGCAGGATCGACNTTCGCGCCGATGTCCTGAACCACGGCGGGNTACCGNAGNCCCGTTTCATCGACGGCNTACTCGAANGGCGTNCCGACCTTCAGCCANGCNAGGGACTTCGACGGCANAATCAGCGCGATCTCCAGCAGACTGTCATCCANCAGGCTTATGAGCTGGTCGTTGGGAAAGACATTCTCGTGTTCGTTCACGATCATTTTGACGACACGTCCGGGAAANGGTGCACGTANGGTGCAGCCTTTCACNTTAACTTGTGCGANCTTCANGGCTGCNAACGCTTTCTCGGCTTCGGCGTGAGAGANTTCGGTTTCGAGTTCACCAACNGCCTGGTGTTCGGCGAGCNGGAGGTTNTTCTNGTAGGTCTTCTTCTTGCTGCGATGTTCCGCCTGAGCGATTGCCAATTCTGCCTCNTACCTCGAACANTCGAGGGCGACCAGGAGGGCTCCTTTTTTAAACCGNTGTCCCTCCTTAATNGGCAGCTGGCTGATCCGGCCCTGAACCTGGCTGGCTAAGGTAGCTTGTGCGGTCGCCTTCACTACCCCACGAATCGTGCTGAGTTCTGCCGCGCTGCTTACTGGCTTGGGGTCCAACATGGTGCCGGCCGTCGCGAGCCACATCGGCATCAGGAACCACAGGCCCATGATCGCAACACCGATCAGCGGCCAGCCGGTACGGGTCACTTGAGCAACTCCTTGCTCTTCGCCCATCGTGTACGAACTTCGAGGGCCAGATCGGACACACTCTGTTCCTGCGTCAGATCGTTGGGCAGCAGGTCTTCGCCGACGGCAGCCAGGAGCGACGCCCAGGCGGTTTGGAGTTCCGCCTCCGCGACATCGTAGCGTAGTTGCGCCGCCACCTGATTGACTCGCTCGCGCAGCACGGCCTGTTCGCTCAACCGGGCCGTCCGCCATGCCAGGCGCGTCTGCTCGGCAATTTGGGATTGCGTATCGTGATAGAGCTTCGCCGTCGAGGTTTCTTTCTTCGCTTGTGCCACCTGCGCCACGCTGACATGCACTTGCGACATGATGGCCATGGTCAGCGCGAGGTTCTGCGTGTGCAGCACCTTATCTTGCGCCTCAATGGTCTTCGCCCGGGCCGGATACCGAAAGATGTTCAGCAAATTCCAACTGGCCCGTGCGGCATAGGCGGCCCAATTGTTATTGAAGAGAAACGCGTTGCTGTTGTAGTTCCCGCCGGCTTGGAGATTCAGGCTGGGTAACATTTCAAGGATCGCCGCTTTGGTCTCGCGCGCGTTGATGCGACGACGATAATCGATCATTCTCAGTTCCGGACGTGCTTCCAGAGCCCGATCCTCCAGCACCGACATATCGAGCGGAAGGCTCAGCGTTCTGGCCTCTCCCTCCGGCACCATCAGCTTCATCTCTTGCTCTTGGCCGGGGGGAAGATTAATCAGCGCGGCCAAGTGCAGCTTCGCGACGGAGAGCTCCCGGAACAGCTGTTGACTGTAGCGTTGCGTATTGAGGAGATCGAGCTTGTATTGCAAGGGAACCAGCGGGGTACTGAGCTTTTCGTCCTGGACGGCCTGGGCCTTCTCGAGCGCACTCTTGACCCACTCATCCAGCATCTTCAGGAACGGAAGAATCCGCTCCGCGCTGACGGCCCGCCAATAGGCGGCCCGCACATCCTGCATCACGCGATTGGCCACACGCCGCCGTTCTTCCTCGGCGATCAACACATCGTCGGAGGCCTGCTTCGCCCGGATATACGACATGCCGAAATCCAAGACATTCCAACTGAGCGACAGATCGGCCGAGAAAATGTTCCTCTCAGACGAGGTAAAGGGCTCGAGAATCTGGTTCCCCGTAATCAAGGATCGCGCCACTCCTCCCGTGAAATTATTGCGACCGTCGAATCCCGCGTTCGCCGCGAGACGAGGCAACATGGCATAGTGAGACAGGTCGAGTTGGGTTTGCGCCAGCATCTTGTGCATCAACTCGACGCGCGCGTCGAGGTTATATTTCAATGCCCGCGCCATCGCTTCGTAGAGGTCGATCGGGCCCGAGACGGGCTCTTGATCCTTTGTCAGAACGGCCCGGTCTTCTTGCACTCGCGATCGCACCTCGTCCGTCGTCAACGGGATCGGTTTGATGGCACAACTACTCAGACCGATGACGGCGACGGTCGTCAGCACCGCCAGCAAAGGGCCGGTCATGCCGCGCGAGCGTTCAGTTGGAGAATTCGGTCCGTTCACTACGTCCCTTCCTGCTCAGGCACAGTCGTTGAGCCAGACCTGTCTCGCACAGCGCCAGACAACGGAGCGCTGCCGCAAGACTACTGATCGGCTCAAAGCCTACGTAGATTCTTATCAGAGTACTTGATTGCCGTGGTTTGTCATCATTTTTCCGCCTTTGGCACATCTCTCCATCAGTGTGTTCATGGCTCATGCTCTGCGCATACCTCGCTTTGTGATCGCGATGATCATCCTCGGTGGCACTGGAACGATCGCACAAACCGTGTTTTTCCTTTTTGCACGTCATATTTCTTGGTAGTTTACGTACGAGATGTTCGGAATGTGTCCCTGTCGGTTGATGACAGTTCCATCCATCACAAAGGAGATCTTTATGAAAGAGGCAGGATCAACAGGGAAGGTAACGAGCCTGTCCTCAGCAAGCCCGTCACAGCCAAACCAGCCCACCAATGCCACACCGACGGTCCAGTTTGATGTCTCCAAGCTTCAGAGTTCCTACGCCAACGTGTGCAACGTGTCATCGACCCGTGAAGAAGTGGTGCTGGCCTTTGGCGCAAATAATGTGTGGGAGCTGGGGCAGGCGAATATCCAGGTTCAGATGACGAACCGCATCGTGCTGAACCCCTATTCGGCGAAGCGGTTGGCTGCCGTGCTCAATCGCGTCATCGCCGAATATGAGTCCAAGTTTGGGTCGTTGAAGGACGACGCCAGACTGCAAGCCAATACGGCCTAAGAGATAGAGGAACCCCATCGGACGTCGTCTAGCAGGATGCTGAAACAGTCCGCCGGCCTAAGGAAAACGTCATTTGGTTTGTTTGGTTTGTCTCGTTTATTTGGTTGAACAAGACCAACTCATGAACTAAACCAACCAGATAGACCAGATGAACCAGACAAACCAACAGAGTTTTTCCGCAGCCTGCTAGGCCGGATAGGGCGTTTCAGGAGCCTTGCAGGTGATTTGATCAGCTAGGGGGGGCGACCGCCCGGCCAGCCAGAAATCCTGTCGCCCAGGCCCATTGGAAGTTGAACCCGCCGATCCGGCCGTCGCAGTCGAGGATCTCACCGATCAGATAGAGGCCCGGCACCAACTTGGACTCCATTGTCCTGAAACTGATCTCTTCGAGAGGGATCCCGCCCGCCGTGACTTCTGCGTAATTCCAGCCGCGATCCTGCACGATGGGAAATCGAAACTTGGTCAGTGCAGTGAGGATGTGGTCTCGATCCTTGCGCGGCAGTTGGGCGATGGTCATGTGCACCTCGCACCCGACGTGATGGATAACCGCCTCAGCGAATCGTTGGGGAAGCCGTTGCGCCAGTGTCTTGACCAGTGAGCGTCGGGGATTGTCTCGCATCTGCTCCATAAACCACTCCCGCACCTGTTCCAGGTTCTGACCAGGCAGAACGTTGCCATAGACGGCCACGGCTTCTTTTTGCTCCTGTGCCAGGCACCAGAAGCGGCTCGCGTCCATGACCACTGGCCCACTGATCCCGAAGTGGGTCCAGAGTAAACTCCCCGTCCGGCGGTCAACGATGCGACCCTTCACCACTGTGGTCAACTCGACGTCATGCGAGAGACCGGAGAGTGTCTTATGAAACATCGTGTCCTCGAGCACCAGCGGCACGAGTGCCGGGACGGTGGCGGTCACCTGGTGACCTAACCGTCGTGCCAACTCGTAGCCAAATCCATCACTTCCCGATTTGGGGATCGATCGGCCACCCGTTGCCAGAATAACCTTCTTCGCTTGCAGGGTTCCGTGGGTATGGTGAATGACGAACCCAGCTTCGGGGCCGTTGAGACAGGCAACGTCTGTCACGCGATGATCCGGACGGATGGTGACGCCAAGTGCGTGACAGCGATTGGCAAGGGCCGTCAGGATAGTTCGCGCCTTGTCGATTACCGGAAAGAGCTTCCCGGTCTCTTCGCGTTTGAGTTCGACCCCTAACGAAGCAAACCACTTGACGGTCTGCTCAACGGAAAACGCTGCCAACACGTTCTTGATGATGTGACGATTGCCGAAGAAGTCGGTGGGGGTGACGACCTCGTGCGTGACGTTGCAGCGCCCCCCGCCGGAGACGAGGATCTTGGCGCCGATCGTTTTCACA
>SPAX01000086.1 GCA_005239475.1 Nitrospira sp. | reverse complement strand
GAGTACGCTTCCTAATCCTAAATGAAGTGTCCATCTGACGAGCTGTGATCCCATCGCCGCTCCCTTGACAGTGCATCGTCCCCTTCGCCACCCGCTGCCCCATCGAACCATGCAGAGTTGTCTGCGCGATCACTGCTTGCTGCAGGCAAGTTCCCCCAGATCGTGAGAAACGCTCCCTGGTGCAACAGGTCTCCACTTTCCTTCATTTGCGTCCTTATAAACCACCTTGCCACTCCCCATATTGCCAGAGAACTTCGTAAGCGCAAGTATCCGCTCACGGTCTCCTGTGCAGTCGTATTGGTGTTGCGCCTTGATAGACAAATACGAGTTGTCCTTTACGATTTGTACGGTCTTGAAGTCGTTCAAATGCCACACCTTCACCAGATTCCCTTTGCGGCGAATGGTGCCTGGATCGGCGTACACAGTCACTCCTGCTTCCTCGTGGCCACCAACCGCCACCCACTCCGCATACGCAGGTCCACTACTCAGCACCAGGAGTGCGAAAAGGAGCAGTCGTTTCAAGTGAATCCCTCAGTGCGCCATGGTCGCTTATTTCTGTAACGGCTTCCACTCCCTCGCAAGTTGTTTTGCCTCGGCAATCTGTGCGGAAGTCATGCGACCTGCGATCTCATCTCGATTTTCTGCTGCGACGTCCTTCTGCGCGTCACCCGTCGAGTGGGCTGCTGCGACGTGGTACCACATGTATGCACGCACAGAATTCTGCGTCACGCCATGTCCGAATTCATAGAGTCCTCCGAGGTTGTTCTGCGCACCCGCGTGCCCCTGCGCAGCGGCTTGCTCATACCACCGCCGCGCCGTCGTAAAATCCTGGGGGACGCCTTTTGCGAAGTCATACATCACCCCGAGGTTGTACTGCGCGTTCGCGTCACCCTGCTCGGCCAGCGGTCGCCACTCACGCAGGGCTGTTGCGTAGTCTCCACGCGTGTAGGCATCCACGCCCGCTTGACCATCCGCCCACGCAGGCACGGCGAGACACACGACCGACAGTACAAGGGCCACAGGGAATCGGAGTGCAATGAGCCGATCGTCACTCATGAGAGAATCTCCGTCGGTTCCTGCACCAACCGTTTCACATAATGATGGAGCCGAGCGTGGGTGTGTGGCTCGATCGCGAGATTCTCTATCGCAAACTCCTGTCCTCTCGACCACCGCACCACCGCCTCAGGCACTTCGATTCGTTGCTCATTCGGGAGCGTGACGGTCAGCGAGAGCGTTTCCCCTGGTCGCATGGGCAAGTCGCCTGAGAGTCGCCACCCTGTACACGACAGATTCCACACGGTGCCTTGTCCTTGAAATGGGCCAGCGTTGTAGGTGACCGAGCACTGCACCGTGAAGCGACGGGAAAGACGAATCGAGAAGGGCATGGGGAGCCTCGCGGGGGAGGCCTATTGTAGGTATGTTGATAAGGAAGGCGCAAGGGACGGGTCAGACCAGCGTCTGAGTTGGGTTACGCTGGCCTGGGGCTTGTAGAGGGCAGGTCACAGAGGCATACAACGGTTCAGTTCAGACCGCCGATAATCGTTCGGTATTCGTCTTCCGAATAGGCTTTGAGCGTCGTGGTTCGCACATTTCTCAGTGACCCAAGTTTCAAGACGAAGCTGGCCACCTTCTCGTCATTGGGCATCTCTGCGACCAGGGCAAGATCGAAACTCCCTTGCGTCATATAAACAGTCTTGATCTCACCACCCAAGTCTTTAGCAAGCTTTTTCGACGCATTACACCGCTTCGGCGACTCCTTGACATTTCTGATTCCCTGATCCGTCCAGTTGAGGAGCATCAGATAAGTAGCCATGGCGCCCTCCTTTATTGCCAAGTGTGATCTATTCACTCCGTATTATTCATGACGGTCCGTGGCGAAATTGCGAAGTCGCCTTGCGAGACAGGCGCGCGGAGGCGTGAGGGGGGGGAGGCAGACAGACAGACAGACAGACAGACAGACAGACTTGTACAGTCTGTTGACCGACCGAGCGGCGAGCCCGCCTGCGGTCAGGCTTGTCGCGGCGGCGTCTCGGCGGTTGCAGTAGAAGCCTTCGTGAATTATGCGGGTTAGGCCGAATCTTGTATCATGTGAGTCCCAAGAGACGGTTGACCGTTCACACGGAGGACCCTGCGAATGTCGGAACATCAGGTTGAGCCCCACGTCTTTGTCATCATCGGTGCGACCGGCGATCTGACGCGTCGGAAGCTCCTGCCCGCGCTGTATCATTTGCGGGATCAGGGAATCCTGGAAACCAGCAACACGCTGATCGTCGGCGCCGCCTTGCACGAGATGGGTGAAGAGGCGTTTCGGCTCTGGGCCTTCGAAGGTCTGCAGCAAGCGGGCTGGCGCAATGAAACGGAGNTGCGCGTCTGGTGCGANGAGTGTCTTCACTACCAGACCCTGCATGANGGGGGNGCACANGANTATGAGGCGTTGGCCGNGTACATCCGCCGGTTGGAGCGCANGCACAANATGCCGGAGAACCGNGTGTTCTACCTGGCGTTGCCACCGGACACCGTGCCCATCGCGATGGAACAGCTCGGCCAGGCCGGACTGCTCAAGAGCCACGGGTGGGTCCGCGTCGTGTTCGAAAAACCATTTGGCCACGACTTTCACTCAGCCCGNCNCNTGAANACGANCCTGCATCGCTATATCGANGAATCNCAGATCTANCGCATCGATCATTACCTCGGCAAAGAGACGGTGCAGAATCTCCTGGCGTTCCGCTTCGCNAACCCGATTTTTGAATCGCTCTGGAAACGCGACACCATNGAGAANATTCAGATTACCGTNGCNGAAGATCTCGGCGTCGAACATCGNGGGGCTTACTACCAGCAGGCTGGGGCGTTCCGCGATATGGTCCAGAACCATCTAACCCAACTCATGACGGTCGTTGCGATGGAAGTGCCGGTGTCCTTCGATGCCGCTGCGATNCANNANGAAAAACTCAAGGTNCTCCATTCCATTGCGCCGATTACTCATCAGGATGTCGTCTTCGGNCAATACACGTCCTGGCAGGTCGCANGCCAGACGATTCCAGGCTATCGCGAGGAACGTGGGGTCCCGAAGGATTCGACCACGGAGACGTATGTCGCGCTGAAAGCGGAGATTCACAACTGGCGATGGAAGGGTGTGCCCTTCTATCTCAGGACGGGCAAACGCTTCCCGCGTAAACAGACCCAGATTGCGGTGACCTTTCGCGAGGCGCCCACCCAAGTGTTTCGGTCCCTCGAGCCTGGCAGCATTCCGCCCAATAAGCTGCTGATCACGCTCCAGCCCAACGAGGGGTTCGCGCTTTGTTTTTCCGTGAAGAGTCCGGGCAGGCCGTTCCGACTGAGCGAGCATGCGCTGCACTTCGACTATGAACAAGCCTTTGGCCAGCTCCCCGAAGCCTACGAGACGCTGCTCCGCGACATGATGATCGGCGATCAGACCCTCTTCGTCAGCGCGGATTTCTCCGAAACGGCTTGGCGCCTCTATGACCCGCTGTTGACCGGCGAGAAATCCGTCCACTTCTACACCGCCGGCAGCTGGGGACCAAGGGAAGCGGAGGCGCTGCTGGAAAGGAGTGGGCATCGGTGGGTGTTGGGCTGGTAAGAGCAGGGTGGCCTGTTGATCTCCTGTGCTCGCGCAACGCACAGCCTCATAGGTAGCGAGGCAGAATACCCCGTTCACGGCGGGAAAGCACCCAGACTTCCAAGGACAAACGGCCACAATGGAAGCATTTGTCAGAGGGCACCGCAGGTAGAGGGAGGCACGTCACGCCGGAAGTGATGCAGTTAGGCGAGCGACCCGCTCAGGGCCGAAAGGCTATGGCAGGGGCCAAGGCTAGGCCGACCGTGGGGAGGTGTCAAGGCTCTCAGCCGCGTGTGGGATGGTGAGCGTGACCAAATGGCTGTCACCTCTGTCCACAAAACCCTCTCAGGGCTTTGTAGACGTTCAGGACGCGATGATGGGAGGGGAGTCGGCGATGAGTCCTGTTCCGTACGAGTCCACCGTTTGAGTTTTCTACTCCCGGTTTCACTCCCGGTTTTACTCCCGATTCCAGATCCAACTCAACCGCACTTCATCACACTCGTTCAGACAGATTTCCTCATCGTTTCAATGCGAACATCGTGCAGGGTCTCACTCCATCGCACTCGATCCCTCTCTCCACTGATCGCCCTTTGAAGGCGCGGGCTATCTGATGAGCGCGAGTATTTCAGGAATGCCAGGACCAGAGCACTGCGCCAACGGTGCACGCCACCGCATCACGATCAGGGAGACAGGGTTGCCCCCCACAGGTCACGGCCCCAACCCCTGATTATTCTTCGAGATCTGATCGGCCGCCTCGGGCACTGTGCTCGTCCTGTGCTAGGGCACGACGCAGCCGCCCGTCCCTGAACCTTCTGGGTGATGACCAAGTCTGCGCCGCCTTCCACCCGCTGATCTGATGCCACCGTCGCGCACGAGCCTCCGATACCGTGATCACAAGGCTCCTCCCCTCGGTGTGAGGGGCGGATCCGGCTCGGGACCCCGTATTTCGTCAGGAGAAGAGGACTGGCAGGTACAGCGAGAGGGGGGGTGGAACTCTGTCTGTGTCTCTGGCTCTGGCGGTGCATGCGCAGTATCGTTGCGCACCGGTCCTGTTGAGGTACTGAGCGCCTCGAAGGAGCCGGCCCGCCACGCGCTGGGCCATGGGGCTGGGTATCTGGTCATTGCCACCGGTCCGAGCCGAGGGGCACAGTCACGCCACGGCTCCATGCGTTGACCCCTGTTTTCCAGAGAAGGACACAGCCGGAGGCCGCGTGGGCGAGTCGGTCTCTCCGGGAACTAGGCCAGTCGAACTGATTTCCAGCATCGCTCCCTGGCGAGCAGGACACAGTGGTGAGCCACCCCCATCCAATTGACTCCGTATCATGACGCAGAACACCCAGTCCAGGCGCGGCGTCTGTGCATAACTTGAGTGTGAACCCCGCTCCCAGTGCGACAATTCATCATGTGATGCATGAAAGGCTTGGCATTTTCTAGGAATAGTTGTTTCTGATTTATTTTTTTTGGAAGTACCCCTATATCTTGTGGTGCGGATCCCATGGCGATCAATGCTCAATTTTTAGGCAAAGACGTCGTAGAGATGAAAAAATGCGCGTATGTGGAGGGGCAGAGCGATCTTATGAACAGACTTATCCACAGAAGTTGGGGAGAGACTTTTGTGGCATTAATATATGAGACTCAGTAGGTCGGGAAAGTGGGGATAAGAGCCAATACCACCAGGAGTCGGTTAGTCTATATCCCAAAGGGAGCGGAGAGGATTAATTAAAAACTCGGGGGGAATACCGAATTCCTCAGATGGAATACCAAGAGTACGACAAAGGCTTGCGAATACAACTGGCGTGAGCTGGTCCGTCGCCTCTATGTTTGGCAGAAAAGTAACTGTACCGTTAGCATGCTTGAGATATTGATGAATTTTTCGACCGGTTGGACCCTTCAGTTCGATACTTTCTAAGGTGACTTGATGTATACGCTGGGCAGTCTCTAAGAATTTGGCAAGAGTTGGCAATTCGCCCATAAATAACCATCACCCTGGAGGTGATTTAGCCAACTGCTGCATATTGCTCTGCAATGCGTGGATAAGAAGAGAGGCCTCTCGCGCGTGAAGGCAAGTGTACTGGTTGGCTATTAATCCTCATTTGCGATTTTGCATAGAGGTCATGAAAAATCTTTGGTGCTTTACCAAGGTGTTCAAATGGCTTGCGATTCAGTTTTCGGCTTACCACTATTTGGGAGGCAATCATTTCTTGCATTGCAGTATTTACGTCCATCAATGTCTTGCCTTGCACCGCCATATCGTGTTCAAGGCATTGCGCTGACCACATACCTCTTTCTTTGTCCTCTACAAAAAGGACACTCAAGCGTCCAGAGGCAAGGATCTTTTTACGTTTCACCTTGATTCGCATAGATCTCCAAATCGCAGAACAATACTACGCCACTTAATTGTATAGCAAGAGGCGCCCGCAAGCGAATTATCGCTTCTTTTGTGGCTTTTTAAGGGATTTTTGAAGGGAGGACTTCGGAACGGAGAAGATGGCACTGGCAGCAGCCGTGAACCGCTCAAATGGCGTTTGATTCGCTTTGGGCGTGGTGGTAGGCTGCTGAACTGATTTCGTGGGCATATAGCTCTGTAGACTGCGAAAACTCTCATCCTGATCCGATGAGGGCCTCCGTGAGGTGTCTTCTAACACACGGAGGCTCTATGCTGCAATATCCGTCTTTCTTTATTGATCCCTCTCTATTATCAAGAGCCGATATGATTAGGGCAGATGGGTATTACTTATATTCTGTTGGAGCAGCAATGCGGGATCTCGCTGGGTTTACTCAGCAATCCAAATTCAAGGATATTGGATTGCCGCTATATGTAGCGGAGGGAGCATTACGGCCATTTCTTTATCAGAGTATCTTTAAGCTGAAAACGTCCTTGCAGAAAGGCAAGGAGTTACTTGACGCTATCACAGACTTAATAAATCTTGCTGAAGCGGAAGCAGACAAAGAAAAAGAGATTGGATGGGTGCATGCCTATAGAATTACAAGTGGCGCGTCACAGTTTGAAACGATCCTTGCTGCTGAAATGGCATTGTCGACAATCTTTTTGGTAACGAAGAAACGAGGATTTGATACGCTCGATTTAGTTGAAAATGGACAAGTCTTCTTTCCGGAAGAGTTACTTCTAAAAGTACCGGAAACTGAACTCGATATAAAACAAGGAACGCGGTGCCTAGCATTTGAATTGCCGACTGCCGCAGGATTTCATTTTCATCGAGCCAATGAGTCGGTTTTACATAGATACTATGATGCTGCTACCGGAGGAAAGCCACGGCCAGGAGGCCGGAACATAGGTGACTATCTCGCCGAATTAACAAAGCATAATGCCGGCGATCCCCTGGTAAAGTCTTCCCTTAAGGATCTGAAAGATTTGCACCGTAATCCCCTGATTCATCCCGAGCAATCCCTGGCAAATGTAGATGAGGCAATCGCCTTACTCGGGAGCATTCAAGCTGTTATCGTGCATATGCTGAAAGTAATTCCCTTGCCACCGACAGCCACCTCAATAATTACAGCCCCGGTCACGCCTTGACTTTCCGTGGCCCTCTCCTCTGCCGTCTGTAATCATCATACTTCCCAGGCTTAGCACGTCGTTTGACCAATCAACTCCTTGTATTCCACACGCTTACCATGAATCATCGAAAGAGCTGACATAAACCGCCCTTGGTCATTATCCTTCCGAGTGTTGAAGCGGAAGGATTGTTCATCGAGGTAGCGGAACAAGTGGAACGGTTCGACGCTCACATAGGTGCCCTTGATCCCGCGCTTGAGCAAACTCCAGAAATTCTCGATGCTGTTAGTGTGCACGTTCCCCCTCACGTATTCTTCGGCGTGATTAATCACCTTGTGTGCGTAATCTCTGCCCACCTTCAGATATGCATTCGCTTGGTCGCTATACAGCGTGGCCCCAGGCACCACATGCTCACGCACGGACCGCTCAATCAATTTGCCAGAAGCCCTATTGAGGACCGCAGTCCGCACTTCTCCTTTGCGCTCTAGATGCCGATCACGACAGCCTTACGGAAGCTGCCCTCGGTTCTCAGCATCTTCACGCGCTTATCCGCATGCATGTTGCGCGCATTGCCACCGATGTAAGTCTCGTCGGCTTCCACGTCGCCCATCAACTTCCGATCGATTGATCCCTTCTGCAAGGCTAACCGAATCCTATGCATCATGAACCATGCGGTTTTTTGAGTGACGCCAAGACTCCGAGCGACCTCATAGGAACTCACGCCATTCTTGGCACTCACAATCATCCAGAGCGCACAAAACCATTTATCGAGTGCGATAGCGCTATCCTCAAAAATGGTTCCGACTTTGGCGCTGTATTGTTTGCGGCAGCCTTTGCACTGCCAGAGCGAGCGAGATTTCAGATAACCATGTTCACCAGAGTTACAGCGCGGGCAGACTGGACCGTGCGGCCATCGCATGGAAATCAGGAGATCCTGACAGCGTTGCGGATCAGCGAAGTATCGAATGGCTTCTTGAAGAGTGGTTGGCAGATTCATGGGGTCCTCCGTGTTCGTTGATCAGAGTATACCCATTTACCAATGATGAGTCAAGTATATTAATGCCCATAGGTCTCATAAACACAACACACCATCAGTAGGAAATTCATCAGTGGGGAAAAGTGTGCGAGGAAAAGGATGGGACAAAAAACGAAGCGGAGGCGGGTCTGAGAGCTCTTGTTCTTATTGTGGAGGTCTTGGAGGAGTTTTAGGCTTCCCACTTGTCAGTGGGCCTGCACACCACCCCTGCGCTTGACCTCAGTCCCAGTGAATGTTCCTCTCACCGAGGCCTCCGCTCAGTTATAAGATAACCGTCTTTCGCGCGAGGTCAATCGCTGGCGCGAGGCGTGAACAGGGGAGGGGATGGAGCCTGATGATCTCCTGTGCTCGCCATGCGGGTTCTCTTTCTCCTGCTGCTCTTGCTGCTGCCACTGCCTCTCTCCGTCCACGCGGAAGATCTCGGCGAGCTGAGCGCCAATCCCGCTTGTCTCTCTGGTCTGTCTGGTTTGTTTAGTTTATCTGGTTATCTAGTTTCTTTGGTTATCCAATCAGCCAACCAAATGAACGAGACAAACCAAACAAACAAGATAGACCAGTTCGTCTCTCCCTTCGGCGCCGGGAATCCCTATAG
Source organism: Nitrospira sp. (assembly GCA_005239475.1). Taxonomy (GTDB): domain Bacteria; phylum Nitrospirota; class Nitrospiria; order Nitrospirales; family Nitrospiraceae; genus Palsa-1315. Next base: position 1,550 of record SPAX01000086.1, on the reverse strand, counting down.
CCCCAGCAGTCCCACGAATCCCTACGGCCGCGGCCTGCGAATTGAAGGTCGCTGATTCGTATGCCAGCTTAACTGGTGGTCAGCGAGAAACCATTGACCAGCACGCCCTCGAGCCGATTGGATCGCATGGCGCGCCGTACCGAGCAGTGGTTTCGCCGCGACGGCGGCCTTCCGTATCGCGTACCTTTCCGGCCAACCTGTCGACGCTTCCCTCCAGTCGAGCCGCGAGTGGAGCAGGTAACTGCTTGATTTGTAGGTCCCGCGTGGATCGGCCGCGGGGTGTTGTTCTTGCTCCCCTCCCCATCTGACAGAATTTGTCTCCGGTGCCCGCGTGACGAATGGGAGGATTGAAGCATGGAACAACCGAAGTCCGCACACGACCACTATGAACGCGGTCGTGTGCTCAAGCACGCCCAAATGTTCGACCAAGCGCGCGAAGAGTTCCAACACGTGGCCGGCGACCCGCAGTATGCCGGGAACGCCCATCTGCAGATCGCTCTGTGCTTGCTGGCGACGGGGCGCTACGACGAAGCCGTCGAGGCATTTCGCCAAGCCCTGGAGGTGGGCACGTTCTCCTCCAAAGAAAAAGCGCACATTCTGTATGTCCTGGGACAGACGTTGGAGTCACTCGGCCGATATGCCGAAGCGCTGGAGGCCTATGGCTGGACCAGAAAAGAGGTCCCCGGGTTCCAGGACGTGGCGCAGCGGATTCAGCATCTGCTCGCCGGGGGACGCGGCCTGCTCCCCCGGCGTCGACCAGCCTCCCGGTCCGTGGTCGGAGACATGCTCAGACTTGGGGGGCAACTCACGCCTCAGGTGCTGAGTCTGCTGGGACAGGCCTGGACATCATTCGGCCAATATGCGGACAAGCTGGGCCACCCGAGTGGAGAGCGAGAGCTCACGCCGACGCGATGCAGTCCACCGGCATCCAGGGACCGGAAGAGAGACACACGTCGGCACGTTCGCGTCGCAGTCCGATTGCAGAGCCACTTTTCATCAAAGGGGCGGAGGGTGGCCGGTGAAGGAGAGCTGCGAGACCTCTCCCCTGGGGGCTGTCGCGTCATGAGTCTCGTGGCCGTCCCCGTGGGAGCAGAGTTGGAGTGTTGTATTTTCTCGCAGGATGCAGGCAACCCGTTCACCATCGATGGCGCAACGGTGCGCTGGAGCCGGCCTCAGGAATTCGGCCTGGCTTTCACTAAGGTACGTCCGGGCGTGCAGCGGCAGATCTCACAGCTGTGCCGAACACGGACACCGCTAGGGGTAGACATTTAGGACCGTGCGCAGCGTTCGGCCTAGAGATGAATGAACCTGCGAGGTCAAATCTTGACTTCGCACCTCAGCTCGACTTGCGGCAATGAACAGATACGCCGGGAGAAGAAAAAGGTTTTAGGAACCATTTCCAACCCGCTTGCGCTGATCTCCAGACGGCGAGTAGGCTAACGTGACGTGCTGGCACTCTTAATCTGAGGCTCGCCATGTGGATGGTTTGGCTCCTCGGTTTCTTCCTTCTCGTCGCTCCCGTTTTTGCCGACCCCGGCTTCGACGAACAG
>SPAX01000085.1 GCA_005239475.1 Nitrospira sp. | reverse complement strand
GCGGTCATGGCCAGGAGCGATACGCTCATGCGTGGTAGCGCCCTTCCTTCGGGAAGGGCGAGGATTGAAACTCCAGCAGCCGCTTCGTGCAGCTCTTGGCGAGGAGTAGGCCGCAGTGACTACTGCCCCGCTTGTCGGAGGCTCGCTAGGTGGATGGCATGGCTCTTCGGTCTTTTCCTCTTCGCCGCTCCTGCGTTTGCCGAACCCAGCTTCGACGAGAAGTACAAGCGCGATTACAATATCTTCAACCCGCTCAATCAGTATCGTGCCGATAATCCGCTGAATCCGAGCAACGCCTACGATCCGAAGAATCCGTTGAATCCCATCAATCAGGACGATCCCGGCGAATCCGAGCAACCAGTTCAACCCGAGCAACCAGTTCAACCCGAGCAACCCCTTCAATCCCCTCAACGAATATAATCCCACCACGCCCTTCCAGCCGCTAAACCGCTCGCCGCGTCCCTCGCGCTAACAGGCGCTTCCCAAAATGTTCTGGTGTATGACCATGTCTGCGCCCTCAGGGACGCCTTCGTCACGTGTCAACAACGTCAGCAGATCAACAGACTGAGGAGCCACCAGAGGGCGTAATCAGCCCCTCAAGGCGAGGGAGGAGCCCTGTCTATAAAAGGGTGCACATTGGGGGGGTGACGGCCTATCAGATCAGAGACTTAGCGGAGGCAAAAAGGTGATCATAAACCAGATGATTGAAGGACGGGTCTACGACGCCACACGCAAGCCTTGACGACGCGGCGTGGCGTCTGAGGAATGCTCATCGAGGTGAAGCGCATCAAGAGGAGGCTGGTATGGCCAGCACGGGACACCGTGCCTCTCGTACGACACGCTCGGTGGTGCTGCCACGTAACGCGTCCAAGAATCCCTTGTGCCCGTGCGTGGCCATGGCGATCAGATCCGCAGATCGTTCCTTCGCGCGTTTGAGGATTTGCTCAACGATATCGCCCTGCTGGACGGATTCTGTCCAGTTCCATCCGCTATCACGTGGCAAGGACAGCGTGGGCATCCCATCATTCGTCCCCACATGCAGCACCAGGCAGGACACATCGGAGGCGTTGACGAGCTGTGAGAGCCCGCAAACGGAATGGACGACCGATTGTGGCTGAGGTACGTGGCTCACGGGCATCACGATGTGGCGCAACGTGACGCGTCCATTCTCTAAGGAGACAAAGCTTGTGCTGCTCGGGGGAACAAATAACGTCATAGCCCCGGATTGCCGGGCGATTGGTTCGGCAATGGCCCCATGCATCCAGTGTGCGACGCCATGGCGTTGGTGCGTGGCGAGCACCACGAGGTCGGCCGGCTTGCGTTCCAAATGGCGCAGGAGCGGTGTGACGGGATCGTCCCCTCTGTGCTGAACCTTTTCAACCCGCAGGCCGAGCGTGCCGACCGCAGTTTTCGCGCTCCCAGGGGGAAGCAGTCCCCAGCGGACTAAGGTCTCCCGAACCTGTGGGAACTTGCTCCACTGGGACGTGGCTTGATCGATGTGCATGATTCGGAGTTCGGCCTTCGCGTCCAAGGCGAGCTTGAGGGCATGCGCAAAGGCGACCTCGCTGGCTGGGGAAAAATCGGTCGGATGAAACACGCTTCTCAGTTTGAACGGTGCGTATAGCATGTCCTCTCTCTCTCTCTCTCTCTCTCTCTCGGAAGGCGTCTGTCCTCCCTCCTCTATACCCTCATGAAAACTATAGCAGAGAACGCAAAATACTCCAGAACACAGCTGAGTCCGGTGACCCGTCACGCCGCGACCGCATCCAACAACGCTTGGAGACCGATCGGTTTCTTGAGGGTGGCGTTCGCCCCCAGATGCTTGGCCACGTCGAGATAGTTCCGTTCACCTGATCCTCCAGAGATCGCAATAATCTTGCTGGCAGGTCGAGCCTTGCGAAGCAGTGGGATCAGTTCCAGGCCGTCCATGTCCGGCATAAATATATCCACCAGAACCAGATCCACATCCTGATCGTGCAGGAGGCGCATGCCTTCGTTCCCCCCTGCGGCGCTCAGCACGTGATAGCCCGCGTGTTCGAGGGCGCTGTGGAAGAGCCTCCGCAGCTGATCTTCGTCATCAATGAGCAAGAGGGTCGCCATCGGTCTGCGCATCCCTTCCCGGGTCTCGTGCAGACCACGGCATCGGCATCATGTGCTCTTGTCGCATAACGAGGAAAGGGCGGCTACTGGCGGAATGGCCAGGTGAACGAGCCGGCGACCGGGCGTCGGCCTGCGGAGAGGGGAAGCAAGAGATCAGAACCAGGGTGTCCGCGCCAGCCACCACACCCTGGCGCGGATATCATTTAAAAGTGATACGACAATCCAACCATCATGGCATGCGCCTCATAATCGCCCCTCAGTCCTGTCCCTAACCCCACACTCGGATCAAACACGTTACTAAAGTTCAGTCTGGCACGTTGGTAGTTGTACTCGACCACGAGCGCAAGTCTTCTGTCGTCGGTCAAGAAGGACCGATACCCAGCCAAGGCATTGAACCCAGGCACCCCATTGTCGGAACTCGTCGCGCCTGCCGCATCCTTGAGCCGCGCAAAGAACAAGCCCAGTCCCACCCCCGCATAGGGCTCAAAGCTTTTGATCTGCGCTCGTGCGATCACGTTAACGGCCACGGTAACGACGCGCAGGCTGGTCCGATCAAATGCAAAGATGCCCGGCACCGGACCGGTGACGACACTCGGTTGCGCATTGATATTGGGTTTGGCATGAGACGCGCTGACTTCGAGGCCGAGATTGGGTACCTGCGGGAAGAAGTACCCGGCTTTGGCTCCCAACGCGAGGGAGTTGTTCAGATCCACATCTGAAAAGCTCACGCCTGCAGGTCCTCCGGTCGCTCCCACGTTGCCAAAGTTGTTCGAGAGCTGTGGACCAAGTTGACCGGCCACATAGAACTCCGCGAAAGAATCCTGTGGAGCATTGAACACTCCTACACATCCAATGGCCGCGATGAGCGCCACTTGCCCGACGAGGCTAATTGATCTGGACGTCATGGTTGGCACACTCCTTAGGTCAATGGTTCAGTGTCTGATATCTGTAAATATATATTTACAGATTGCATCTGTCAAACATATATACAGATTTACAGGTAAACTATTGACACATCTGGGCTTTATAGATTTCTATTGTTCCAGACATGCCACGAAGCTTGAAATCACGGGCAGGAAAAACGGGAAAGGTCCGGGTAGGCTACGAGCTGGACGCACCCCTCATGCATCAGCTCCGCATCCTTGCTGCCGAATTGGATCAGAACCAGAGCGCGGTGTTAGAGGATGCCATTCGAGAGTATCTGCAAAAGCACGGCAAGCCTGTCCCATCTCACAAACCACCTCGATCATAGTCCTCTTTTTTCAAAGCGAGTGTTCTGAGCAACAGTCTCAAGCGGTTTAAACCCCAGTGTTAAGGGTTTCTGACTGCCGTTGAGGCGGGGGGATTGCTCCGTTGTTGTGCCCCGCTTAATTTGTAGACAAGGAATGCGTTAGGAAATATACCGGAAACACAGTGAAATCTGTCCAAATGATCTGGGTGAGAGACGGTCGTGGACCTTGTAACAGAATAGCGGGCGAGGGCTGGCAGATATCCCTTTAAAAGTGTGGAGCCTCGGAAGCGACCAAATTCTTTACAAAAAGGATGGTCACAAACGGGAAATAGTTTGTCCACAAATTAAGTGAGGCAGTGCACTTGTTAGCAAAGAAAAATCGGGGAAACCTTCGCAAAGTCAAGCGCCTGCTTGAATCCATCTTTTCGAGCTTTTAAGGCGAGGACTAAGCCGTCCGCTCAAGCGTCTCCTCGTGTGCGCCTCCCCCTGGCGCTCACCCAGGCAGCAGCGATCAGAGGCTCGGCCATCGCTGATTGAAACTCGAGAAGCTTTTGCTGTGAAAACTTGTGGTGGTATTCGCGCCTACCGCCGGCACCGAAAATGCTGTTCCGTAATCATCTGGTTTATGACCATGTCTGCGCCTCCTCTCGCACCCTGATTTGACGCCCACTTCGCGTACCAGAATCCGATACCATTTGTAGACAGGGCGCCTCCCACGCCTTTGGAGGCTCATCAGGCTATGGACCACATTTTTCGTATTTCGTAAGGAGAAGAGGCCTGGCAGGCTCTTCACCTGAGGATGGTGGCATTAGGAGGATCGATGGATACATCTACGATTTTGCAGTAGGCTTACCCACAGCTGATTGCCGAGAATGCCTTGTCATGCTGCAGCGGTAAGCCGCAGTAGACTTACCAGGTAGAGCTATCAATCGGAACATTCAATGGGGCCACCGACTTCTGACCAGAGTCCACTTGAGCCACGGATATCCAAGCGTTTTCGCGTGGAACTCCCGGTTTCTTTCTCCCTAGAAGATCCACCAGGAGAAGGCAACGGGACCGCCTACAACCTTTCGGTCGGCGGCTGCAAAGTGACGAGCGCCACTCCAGTATCCACCGGGCTCTATCTAACCATTCGCCTTCATCTCCCAAACGAACCCTTGCCGCTGGAGATCCGCCTGGCCGCCATTCGATGGGCCATGGCAGAAGACTTCGGCGTAGCCTTCCTCAGCCTGGAGTCCCATCAGCATGAACGACTGCGGCGACTCCTCACGAATCTCGAAACAGGCACTTCTGTGTAAAGCGACCTATTCACAGCCTCGTGGACTCCTCAGACCGTTCCATGCCGATCGTAACTAATGCCAGAACTTTTGGCGGCGTACGCCTACGACTGTGACTAACATCGTTAGCCGCTTACGCGCCATGGTTGATCCAATAATGTAAGGGAGGGAGTGACGCAATTATAATCGCCAAGCTATTTCTATCGGCATGGTTCATCATGTTGGCCGACATTTCTGCTGCCTTTGCTGATAACGATAGCGTACCTCTTGGCAACGGCAAGATCGCTACAGTCCCGCAAGCTGGTGTGCTGGGGGTCGAAATGACAATAAGGACTCATGCGAGTCGAGTAAATCACCGCTATAATGGCGCAGTGATCTGATGGTGCGGCACCGCTGTCGTTCAAGCCATCAGGTCGAGGAAAGCAGTGATACCTGCGATGACCAAAAAGAAGCGTGGTTCGCAATGCGGGCTCCAGTGGGGGGGGGAGCGGTCAGGGGCAGCGCCGAGGGAAGGCCGCACTAATGCTCCAATTCGTATCGCACCGCGTCCAGCAACTGCGTCATGCTAAAGGGCTTCTGGAGGGTTCGCCGTGCCCCGAGGAGTTTCGCGACATCCAAGACATTATCTTCCCCTCCTCTGCCTGAGATCGCGATGACCTTGGCGTCGAGGAAGGACCGCGTCAGTTCCAGAATCATGTCCAGCCCATTCAGCTCGGGCATGAGAATGTCGGCGATGACTAAGTCCGTCGGCCTGTGGCGATACCGCTCAAGCCCGATGCGGCCGTTGGAAGCCTCCGTGACCTCATACCCTGCCGCTTCAAGCGTGGTGCGCAGGAGTGCACGGATGGGCTCTTCGTCATCAATGATCAGAATGGTCGCCATAATCAGAGACGCTCCTGTTCGTCCGTGCCAGAACGGAATTCCTTCGTGAGGGTATGGGTGCTCCACACCCCACCGTCATGCGGCAACCCGTGTGACGGTTTCGGCCCGACGGTCCACGTGCTCGTGCTCATGCTCCGGTTCCTCGTACGGCCGCACGCGCACGATCGCGTCGTGCAAGCGGTGGCTCGCCTCGATCACGGGATCTGCCGCATGACCGCAGTTCATGCACCGCCAGCCTTTCATCCACATGAAGCCTTGGGTTCCCTCAAAGTCAAAAAATTGCTCTTCCACCATCAAGCCCTGGCAGCGTATGCATTCCATGATGTCGCCTCCTTGCAATCCTACCTGCGAACGTGTGCTCTGTGAGCATAGCGGCACGGGGCGTGGGGTGAAAGACCCGAAGGAAGTACTTCGGAGGAGGGATCGCCTTGGGGCCATTCTGCGATGGCCGCGATCTCCAACATGTGGGAGATCGCCAGGCGCTGATAGGCCCACAGATCTACGATCTGACTGCAGCACTCACTGCCATTATCGCAAAAGAGCACCATCGGCGCGCCACGTTGGGCCGTGAGCCGATTCCGTACGGTAACCACGTGCTTCCTGCGGAGGCTCTGCCCCACCTCAGTCGCCACACACTCCCGGGTGAACACAGCGACCACGGTGAGGGCGAGAAACCGTTGCCCTTTCGCCAGTTGATCGGCGACGAAGTCTCCAATCCACGCCTTATTCGGTTTCCCCGGCTTGGGGCGGGTTCATCCTGGTGCGACGGATTTCCGTCGTCGTGGCACTCGATGGTGCACCATCAGGCCTTCTTCCCCGTAGAGGCGATACACGAGTTTCTTGCCCACGGCCCACCCTTCTCGATTGAGCAGCACCCGAATCTTCCGGTAGCCGTACCGGACCCGCGTCTGGGCCATCTCCCTGACCCGCTGCCGGAGCGCGGTGCGGGGATCGCGATGATTCCGATAGTGTAAGTGGCCCTCGCACAGCGGACGGTTCGGCAGGCTCGCCGCTCACTCACCGCATACGCGGTGCACAGATACCCCACCACAATCCTCTTCCGCGAGGGCCGTAGAGTTTTTTGACAGGACACCCTGAAGCATGACTTTGTCCAACGACAAGTCCGCCACCAAGCGCTTCAGCTTCGTGTTCTCGTCCTGCAGCTGTTTGAACTTCCGGACCTATTCCGACTCCAGTCCCGCATGCCGCTGATTTCACCGGTAGAACGTCTGCTCAGCAATCCCGAGGTGGCGGATGAGGGCGGAGATGGGGACACCCATCTCCGCCTGCTTGAGCACCGCCACAATCTGCTCGACACTGAATCGTTTTCGTTTCACGGCATCCTCCTTTCCCATCCAGGGGTCAAGTATGCCGGAAACTCTTCCTCAAATCGGTGTCACAATCGGGTGGCCGACCAGGTAGACACCGACATAACCAGGGCAAATTCGGTGCACACACGCAGCCACGGTGTTTGAGCACGGAGGTCATGAGTCCGATCAGGCGCGCATGGGCCTCAGGTGTCAGGGTCATGATCTCCACTCCGAACTCGGATTCTCGTTGCCATCTGACGACCGCTCTCTCTACAGACAGGGGTTCCTTGCCATCCGGAGGGAACAGACGCATGGACACNTTNGTNCCGATAANNGGCAGGTAGTCTCCNCGGATGAGNANTCCATNNNGAGACNCATTGATCACCGTGCCGTTGCCAAGGAACTCCTTTCCCAGGTANTCGACGGGNATNTCNACGGGGAGTCGTGTGGCTTTTCGTCGATCGCNCGNATCGATCATANNGANNCTCCNTGCNCNNTCGAGAAATCGTTGCAGGCGTGCGGNGTCTTCNNNCNGCAGGNNNAGGAACTCNATNCCAANTTGTCGGCTGTGAGCCCACCGCACCACCGCNTGATCAATGACGATCACANAGGCNTCGTGAGGGAGACACNACTGAAGCGNCAACTCTGTGCANGGAGNGAGCGNGNGGTCGCTTTCAAGACGACAACCACCANGCGANAGNTCGCAGATNAGNCCCNCGCCGCNACNCTCNGGGACACNNGTAGAGACNNGACACCGNAANTGCGTTNGGACTCGCNCGTNCTGACGCAGATTNGTNATGCCAGGATGGATNGCTCGNAATAGNTCANGCAGNGTTTGGCCNCCGGTGACGGATGTGGCCTTGAGGTANGCTTCAACNNTAGGCCACGCGACCGGATTTGCNCGCTCCTGAAGCTCCCGGATNGTGTGNTNCACNTGCAATCCTGCCTCGTTCATCACCTGNAGCAGAAAGATGCGGATNNGTTCATACTCTGCNACNCANNNNGCGTCTTGGNCTNCCNTCTCTCGTGGAACCATGGCNNNCTGATCACCTCCNTNAGAGAGNACCNTNTAACCCCTNGCNTGTTNTGGTNNACNGANCACCNGTGNNATNTCACNGNTGCNCNCGNCGCCTCAANAGGCCNTGNNCAACCGATGCCGNGAGCNGANNCNCNCCTTCNCAGNCNCCNGCNTGCCNNNACCNTGNTNTNCNCCCTCTGTCCNGNGCCCACACTCGTCACNCCNNGTTCGTTCNNTGNACCNCTCNCGACTCACGGGNNGGTCCTTGCNGGGGCNNCNCTGTCTCACCCGCTTGCCNGTCGGGNGNATCCAGTTCTCGTCGCACNCTGGACNCCAGNGCCGATGNTGAAAATGGNTTTTGNAGAANGGCGTGTTCTGCTCTCAGGAGCCCGTGNAGGAGNACCNCNTCATCCGTAAAGCCCGACATATACANNACNTTGATACTNGGCCATTGTNCCCGNANNCGNTCGGCGAGTTCACGCCCGCTCATCTNGGGCATCACNACATCCGTNACGAGTAGNTGGATNGGACCGCTGCGGTTCTCGTANATGGCNAGGGCCTCAGGGCCGTTGCNNNCCTNCAACACCACATACCCTAATCGTTCGAGCATGACNCGTGCGAGGGCGCGCANCNTNTCGTCATCTTCCACNAGCAGNATCGTTTCNGTGCCCTTGAGNACNNCCAGGCTGCCNGGGACTGCCTCGGTCGCTTCTTCGTGACCGCTGCTTGCGGGAAGATAGATCTTAAACGTAGTCCCCTTACCCGCCTCGCTATAGACCTCGATGCTGCCGCCACTCTGCTTGACGATCCCGTAGACGATCGACAGGCCTAGGCCCGTGCCTTCTTCCTGTCCCTTCGTGGTAAAGAACGGTTCGAAGATACGGGATTGCATGGCAGAATCGATCCCTTCCCCGTTGTCGCTGATCGCGAGCATGACGTACGCACCTGGTCGCACGTAACGGTGGATCTCTGTATATGCCTCATCAAGTTCGACATTCTTGGTCTCAATGAGCAGCCGCCCTCCGCGAGACATTGCGTCCCGCGCGTTGGCGGCCAGATTCATCACGACTTGGGTGAGTTGTCCCGGATCGCCTGTGACAGGTTTCAGTGCTGGATCAAGATGAGAGGACAGCGCGATACCCTCCCCGATGAGTCGTCGAAGCAACGACTCCATCTCGCCCACAACATCATTGAGACTAAGCACCTTGGACTCCAATACTTGGTTACGGCTGAAGGCGAGAAGTTGCCGGGTCAGCATCGCGGCCCGGAGTCCGCAATCCATTACCTGTTCGACCTCGTGACGAACCTCGCGGTCTAAGTTCTCACGAGTGAGCACGAGTTCACTGAATCCGTTAATCACGGTCAGGAGATTATTAAAGTCATGAGCAATCCCGCTGGCGAGACGTCCGAGGGCCTCCATTTTCAACGCCTGGCGGAGCTGCCCGTCTTTGCCACGCACGGCCGCTTCCGCCCGTCTGCGCTCAGTGATATCCACGCCGCACACGACAATACGTTCGAGCCGGTCATCCCTTCTATATTGATTCGCGGAGCACACCTGCAGAACAATAGAGGAGCTGTTTTTTGCCCTGATCTCTATTTCGCAATTGGAAAGATCGCCTGATCGGAAGCGACTGTTCAGGTCAGCGACTTGGCAGCGCTGGTTCACGCAAAAGAAGGTGTCCCACCAGGATTTGCCCTCTAACTCAACCGCTTGATAGCCGGTGATGTGGCTGGCAGCGTCATTCACACAGAGGATGGTCCCATCCGCGGCGAGTTCAAACACACAAACCGCCAGCCGTGTCATGAGGCGACGGTACTGGTCCTGGGATTGAACCAGAGTGTCCACGGTTTCCTGTAGCAGGAGAGTGGCGTCTTTCGTCGGATCCACGACCGCATCGACTTGGCCGGCCCCTCCCGCTCGTACGGTTAGGCATGGTGCGAGATTGACCGAGACTGAATTTGTGTGCGGCTGCTTATCCGGCATTGTGCCTCCCGGGCTCTGCGGCGTTCCCTGCTATCGGCAGATCAAGGACGACGATCATGCTCCTGTCGTTCACTCAACCTGAACCTCACCCCGCGGCCTCCTTCAACGCCGGCAGACCGTTCCACCCTCTGCTACGCCGCTGCATCGTGAGAGGATGTGTGCAGTTCCATCTCCGGCCAGGTGGCGAGCCACGCCGTCAGCTCCGCTGCAGGAATCGGCTTGCAGAAGGCGAACCCCTGCGCGAGATAACATTTCTGTTGCATCAGCAGCACCATCTGCTCCTCGGTCTCGACCCCTTCGGCAATAACGGACAGTTTCAGGGCCGCCGCCATGGCGATGATCGCGGCGATGATCGCTTGAGCGTCGGCGCTGGTCATCATGTCCTGCGTGAAGGCGCGGTCGATTTTCAAGGTATCGATGGGGAAGCGCCTTAAATAGATCAGGGAAGAGTAGCCCGTGCCGAAGTCG
>SPAX01000084.1 GCA_005239475.1 Nitrospira sp. | reverse complement strand
CGGGCCAACAATCCAACGGCAAGAAAGCGCGCGTCGATCACGTCGAGAATATGTCGCCGAAGCTCATCACGAAAGGGCGCAAGACTCTCATCCTGAAGATAGCGATCAACCGTGCGAGGCAACCGCCGTCTCCAGGCCTGTGCAGCCTGTCGCGCACCCTCAGCGGCAGGTCCTCCGTGAACGAGGATGGCACGGACTTCATGCTCGAAAAACCCCACATGCACTTCTTCATCTTCCAAAATCGAGGTCAGGTCAGGCCGCAAGCCGACTAACAGCCTAGCGAACTCCAATCCCAACGTTTCGTATCCGTAAAGGTGCACCGCGAGGACCCTCCATTGGCTGGGCATACGAGGGAGGACGGTCTTGCCGTGCGAACTCGTTCCCAACAGCAGCTCAAACTGCTTGAGATGCTGCGCTTCCTCTTCCTCATGACGGCGCAAGAACTGCAGCACACCCGGCGGAACGTCCTGCGCTTGCGCAGCGCGTACCGCCCATAAGGCCATGGCCTCCGCTTTGAGGAATTGCTCCAGAATCGCCCGTTCACAGGAGGGAGGAAGCAGATGAGTCATGCGCTCAGTCTACCGGAACGATGGGACGGAACCAACATGTGAGTAGAAGCAGAAGAATCGTATTCAAATAAAATCAGCAGATCTCACAAAACTACCGCTGGCGCGCTGTAGACACTCTAGAGAGCATTCCTGTACCATATCGCCCGGTTACGTACCATCCTTTCTGGCGGTGTAGCTCAGTTGGTAGAGCAGCGGACTCATAAGCCGCGGGTCCCCCGTTCAATCCGGGGCACCGCCACCAATACTTTCCGCGGTTTGTCACTCGGCTGCTCATCGCTGCATTGCACCAGTCACGGTTGGAACTGCACTAGGGAGCTGGTGAGCCTTCCGTGAACCCTGCTCGATCCATTTCTGGATTGCATTCAGCAGGGTATCCTTTCTGATGGGCTTAGTCAGATGGTCTGAGCAGCCGGCAGCTAAACTCTTCTGCATTTCTTCTTGGTAGGCATGCGCCGTCAAGGCGATAATGGGAATGGGACTTATGTTGGACTGCTTCTCCCAGTCTCTGATGGTTTTGGTCGCAGTATGTCCATCCATCACGGGCATCTGTACGTCCATCAACACCAGATCATATTTCCGCGCTTGATACATCTCGAACGCCACCCTTCCATTTTCGGCCATGTCTAGCTGATAGCCGGAATGTTTAAGATACGCTTGAATGAGAAAACGGTTGTCAGATGAATCGTCTGCTAGGAGAATCGCGACATTTTGATCCGGTCCAGTAGGAGTCTTTGGTGCGTCGTGACTGGTGGCATTCGCGCTTCTGTTAATGGCCCTATCAATAACCTGCCCCAGCTTCCTTTTTGTCAGTGGCTTGGTCACGTAACCGTCTAACCCTAGGCTATATACGTACCGAATATTAGCGCTTCGAACATCGGACACAAAAACGATCACCGTAGTTCCCTGGTCTTTTACAGCTTTGATTAACTTCATACGGTTTGGAGAGCGGTCCAAGTCTGTGTCCCCAAGGTCGAGAAAAAGCAGACTGGGTGGGCTTCCGCCAACTACTACCTCGGAAAGTGCGGTCAAAGCCGATTCTTCATCTCTCGTCATGGAGACGGTTGCTCCCCAAGATTGTAGTGCTTCTCCCGCAAGCCTGCGACTCCCTTCGTTGCTACTGACCACCATCGCCTGCACTCCCATCAGCTCAATGTTAGACGAGGCCCCAGGGGCGCCCTGGCTTTGCGAAATGCCGAACTGAGCCGTAAAATAAAATACGCTGCCTTTCCCCAAGGAGCTCTCCACCCATATTCTTCCCCCCATAAGCTCGATGAACTGCTTCGAAATGGCCAAGCCCAAGCCGGTACCACCGTATAGCCTCGTCGTAGACCCATCGGCTTGGGTGAATCGTTCAAAGACAGCGTCGAGTTTTTCAGACGGAATGCCAATCCCCGTATCTGAAACAGCGAAGCGTAACGTGCCTGGTTGACTCGCGCCATTGTCATTCGTGACTCGGACCGTGACTTCACCTCGCTCCGTAAATTTGATGGCATTACCGACCAAATTCACAATGACCTGTCGAAGGCGATGGGGATCGCCAATCAGGCTGATGGGCACATCAGATGCGGCCGAAGCAAATATTTCAAGCCCCTTTTCTTGTGCCTTGAGGGCCATGAGCTCTGTCGCCTTGTCCAGTACCTCATGCAGATCAAATGCGATCTGCTCGAGTCCAATGTGTCCTGACTCGACTTTTGCGAGGTCCAGAATGTCATTGATTAAGTCAAGGAGATTCGTGCCGGATCTCCGCAAAATACCTAGTTGCTCTTGCTGCTCAAGAGATAATGAGCCCTCCGAGAGCAGATCGGACATTCCTATGATGGCATTCATCGGAGTTCTGATTTCGTGACTCATGGTTGCTAAGAAATTACTCTTTGCTCGGCTCGCAGCTTCAGCCCGCTCCTTAGCTTGCTGGAGGCAGACTTCCGCATCCTTGCGCTCTAATTCATGCCCGATCCATTGCGCCGTGAGCTTCAAGAAAGTTTTCTCATACCCAGCGAACACTCTAGTCCGTGGTGTTTTGCTTGAAAAACTCAATGTCCCGTATACTGCGCCATTCATGTGAATCGCGATGGCCGCAAAGGCTTGCGGGGTGCCTAGAAGTTCCTCAGATGGGGGACTCCAGTCTGACTGATCTGGAGAAGAAAAGGTGATCGCCTCTCGGGATTGGATCGTCCATTCACAATAACTTCCGCGTAACTGATACCGCCCCTTCGATGGGTGTTTCGAATCATGGCTCATGACCTGTTGAATCTCATAACGATCGCCATCAATCCGTGTCACCATGCCCGTAGACATCTCCAAGGTGCTGCACCCTAATGTTAACATCCGACGGAGTCGTTGCTCCCAGTCGGCGGTATCCACGGTGATTTCATGTAGTGCACGTAGGAGGGTCTCACTCGCCTTGAGCGCTTCCTCGGCCCGTCGGCGCTCAGTTACTTCTTCGATGAGAGTCTGTTTGCCCTTGCGTTCTTGTTCCAAACTCTCACTCAACACGCTATACACTACGCCCATGATAAGGAGAATTGAGATCCGAATGAGATGGCCTTCCAGAAACACCGTAGATCCCAGCGATATGTAGAGCATGCCTCCGTAGAGAGCGGCAATGAACGAAGAACAGAGGATCTTTAACTGGAGAGTTCTCATCGAGGCAGAGATGAGAATGATCAAGAAATAGGCAAGGTAGAGATCGGACCCCAGTTGTCCGGTTGTATAGATAATGCTGGAAGTAATCGCGGTATCGATGAGAAGTAGTATGATCGTGAAGGCGCGGCTCCCGACTAATTGGACGGGCAGGAAAAACGCGGCTCCGAGTAGAGACAGAAGCCCCAGAACAAGAATTTCCTGGACTGGGCGGGCAAGGATGGTTTCCGGGGTATACAGAACTTGATAGGAAAGCACGATGGAAACGAGACTCTGCAGAATGAGGACCTGCGCGCGATAGCGGTCCATGCGCAGGTGGGTTCGAAAGTATACGGACTCCTGAACGTTGCTGTCAGACACCATTTGTGTATCCCCCTGTTGTCGAGGCCGTATCAGTCAGGAGCTTAGGGTGCGGAAACGGCCATGCCCTCTGGGCAGATGCGTCGGTCTGATCATGATTTGGATGAGCACTGTTGTACGCATGGGTTTGTCGAGAGGAGCACTTACTATGCTTGTGCACCGTGTTGTTCAACGTCTGTTCAAGAGTAACAATATATTAGGATACTCAATAAATTTAGATCTGCAATTATTTTTCGTTTTCCTACATACTGGACAGCTCGGCAGGCGTTGCTTCGAGTCTGTCTGACCTTCCCGTTTTGGGGAAAAAGAGGCCTGCTGTGCCTCAATAAAAAAGCGGTCCAAGAGCAGATAGTGGCGAAGCCGAAGTACGCTGCACAGGGTCAATTGGGCATTAGCTATCTGTGGACGGATGAAGGCTGGATCTATCTGGCGATCGTGCTCGACCTGTCCACCCGCAAAGTGGTGGGCCGGTCGCGAAACCACGCATACCAACGGACATCGTGACCGAGGCGCTGACGATGGCCTGGTTCCGCAGGAAACCAGCCAACCCTTCCAGGACATGCTGAAGACCTAGGGCATGGAGGGATCCATGAGTCGCAAGGGGAATTGTTGGAATCACATGCCAACCGAAAGTGGGTTCAACAGTTTCAACAATGAGCGGGGCCATGGGCTGCGCGATGCAACAGACGCAGAGATGACGGCGGCGAGCTTCGATTACGTTGAGGTGTTCGACAACCGGACTCGACGACACTCGACATTGGCGTATGGCTCAACACGATGAGCACCTGGTAGCATGAACCCCGCCCGATGGAAGACAAAGAATAGAGGGAAGCTCAGGTTTCTTTGCCCTGTCCACTTCGTGGGTACGGTCCCCTCTTCATCGCCGCATCACGATTGAAGCCGACGAAAGGACTCCTCTGGCGTTCTCTACCCACAGCACCCGCTCGCGAAAACCTGCCGCTGCTGAGAGGCACTCCAGCAGCGCTCACATAGTTCGACGGTCGAATGGGTCATCCCATCGACGCAGGCGATTCGGCGTTGGCCCACCGCCCCACAGTCAGAACAGGCGCCGGCGAGCGAGATGTCCGTCCTACGCTCTTGGGTCAGCATGGGACAGCATCTTGGTGTTCGGACGAGCGCGCCGATTGCAGACGGCCGACATGAACTCCTGGCCGCCCTTGAGACTCGTCAGATTCCGCCACAACCGAACCGGTAACGGCTCCGCCTTGGCCCGACACAACTCCCATTGCATCTCGCGCAACTGGCCATTCAAAGAATCCACCGTTCGTTCCAAGTCAACGAGCCGGTCTGTCCCAAAGGATTTTCCTGCTATGAGCATCATGTCCTCCCTTCTTCCATTAACTCGTACAATGCCGAATCACGCCGATGAGAATGCCTTCGATATGAAAGGTATCGGAAGGCTTCACTATAATCGGCTGCATCGCCGCGTTTGCAGGATGCAGCTCAATGTGTGAGTCCTTCTTGAAGTAGGTCTTGATCGTCGCGTCATGATTCACCAAGGCCACCACCGTTTGCCCATTTCTTGCCGTCTCCTGCTTCCGCACCACCACAAGATCGCCGGGGAAAATGCCATCATCTTTCATGGATTCCCCTTTGACGCGGAGTGCGAACGTCACTCCACCGCGTAACATGCTGGGCGGCACATCAATGAGTTCGGACTGGGGGACCGGCTCTATCGGTGAGCCAGCTGCCACCATCCCCGCCATGGAAATTTCAGATGAACGCCCCAACTGATCTAATGTGACCTGGACTATTCCAGGAATGCGCCGCATCCCCGCTTCATAACGCGCCACCGACACACGCGTCGTCCGCAGCGCATCAGCCAATTGCTGCTGCGTCAACCCAAGTTGCTCTCGAACTCGTTTCAGGTCGGTCGGCTTCATAATGTAACCAATGGTTACATATACTGCGACAGACTGTCAAGCTCCTTCAATGGACTCCTTATAATGAAGCAGAAAACACAGTCTAGGACAGGGATCTGTGCATAACTCGACCACAAACCTCGCTCCCAGCACGGCAGTTCATATTGTGATGCATGAAACAGCCATCTATTTCTAGGTTTTGTTGTTTCTGACTTATTATTCTGGAAGCACCCCTATATCTAGTGGTCCCACGCCATTTTCAACCAATGCTCAATTATTAGGCAAACACGTTTTGGAGATAGAGAAACGCCCGGTATTTTGGTGACAGGTCAATCTTATTAACAGACTTATCCACAGAAGCTGGGGAGAGGGTTTCGTGAACATTTTTCTTGACCTTTTTCACATAATAAGAACCTCACAATTCTCTACTCATTCCCAAAAGAGGGTTTCGGAATGTGGGAAATTCAGGATCGCAACAGGCTCCGATAGATGAGAACCTCACCTATCTCTGCGTGACCGACGTGCAGATTACCATTCGAAAGATGGGCAAACCGCTGGGTCAATCGATGGCGGGACAGGCAACGGTGACCGAAAGTCCAACAGATACGGATGGTTGGCCACGTGCAGCAAAAAGTTTTAGATATTCCCGAAGCCACGCCTATTAATCAGGAAAAAATCTCCATGGGAATTGCCGACCTTTTCTAAGCGGATCGCGGAACCAGATGCACTGCACCGGCCTTAATCGCCGCAACAACCACTGAACCTGTTTCGAGACCAAGTTCTTCTCTGGCTCCCCTTGTAATCACCGCCCGCAAGGGAAAACCGCAATCGACCGTGACCTTGACCAACACTCCTTGCGGCAGCATCTCGGTCACCAGGCCGGATAGGTGATTACGCGCGCTGGTAACGCCGCTCCCCGCCTGTTCCAGCAAGACATCTTCCGCGCGAATGCAGACGTAGACGGCCGTGCCGCTCACGTCCGCCCCTAAGCCCTTCAGTCTCGTCCCGTTCACCAACACGGTCGCCAATCCATTGTCGTTCTCGACTACATGACCCTGCACGACGGTCTCGATACCGACGATCTGCGCAACCTCCGCATTAGCCGGCCGAGAAAACACCTCCTGCGGCGCACCGACATGCAGGATCTGACCCGCACTCATCACGGCAATGATGTCGCCCAGCGTAAGGGCCTCGGCCCAGTCGTGCGTAACGACCACCGCCGGAATTGCCAGCTGCTTGAGCAGCATGCGCAGCTCACTGCAGAGCTTCGCGCGTGTCGGCGCATCCAAGGCCGATAGGGGTTCATCGAGCAACAAGAGCTGAGGTCGTCTGGCGATCGCACGCGCAAGCGCCACACGTTGCTGTTGCCCGCCCGACAACTGCGCCGGCTTAACCTGTTCGAGCCCCTGAAGTTCCAACAAGCCGATCAGCTCACGGACACGCTCCCGTCGTGCCTCAGTCGGCAGATCACTCAATCCATATTCAATGTTGCCGGCCACCGTATGCGTGGGAAAGAGCGCATAATCCTGCGGCATGTAGCCGATCCGCCGCGCCTGCGGCGAGAGGCGAATGTTGGACGCCGCATCAATCCAGGTCGTCGAAGCGAACTGAATTCGTCCCTCTTCAGGCCATTCCAATCCGGCAAGACAACGCAGCAGGGTCGTTTTCCCAGATCCTGATGGCCCGAAGAGAATCAGGACTCGCGGAGGATCGAGCGGCAACGTGAGCTGTGCCGCCACAGTGAACCGACCGGGAAAGGTCTTGTGGCAATCAACCGTCAGCGCTGCGGCCATACCACCCACACCTTTCGATTCATCGCATAGACCAGCAGTAGCACACCGTAGGAGACCGCGAGCAGCAACAACGCCGTCTTGGCGGCCCCGGCATAGTTGAGCGCTTGCACCTCATCATAAATATCGATCGAGACCGTCCTCGTCTCCCCCTCGATGTTGCCGCCGACCATCAGCACGACACCAAACTCCCCCAAGGTATGTGCGAAACTCAGCACCGCACCGGTGATAAGGCCTGCCGTCGATAGCGGAACAATCAGACGAAAGAAGGTCTTGAGCTTCGACACTCCGAGCGTCCAGGAGGCTTCGATCAATCTGCGATCGACTTGCTCAAAGGCTGCAGCAAATGGTTGCACGGCAAACGGCAGACTGTAGAGAATCGACGCGAGGAGCAGACCTTCAAAGGTAAAAGGGAGCGGATGCCCGACCAGGTCGCTGTAGAATCGACCGACTGGGCTGTGCGGACCGATCGCGACCAGAATATAAAAACCCAGCACCGTCGGAGGCAGAACGAGCGGCAACGCGACAACCGACTCGACAATGAACTTCCAGCGCCATTTTGAAAAGGTGAGCCAGTAGGCGATGGGCAGTCCGATGACGAGCAACACGGTCGCCGTGAGCAACGCGAGCTTGAAGGTGACGGCAATCGCAATCCAGTTCATCGATTACCTCGGCGATGGAACGACGAAGCCATAGCGTTTCATCATGGTTTGCCCCTCAGCACCCTGGATAAACGAGAGAAACGCCTTCGCACTTTCTTGGTTCTTCCCACCCATGAGTATCACCGCGCCTTGCTCGATCGGTGGATACACATCGACAGGAATCTCCCAATAGTGGCCGACTGCCTGCATCGGCTGTGCGAGCGCCAAGGACAATGCGATGATCCCGACGTCCGCTGCACCGGATTCGACGAACTGGGCGGCTTGAGAAATATTCTCTCCGAGCACCAGCTTGTCTTTGACGCGATCATAGACCTTCGCATATTCCATCGCCGCGACTGCGGCACGCCCGTAGGGCGCATGCTTGGGATTGGCGATTGCAATCTTCCTGATCGTCGGTTCGCCCAAGATCTCCAGCCCCTTGGAGAGATCGAGGTGCGCCTCCTTGCCGGTCCACATGACAATCCGCCCGACGGCATACTGATAGAGCGAACCCGGAACGGTCAGACCGGCTTCTTCCAATTTCCGGGGATACGCGATGTCGGCTGAAAAGTAAAGGTCGAACGGCGCGCCATTTTGAATTTGCGTAAAGAAATTTCCGGAAGATCCGAGCGTCAGCCTCACGTGATTGCCGGTCGTTTTTTCGTACTCAGTCACAATTTCTCTGAAGGCGAAATTCAAATCTGACGCCGCCGCAATCGTAATCTCCTCGGTGACCGCAAGGTTCACGCCTGTGATGACGAACATACACACCGCGATAATCACTCGAATCATGGGCTAACCTCCCTACACTCGGACTCTCATCTGAAGATAGAAATAATCCGTACCTTTGTTCCCGCCGGCGGGTAAATTGGCGGAAACCGGCAGCCGGTCAAAATAGGATCCCTTGAACCAATGATCGTACCCGGCATCAAAGTCCATGTTGCTGCTGACGGCCCATTGCACACGAACTTCCACATCATGCCCTATATTGTTTCCAGATCCCCCGGTGGAATCCCTCAAGCCGGAACTTCCGAAACTATCTTTGCTCTGAGCCAAATACCAGAATCGTTGTTTGAGTTGAACGGTCCACCCTTGTGCCGGCGTCACAATCATCCGCCACCCTGGGGAACTGAGGTTGGTTCTGAAAAATGGGCCGAAGGTTCCAGTCGGCATATATTCAAATCGTCGAGCTCCGAACAAAGCGTCGAACCCTTCGTCCTGGCTATCGCCAGGTTTGCGGTCTCCGCTGGCGTAGTCGTAGTGAGCCAGGAATCTGGGAGACCAGGGGACATCGAACATGTACCCCAGATCCAGATGCTGAAAATGAGCGAAATGATCCGTGACCCCACGGGTGCCGGTCTGCCAGGCACTCTCAAGTTCGTAATCCATCTCGCCTTGCTTGGGGTCTTTATAGAGGCGAAGTCCAACGGTGGAGTACGTGCGATGGCTGGCAACGGCGGCCACACGCTGGTCATTCAAGCCCAAGTAGTAGGCATCCAACTGGAGCCAGGGGATATGCTTGCTCTCCAAGTAAGTTCCCCAAAAAAGAGACTTGTTGTTTTGTACATCAAGGTTCACGTCGTCCCAAATGACCGGTTCTGTAAAAAACGCCCTGAATCGCCAGGTCTGGCCCTGGCCGATTTGCCAATGGACCCCATCGAACGCGTTTGAGGTATTTCGAAAGTCGTTTCGCGCGATAAGCCGGCGACGGCCGAAATCCATCGTCATGCGTCCGAAATGTAAGTCGGTTTGCAATCCGCTCCCCCCAACATTGTCCAGGGTCAAAGACCCGAGTAACTGCAAGATGTCGTATTCGTTGACCGTCGTGGTATCCCTGAAGTCCCCACGCTCCCTGTCCAAATAGGCCCGCGCGTCCTGCCCTTCAAAGAGGAATCGCAAGGGGCCATTGCCCCCCAATCCGAAGCGCAGCCGGGACCGGAGGGCGATCTGGGGATCCGTGCTCCCGTTTCCAATGCTCTGGCTCGCTCGCCAGGGGTGGTCGTACGATTCAAATCGGGTCCGGTTTTCAATACCCAGGTCAACCCAATCGGGTAAGTTCATTGCGGTTTTTAAATATCGGCTCCATTCAAGTTCCTTCCGTTGATTAAGAACCGCATCGGCTGGTTCGATCCAGTTTTTCCCGGTCTGTGCGTCTGCCAGATTTTTGATGCCATTCATCACAGCCGCATAATCCGAACCCTGTTCTGTCGTGGTGGACGAGGACGATACAGACTGTGACTCCTCAGCCAGCGCGACACCGGTCGCAAGCATCATCGCCAGCACGAAGGCCAGCATGCCCATTACGGAAGACCTTCCGTCAGCCGACACGCAGCGCATGGAGCTTTCCTGTTTCACTGGTGTCATACCCGCCCAGCGCCTCGATCTCATTTCGAAACGGACGGCTGACGAGGATCTCGAACAAGTGGGCTAACGTCGGATGGGATTT
>SPAX01000083.1 GCA_005239475.1 Nitrospira sp. | reverse complement strand
TCTGGGATAGGAGAGAAACGTCCCGCAGGATGCTCAAAAAGGCCAGACTTCTCACCCGCCCAACCCTGGCGGCTACTTCACCCGCCCGCCCTGTGTCTGCCAAGACAGCCGCTTCGCCCAGGGTCTGGGATAGGAGAGAAACGTCCCGCAGGATGCTCAAAAAGGCCAGACTTCTCACCCGCCCAACCCTGGCGGCTACTTCACCCGCCCGCCCTGTGTCTGCCAAGACAGCCGCTTCGCCCAGGGACGCGCCTTGTCCCAAGCAAGGCCGCAGCGAACTATCGCTTTATTAAGGGGTGGCTGGGATGATCCCATCTGCGCGCGTCCAACGAGGGCCTTCGCAGGCCGCGCGTTGCGCGAGCACGGGGATCGTCCCAGTCACCCCGCCCCATTTTCAGCATCCTGTCAGAAGTCGAGTCCTACCTTTGCGTTGGAGTCACGGAGATGCTTGCGGACCCGGACTTGCTCATGGTGCTTGCGCAACAACTGACGCCGAATGACGTCGCGATCTTCGGCCACAATGCGCACCAATCGATCGACATCTTCCGCATGCTCGCGAACCAATTCAGACAACTTTGCCATTTGGCTTTCAAGATGTTCTAACCGCCCAAACGCATCTTTACTACGGTCCACTGCCGGCTTCTGAGTCGCCTTCTGTTTTACGAGCGACGTGACCACTACATCCCGCTTCATGCTTACTCCTTTGCTCGAATACTCACCGATACTCCTAGCAGGATGCTGAAAAACTCCGCCAGCCTCTCAAACGCGCGACGGGTAAACCCAGCGCGAGAGGCGCGATGTGGACAGATTGAGTCCCCTCGTGTTGCCCATCTCGCTCGTCCCGCCAGTCACGCCTTTCCCGCTTATATCTCATAGTATCGTCTCAGATTCTCGCGATGTCAACGAGTCTGCTTTCTTTCTATTTCCTCAGCGTCCTGCTACAATTCGCCGCAATGCCGAACATGTTCACCATGGTGCTGGCGGGCGGGAAGGGCGAACGTCTCCAGCCCCTCACCGAACATCGGGCCAAGCCGGCGGTTCCCTTTGGCGGGAAATATCGCATTATCGATTTTACCCTCAGCAATTGCCTCAACTCCGGGCTTCGAAAAGTCGCAGTCCTCATCCAGTACAAATCCCACTCGCTCGACCGTCACATCCGCACGGGCTGGAACATCTTCAACGCCGAACTCGGCGAATTCATCGCCTCGATTCCGCCCCAGCAGCGGATCAGCGAAGAATGGTACCAAGGCACCGCTGACGCGGTCTATCAAAACCTTTTCCTGCTCGACAGCGAACAACCGGACTATGTGCTCATTCTCGCCGGCGACCATATCTACAAGATGGACTATATGGAGATGTTCCATTGGCTGATCGCCAAAGGCGCCGATGCCGTGGTCGGCGCGATCGATATTCCGATCGAAGAGGCCCATCGGTTCGGCGTAATCCACGTGGATGAGGACTTCCGGATTACGAACTTTATCGAGAAACCGGCTCACCCGCCCTCGATCCCCCACGATCCCACCCATGCTTTTGCCTCGATGGGCATCTACCTGTTTCGCACCAATGTCCTCCGCGAACACTTGATTGCCGACGCCCAGGAGAGCGGGAGTCACGACTTCGGAAAAAACATTATTCCGCGAATGATTCGCGATCAACGTGTCTACGCCTACAAGTTTATCGACGCGAACAATAAGGACGTGAAGTATTGGCGGGACATCGGAACATTGGACGCGTACTGGGAAGCGAACATGGACCTCGTGACGGTAGACCCCCAATTCAATCTCTACGACCAACACTGGCCGATCCGGACCTATCAAGGGCAATTTCCACCGGCTAAATTCGTCTTCGCGCAAGACTATCAGGGCGGCAGAATGGGCGTAGCTCTGGATTCCATCGTCTGCGGCGGCTGCATCTTCTCCGGTGGCCGAGTGCAAAATTCAGTGGTCTCACCGAACGTCCGTGTGCAGGACAATGCGGACGTGCGTGAATCGATCCTCATGGAAAACGTCGTCATCGGCGCACAGAGTCGGATCAGACGGGCCATCATCGACAAGGATGTCATCATCCCGCCCAACTCGGAAATCGGGTACGATCGAGGGGCCGACGCCCAGCGATTTACCGTCACCGAATCCGGCTTGGTCGTGATAGCAAAGGGAATGAAACTGCATGCCTCCCTCGATTCATCCGGTTGATCTGATTATCGCCCTTCGCGACAAGCACTTGACCCCTGCCATCGTCTTCCTCACGTCGCGCCGTGCGTGCGATGAAGCGATGCAGGCCTTCGACCATAGCCACATCCTCCTTCCGCCGCCTCGCCAGCAGGCGATCGCCACCGTGCTGGACAAGGTGATCGCCCAATATCCCAGCATCGCCGAACACCCGCTCATTCCGACCGTCCAACGGATCGGCGTGGCTGCGCATCACGCAGGCCATCTGCCCTCGTGGAAAATCGCGGTTGAGGAGCTGATGCGTCATGGCTGCCTCGATGCCGTCTTCGCCACGACCACACTGGCCGCCGGAGTCGATTTCCCTGCACGCACCGTCATCATCACGCAGTCCAGCATTCGCAAGTCACGCGACTTCATGGACTTGACGATCGGCGAGGTGCAGCAGATTGCCGGCCGCGCAGGACGCCGCGGAAAAGATCTCGTGGGCTTCGCCATCGTCACCCCCTCACCCTACATCGATCTGCACGTGCTGACCAAAGGCTTCACCGGCCATCCGGAAGCGATCAACAGCCAATTCGTCATTAGCTATCCGATGGTCCTGAACCTCTTGAAAGCGCATCCCCTGGATCAAATTCAACCGATTCTCGCCAAAAGCTTTGCGCAATTTCAGCTCAACCAGCGCGCCGAGGTCTTGGAACGCAAGCTGGACGATCTGCGCGATCAAATGGAACCGTTCGGGCCACGCGTGTGCACCGACTGGATCACAGAATGGCAGACCTTCGACCAGGTCCGCCGGCAGAAATCGCACCGTGCCCCCGTCAGGAGGTACGAACCACCAGAAGTCTCCGCACGCTTTCACTTTCTCACCCCCGGTCGCGTAGTGGGCTTCGGCCGTAGCCGAGGCGTGGTCCTGCGACAATATCGCAGCAAGGGACAGAAGAGCCCGATGATCACGGCACTGCGTCTAGGCGGAGGCATTACCGAATCTCCCGCCTCCACGGTGACCGAAGTGTCCGACCGTGTCCTCGACTGTGTGGACGCGCCGGTCTATCCCTGGTGCACGCCGGAGAGCGTGGAAGAGTTACTCCATCACCTGGAAGAGTTGCCGGGTAGACTGCCGGAGCTTCCCATTCTGATTCCGAAGGACGATGAACCGATTCCGGATGCCATCGTACAAACCCTGGGCGACTTTGCCTGTCCGACCTGTCCTTCGCGTTCCGCCTGTCAGAGGGACTATCCCCTCGCCTCCAAGCTTCGGCAGGAACAACATCGACACGTCAAATCGATCCAGGCCCTGAGGACGAGTCTCTGGCACCGTTTCCAGGAGAAGATTGACGTCCTGCAACAGTTCGGATATCTCACGCCGACAGCCCGTCTGACCGATGACGGCGAATGGGCCAGGCTCATCCGCATCGACCACTCGCTGCTCATCACGGAATTGCTCCGGGCCGATGCGTTCAACGGAGCCGATCCTGCGATGCTGGCCGCCGTCATGTCGAGCATCGCGCATGACGACGATCGCCCCGGCGCCTTCCCTCGCGTCAGTTCCGGATTGGGTTCATTACTCGGGCAGGTCCGAAAACTGGCTGTGTCGCTCTCGCCGCATGAAGATCCCCCGCTCTTGCGAGCCGACATTGCCGCGGTGACGGAACGGTGGATCGGCGATCCCATGCTCACGTGGATTGGCCTCTGTAAAAGCACCACGATGGCTGAAGGGGATATCTATCGCCTCTTAGCACGAACCTTGGAATTCTTATCGCAGCTACACACGCTCAAGAGCACACACCCAGGATTGGCAGACACCGCCTCACGTGCCATCGCCGCCCTGCGCCGGGGCGTTCTTGAAGAACTACCGTGATAAGTCGAAAGTCACAACGTCCAAAGTCATCAAGTCTCGGAAAGACTTTCGACGTGATGACGTTCCGACTGGAAGGACTCGCTCAAGAACTATGACCACCGAAGAACTCGAACAACTCCTGGCTCAACAACCGATCGCGCTCTTACACCGTCTCGCACGCGGGCGTATTCAGCGCCATTTCCGCGCAGGCAAACGCCGTTTGATCGAGGTCTTGCTGCGCCATTCCGCCGAGAACCGGGCAGGGTTTGAGTCCGACCTGATGACCTTGATCGGCGAGCAACAGGCTCGCCCTGTTCCACCCCCTCAGCAGGCCCCTGCCGCGCGGAAGCCGAAGCCCTCGGCACCGCATCGTCGCCCCGCGCACAAGCCGGTTGAACAGGACTCCCATGAGCCGGCCATCACCCTCTCCAGCTGGTTGGAGGGACTGGGGGTGCCGCCGCCGCAGACCTTCGTCCCGGATGCCTGGCAAGAAGACGCCATCGCCAAGCTGAGAGAGAGTGACGTAGTCGTGAGCGTCCCGACGGGAAGCGGAAAGACCTATGTCGCGGTCGAAGCGGCTCGTCGCGCCATCGCAGAGAATCGAACCGTCATCTATACGTCGCCCCTCAAGGCCCTCTCGAATACCAAGTACACGGAGTTTTCGAAAATATTCGGTCCGGACCAGGTCGGCATTCTGACCGGTGATCGGCGCGACAACGGGCAAGCGCCCCTGCTGATCATGACGACGGAAATCTTGCGGAATCTGCTCTACGACGCGGGAGGCGGTGAGATCGACGTACGCTTGGACACGTTAGGCCTGGTGATTTTGGACGAGTCGCAATATATCGCAGATCCTGAGCGGGGCGTCGTCTGGGAAGAAACGATCATCTTCTGCCCGAGCCAAGCACGACTGCTCTTGCTCTCCGCCTCGATCGGCAACCCACACGATATTGCCGAGTGGCTCACTTCGATCAGACCCACTCCCTGCCACTTGATCCGCCACAGTACGCGGACGGTCCCGCTTCGCGCCGGCTACCTGCATCCTAACGGCAAACTCACGCCGCTCTTCCGCACCGTCGGCATCCCTCACGGCCATCCGGGCCATCTTCACCCAGAAGCCAAACGGCTCTTTCTCCAATATGAAGACGAGACGCTGCCGTCAGGACGCCGCCGGTAAACTCAGCACGCCCACGAGATATTAAAATGTGAAGTTGAGACCGGCCGTGAGGCCGTGTCGGAGAGAATCAAACTGGGTCAGTGGATACTCGGAAAAGCCACTCGTGCCATGAATCGTCACAGTTCCGTCTACTGCATGGTTCCACCAGACGCGATACCCGAAGTTGAGTCCCACGCTCTTGGTAAACATGAACTTGGCGCCCACGTCGGCATCCGCTCCAAAGCCGAAACCCAGCATGGAGATACTGGGATTCTGCTGAAGATCGCTTCTCAGATGATGAATGTCCTCGTTATCGATGATGGTCAGCGGAATAAACGCCGCAGTTGCCATTAGGCTCAATTGCCTCGTCAGTCGATATTCCGTGGAAGCTCCGGCACGAATCGAGTACCAATTGGTGGTGTTAGTGATAACTGTCTGCCCTTGGTTCGTCACGGTTCCTGCTGGATTGCAGGTAAGGCCCAACGACGGAGGCACAGCCGAATTGTCGCAGGCCATCTGCGCCAACCCCGTGGCTTCATACTTCGTATGCCAATACTGAAATCCTCCAAACACTTCCAGCCAACCCCGATGATTTGGATATTCAGCTAGCCGGATTCCGCTGTCCGCATTCAGATACCACATACTGTCACCTGACAGGTTGCTATTGGTACGCGAGAACAACCTCTGCCCTCCGTTTGATCCGTAATCGTCATCCGTGAGTCTGCCACCACCGATCCCGGCGACGCCTACGTTGAGTCGGCCAAACCACTTCGGTGTCACCCAAACCTTTCCGGTGAGTTCAATCACATTCGTCCCAACGTCTTTATAGGTAAGCTTTGAAGTCGGATTCCCTAACCCGGCCATGGAAGATGCATTGTGCGCCCAGCGAGTATCACCTGTACTGATCCACGTTCCAATCGCGAAATCGAACCTGGGTCGTGATTCCGTGACGGATTCCTGCGCCGCTGCAATCTGAGCACCGAATGCAAGGCCTATGATCGTGAGCCACCCGCACAGCACAACTATGGATGCCCGTCGACTCCTCTCAATCATCGTCTCGCTCCCCCGCGTTGAATAATCACCGTATCCACACAACGCTGAACCGTATCCGGCATGACCCGTTCGCAAGCCGCGCGGATATCCTCTTCGATGAACATCCGTTGGAGATAGGCTGAGAGCCATACCAGCCATGAACCGAGCGCGAGAACCAGCACCGCACCCACGAACCATTGCCACAAGGAGAACGTTCCAGTCGCCGCCGTATCGAGCGTCGCACCAGACTCAGGCTCTATTGGAACTGATTGGAGATTGGCCACCGTCCCCTCCCAAGGCAACCGCGCAGACTATTCGCCTCACTTCATTGCAGAAGTCTACCTGAGAACGATGAATCTGAATACAGTTTTAGAATTCTCATCGACGTCGGTTCGCCAAGCGTCGGGACAAGTCGATACGATTGCAGACGCTGCAGGCTGGACCCTACAACCATCCAGATGGCTCCAGCTGTGTGTTTGCGCCTACAGATCACGTACTCACCCTCTCCCACAAGGCGTTTGCCTGCCTGGTCAAAGAAAATCCGCTCGGCACAGTCATTGCTCTATACCTTCCCAACCAGCGCCGCCGCCCCTCCTCAATGGGCAGAAGAGAGCGAAAGGGCTTTATGTCACTCAGAACGACTCGTATGCCGATCCACAAACGACGCACAGCGCCAATCCGACAGATAATTTACAGAATCCTCGGCGGAGCTACGTTGACATTCGCAATGCTTCTTGGCTTCGTAAACCCGTTATGGGCATTGCAAGTCAGTCCGAGCGCCCTGACATTTTCGGCTACCAGTGGCGGCACAGATCCATCGCTACAAACCATCGTCCTCTCAAATAACCGATCGAGTGAGCGAACCTGGNNGGCNACCGCNAACGCCACATGGATTACAGTCACACCTTCCTCTGGTACCATCACCACAGAAAATGACACNGTCTCGGTCAGGACAACCGCGGCCGGCCTCGCCGCTGGATCTTATTCGGCAAGCGTCACGATCACCGAGACTCGTCAGAGCGGGAGGATCAGAAGGACCGTCCTCCCGGTGACGCTGTCGATCGCTGGAGCCGCTGCGACACCTACGATTCAACTCAGCCTGAGCAATCTCGCCTTCTCCGGCACAGCTGGTGGCGTCAACCCTGCACCCAAGACGTTCAGTATCTCCAATGCCGGCGGGGGTACCCTAGCCTGGACGGCCAGCAATACAGCAGCGTGGTTGATTCTATCTCCGGCGTCCGGCACCAACAGCAGCACCGTGACCACTAGCGTAAACCTTACGGGTTTGGCAGCCGGCACCTACAGCGCCACCGTTTCAATCACTGCGACCGGCGCCACGACCAAGACCATCCCCGTCACCCTAACCCTCACGGCGGCCACTCTCGCCCCGGCCATCGGGCTCAACACGACGAGCCTCGGTTTTGCCGGAACGGTCGGAGGGGCGAACCCCACCGCTCAAACCATCGGCATTTCGAACGCCGGCGGTGGCACCTTGGCTTGGACCGCCGGTGACAACGTAACCTGGCTGACCCTGAGTCCGTCATCCGGCACGAACGCCGGAACGGTCACTGCCACTGTGAATCTGGCTGGATTGCTGGCTGGAAGCTATACTGCCACGGTGACCGTGACGGCTACAGGAGCCACGCCCAAGACCGTCCCCGTCACCCTAACTGTCACGGGATCAACCAGCGGTGGAACGATCGGTTTCAGCCCCGCAAATTTGGCCTTCTCCGGAACGATCGGAGGGACGAATCCGGCAGCAAAGACGTTCAATATCACCAATACAGGGGGAGGAACCCTATCGTGGACGGTCAGTGACAACGCGACATGGTTACAGCTCACTCCCGCGTCTGGTACCACGACTACTGAGACGGATACCATCTCCGCCAGCGTAACTCTCAGCGGTCTGGCAGCCGGAACCTACAACGCCATCATAACAGTAACGGCTTCCGGATCGACCAATAGTCCACAGCAAATTCCCGTGTCTTTGACACTCAGCGTCACCGCCGCCGGCACGGCGAATCTGACCTGGAATACCAGCACCGAATCGGATTTAACAGGATACAAGGTGTATCGAGCGACCGCATCGGGAACCTATGGAGCACCTCTCGCGACGCTACCCAAGACGACGACAACTTATACCGCGACAGAACTACAGACCGGGACCACATATTTCTTCGTCATCACGGCCTACGATAGTTCTGGCAATGAAAGTACATTCTCCAACGAAGTGAGTAAGAGTATTTTTTAATTGGAATTCCTGCAGAGGGAAAGAATACGGGAGGGCTCGGACCCTCCACACTTTCACACGGTCGGGCAACCGTCCGCTTCGCACTACGGCTTTCCCCATCTCGGTGAGTACCGCCTACTCAGTTACCAACCTTAAACCACAGCCGGCTTGACCCCACGATTGCATCGCCTGTATAAGAGGCGTGTTTGTTATCGGATTCCGTCCATCGAGGACCTTGCCGTAACATCTGGTAGACCGCATCTCCATATCGTTTCTTCACGCGCCCGTAGCTCAATGGATAGAGCACCAGACTACGGATCTGGGGGTTGGGGGTTCAAGTCCCTCCGGGCGCACCATTTTATTTCATCTCAGTGACGTTTCTTCCGACTGGAGCAAGAGCCAATCCCTCGGGTCAACGAAGTTCACAGAAAGAGGTTAGCGGAACAGATCACCTATTTCTCGGCATCGGAAACTGCCCTGGCTGCGCGTTGGGTTTGAGTCTGCCAACTACTACGACATATTCGGGGGCGCCAAATTGTGCAAATAAGCAAACACGGGTGATTACTTCGCCATTCACTACCTCTCTACCTATACCGTGAAGCGGCAATGGTAAACTGCTGAGTTTTCTCTTTCCGTCACACCCGACCCAACGGCCACTATCATCGGATTTCCCCATGATCGACGGTAAGACATAGACTTCCTCCCAATTATCCAAGCCAAAATCTGCCACCATCATGCCATAGGCCACCTTCGCAATCAGACGGATGAAAGAATGTCCTCTGAAGGTCGCAACGAACCGAACTCGTTGTGCCCCATAACGCTTGGCCACTTCCGCTATCGGAGGTCCAGCGACTTGAACGTTGGTCTGAGCGATAACCTCGATGCCGCTTTCATATTGCCTCCCGTCTTGATGTGCTGGCGGTCGGAACTCTGGAAACATAATCACAGCTGGGTATGCCTTAGCAGGGACCACCACCTCAATAAACGTACCGTTTACCTCAACAAGTAAAGGGTGAGTTAATATGTTTTCACGACGAGTGCGAAGGCCAAGCCCGGAGCGCGCCGTTGGCCATACCGCTCCAAGAATATGTCCCTCGAATGCGGAGGTAATCTTTTCACATTTCGGGCAGCTGGCAGCATGCAGCACCCACGAATCTGGGTGCCCGGCAGGTATGAGGCCGTGAGGAATTACGTGTTCTCTTTTGAGGGGAGGTTCGGAAGTCAAGCAGTATATGCAACGACCAATTTTTCTCAACTGGCTCATGCCAAATAGCATACGCTAAAAAGTTGCCACAAAGGAGAAAGCTGCTGTGGCTGAACTGTGGCAGAACTATCGATTGGGGAGGGGGACTATCGAGTTTCGGCATCAGTTGTCCGACTCCCAAAGTTCTTGATATTCTTCCGATGCGTACAATTGGTGCTCGATAGTCTCGGTGTCGGTATCGAGCTTAAAAAATATCGTGCATGAAGCGTGGTTGTTGCACGACGTGGGGGGCTCCGGCGTGACTACGCACGCTCCGAGCCTCTTGATCTAGCAGGATGCTGAAAAAGTCCGCCAGTCTCTCTGGTTCATTTGGTCTGTCTGTTTGGTTTCTCTGAGTCAAGCAACAAAACAAACCAGAGAGACCAGACCAACCAGATAGACCAGAAAAACCACCATAGGTTTTCCGCAGCCTGCCAGGAAGGAACTACCAGGTCCGGAAGGGACCGCAATCGAGATGGATGAACTTCCCGCGTGGATAAAACCCTACCCCACCGTACTGCAGCCTCAACGCGGCACGGCGAATCTCGCGAAGCTTAACACCGGGAACATAGAAGTCGAGCGCCTGCCCCTGGATATGTAGGCTGTGCTGCGCGACTCGCCGGCTCCGCTTTACGAGCTGCGCATTGTACTCGGGCGACCGATAGCCAGAAATTACGTGGATCTCGCCGGCGCCATTGACCGCTTTGTGCACGAGATTGACGTGCTCCAGCAATTGCACATCGATGGCAGCGACTTCTCCTGTGTGATGGCAACGCAAAATATGATTCACCTCATCCAGCGCCGTAAGGTCATACTTCCCTGCGTCATCGCGATAGCGGACTCGCAGTCGCTCGTTGGTATGCACGTTGAAGAAGGTGAGTTCGCCGTCAGGAAGTTCGTTCGCGCGCGCGACCGAGGGCAACAGCAGCCTGCTGCCGAGCAACAGAAGCCCGACAACAGACGTTTTCAAGAGAGATCGACGAGTCCAAGACGAAGAATCCGGATGCTGCAAAGAACCGCTCCGTGAGAAGGTGCACTGCGGTCTGTCAGGACAACCCGGGCCCTTGTATCAAAAGCGCCAGGGTCAGTCAACCCTTCTTATAGCTGTTCATACTGAGCGCGATCCATCGAAGCCAGCCTGTCTTGTTCATTTGGTCTATCTGGTCTGTCTGGTCTGTCTCGTCTGTTTGGTCTGTCTCGTCTATTTTGGTTGAACCAGATAGACCCGATCAACCAGACGAACCAGAAAGACCAGATGGACCAGAGAGACCGATCTTGTCCAAGATGTCCAGACCATCGAAGCTCTA
>SPAX01000082.1 GCA_005239475.1 Nitrospira sp. | reverse complement strand
TCGGTCTTTGTATAAATGATCTTGGAAGCTTTCGTCGTCATGGTTATTCCTCTTTCAGCTCGTTGTTAGTTCAGCGCGTTCAACGCCGAACCAGCCTTGAACCACGCAATCTGTTGCTCGGTGATGCTGTGGTTCGCCTGGATGGTGAGCGATGTGCCATCCGTCTTGTGTATCGCCACCTGCACCGGTTTGCCAGGAGCCAGACTGCCGAGCCCCGTCACGCTGATGCGGTCCTGTTGCTCAATCTTCTCGTAATCCTTCGGGTCAGCGAAGGTCAACGCCAAGATCCCCTGCTTCTTTAAGTTGGTCTCGTGTATGCGGGCAAAGCTCTTGGTGAGCACCACTTTCACATTGAGAAACCGAGGAGACATCGCCGCATGTTCTCTGCTGCTGCCCTCGCCGTAGTTCTCATCGCCCACCACAATGGAGCCGATCCCCTTCACCTTAAACCGTCGGGCGATCTGCGCAATGGTGAGCCCTGATTCGCCCGTCAAAACATCCGTTCCCTTGCCCGGCTCTGAGGAAAAAGCATTGTTCGCACCCAGAAACATGTTGTCGCTGATCTTGTCCAGATGGCCGCGGAACTTGAGCCAGGGACCGGCTGGAGAAATGTGATCGGTCGTCGTCTTGCCTTTGGTCTTGATTAACAGCGGGAGCTTCTCGAAGTCCTTGCCGTCCCAACGGGGGAACGGCTGCAACAGTTGCAACCGTTCGCTTGTCGACGGAATGTCGACGGTAATTGCATCACCATTCTCAGCCGGAGCGACGAAACCTTCGTCGCCTTTCGCAAAGCCCTTGGCCGGAAGTTCTTCACCCTGCGGCGGCTCCAGTTTGAACTCCTTGCCGTCTGCTCCCCTGAGTGTGCCATTGACAGGATCGAATCCCAAGTCTCCGGACAGTGCATAGGCGGTCACCACTTCCGGGCTGGCTAGAAACGACAATGTCTCATTAATGCCGTCGTTACGGCCTGGGAAGTTGCGATTGAATGAACTGACGATTGAATCGGCCTTGCCCTTCACCCCGTCGGCCCTCTTCCACTGTCCGATACAGGGACCGCAGGAATTGGACAGGACCGTGCCGCCCATCTTCTCGAAGGTCTCGATGAACCCGTCGCGCTTCATGGTGTGATAGATGCGCTCGGAACCTGGCGACACGAGAAAGGGGGTCTTCGCCTTTAATCCCGCCTTCATGCCCTGTTTGGCAATGTGGGCTGACCGGCTGATGTCTTCATAGGATGAATTGGTGCAGCTCCCGATGAGCGCCGCTTTCAGCTCGACCGGGTAACCTTTCTCCTTCGCTTCCGCTGCCATCTTGGAAACCGGACGCGCCAGGTCCGGCGTATGGGGCCCGACGACATAGGGCTCGAGCGTAGACAGATCGACTTCGACGATCTGGTCATAGTATTTCTCGGGCGATTGATAGACCTCAGGGTCCGCCACCAGCAAAGATTTGTTGGCGATCGCAAGGTTGGCCAGGTCGGCCCGATCCGTGATGTTCAGATAGGCGACCATTTTCTGGTCGAAGGGAAATACCGATGTAGTGGCGCCCAGTTCCGCGCCCATGTTACAGATCGTCCCCTTACCGGTGGCGCTGATGGATTCAGCGCCAGGGCCAAAGTATTCGACGATCTTGTTCGTCCCACCCTTCACCGTAAGCAAGCCGCAAAGATATAGAATCACGTCTTTCGGTGAGGCCCAGCCGTTTAGCTTTCCTGTGAGACGGACGCCGATGAGTTTCGGATGGAGGACTTCCCAGGGCAGGCCGGCCATGACTTCGCCGGCATCGGCCCCACCGACACCAATCGCCAATCCACCCAGCCCACCTCCGTTCGGCGTGTGTGAGTCGGTGCCGATGATCAAGCTGCCCGGAAATGCATAGTTTTCCAGCACGACTTGGTGAATGATTCCCGCGCCAGGCTTCCAGAAGCCTATGCCGTATTTCTTCGCCGCCGATGCGAGGAAGTTATAGACTTCCTTGTTTTCGTCCATCGCACGGAGCAGGTCTTTCTCAGAACCCATCTCGGCACGAATCAAGTGGTCGCAATGAATGGTGCTCGGCACGGCCGCTTGCTTCTTATTCGCCTGCATGAACTGCAATATGGCCATCTGGGCCGTCGCATCCTGCATCGCGACACGATCAGGCCGTAGCGCCAACATCGCCTTACCACGCTCCCAGGTCTGGGTCTCGAAATTGTCGGCGTGCGAGACGAGCACC
This sequence comes from Nitrospira sp., assembly GCA_005239475.1. GTDB lineage: Bacteria > Nitrospirota > Nitrospiria > Nitrospirales > Nitrospiraceae > Palsa-1315. Next base: position 8,786 of record SPAX01000082.1, on the reverse strand, counting down.
TTCTCCGCCAGGGTCAGGCCACGGCCGAATTTCTTTCTGGCCTTGGCGAACACGTCGGGCATCTTGGTGTAGAGATTCTTGGCTAGTTCGAGCGACATAGTGTTCTCCTTACTATCGGGCTAGGGGCACTAGGCAAGGGGCTAGAGGGGGTTACCTATCGCCACGCGCCTCTCGCCACTTGCCTACTTCAATGGCGGCACTTCGCGCCGCTTCGGCGCCGCATAATTGACGAGGTAATCGAACAGCCGGATCAAACGGCTATCCTGACGTTTCTGATCCACCCAATGCCCGATCAGTCCGATCGTGCGCGAGAGGATGAAGAACCCGTTCAAACTATCAACCGGGAATCCGATATCGACGAGCACTGCTGCCATCGTTCCGTCCACGTTCAAAATCAGGTTGTCTTTCTTCACCGAGGTGATCTTTTCCACTTCGAGCGCAAAGTCCAAGCAGGGAGTCTTGATGTTCAAACTCTTGACGTACCCGACCAACTCCTTCACCCGCTTGTCAGGATTGCGCAAGCTCTTGACGCGATGGCCGATGCCCGGCACAGGCCCAACGCTCTTCTTCATATAGACGAGGAAGTCGTCGACGGACATCTTGTTGTCGACCGCATGTTTGAAGTAGCGTCCTGCATCAGTCACGGCGCCGCCGAAGCGAGGGCCGATCATGATCAATCCTGCTGCAACCGACTGGGACAGGCCGATCCCAGCACAGGCCGCAATAATCGTCCCCATGGCCCCGCTGACGCAGGGGCCATGGTCGGCTGAAAGCATCATGATGCGCTTGACGATTTCAGCTTCTTGTTTGGAGATCAGCCGCTTGTCCCACAACAGCCCAACGACATGGGGAATCTCGTAGCCTTTATTGATCAGTTCGGAAGCCGGATATCCGTCGTAGCAGGGTTCGTCACCGCGGTCGTCGCTGATCGTGGTGCGGATCAGCGGGGCGACCATGACTTCGTCCGCCTTCATCGCCTCTTCGATCGTCTTCGGCAGCTTCGGCAACATGGCCGGTTCAACCGGTTCCTTAACCTGGCCTGATTTCAACAGCTCTTGATAGGTCTCCTTGATGGCGGGGCCCAAGGCACCGAATGTCGCAGGCACAATCGCGCCGGACTTCTTGAGGGCATCAGACTTGGAACGGGCCGATCCCTCGCCTTTCAGGCCTTCCTTGGCGCCTGCATGGCCGAACTTCATCCCCTTCGGCAAACTTTCCTGGCAGAACCCTGAAACGACGGCCATCAACTTCACGCGCCGCTTCTTGGCCCCGTACCACTCGGCTGCCCGCTCTTCAAGATCGCCGCCCATTTCGCCGACGATGACGACCGCCTTCGTTTGCGGATCGTTCTCGAACATTTCGAGATAGCTGACATAGTCGGTTCCCGGATAGGCATCACCGCCGATCCCGATGGCCGTCGTGATGCCATCGGCAAACTGCGAGCAGATCCAGATAATCTCGTTGGAGAGGCCGCCTGACTTGGTGATAACCCCGAATGAACCTTCGCGATAGAGCTTCGAAAGAACAAGATTATCAAAGGCGCCACCGATAACACCCAACCGGCAGGAGCCGGCTGAGACAATTCCGATCGACGAAGGGCCATTGAAGACCTTCCCGAGCTTGGTCGCATGGCGGCCCAGGATCTTGGCATCTTTTTCCGGCACGCCTTCGGTGATCATGGAGACCACCTTGATGAGAGGATCGTCCAAGGCTTCCATCCCGCCCTTCATGGCCCGATCTGCGCCGATGTAGACAAGGCTGGTGTTGATCTGGGGATGGTTCTTGGTGGCTTCCGCAACAGTCTTATAGATGGGAACGGCCACCAAGCCGCTGCCGTAGGGAATCTCGTTCGTTTTGCCTGCATCAGGCGGATAGACGAAGGCCAGGACATTCAGCGAGCGTTTGATCAGGTAGCAAAACTCGGCCATCCGGCGCGCGGCGTTTACTCCTGCGACGCCACCTTGAATGACCACATAGGTGTCTTTGTTTGCCAGGATACTCATCGGGATCTCCCCTTATATATTCAGTTGGCCATGGACGGCAGGCTACTTCGTCTGGAGTGCCTTATCGACGATGTCGGTGAGCGGGGTGTTGCGGTCAAAGACGTTGATATCGAACCCTTCATCCTTGAGCGCGCGCATCGCATCAAGCCCTTCCTTCTCACGCGGACCACCTCGACGCACCCAAATCTTGACGCCCTTGAGCTTGCCCTCAGACTTTGCCTTGCGGAATCCATTGATGATGCCGCCGAACGTCTTCTTCACGTCGGTGAAATTGGCAATCGCGCCGCCGACGATGATGTTCTTGATCCCAGGCAACGAACACACCTTATCCGTCAGCACTTCAACCGCCCAGTCTGGTGGATCGCCGGAGTATTCGGCGTAATTGGCCAACTTGCCACCGCGTGCGACGACCGCATCGGAATAATAGATGCTGGCGCCACCGCCGGCTGGAAGCATGGCTGTGTCCCCGCCTGAAATTTCGATAAATTTGACCGAGCCTTTGATCTTTGAATCGACCGCCATGACTTCCATTTCGTGCTTGGAATAGGCACGGCCGAATTCTGCGGCAAAGGCAAAGTTCCAATCGGGGTGCCGGAATTTGGCGTCGCCATCGAGCAGCGTCACCGCATCCAACGCAATCGGTTCACTGTCTTGCTCACGCAAGACCACGGGGTTCACTTCCAAATACTGCGCATCTTCGCTGTCAAAACAGGTAAACATCTTGCCCGCGAAATCGGCCATCTTCTTGGCCAATGGACCGGTGAAACCCGCATCCTTGGCCAGCTTCTCGAGCGCATCCGCGGAGGGTTGCTGTCCGACCTCCAAGGCCAGGCGCTTTACGCGATCCCAATTCGATTCGACTTCAATGCCGCCGCAGTTGGCGACCAGAATGTCCGTCCCTTCACGGGTGGATTTCACCGCACAATAATACTCTTCCTTGTGCGGGATCATTTCAGACACGATCACTTGTGAAACAGTGACGCTGCCGACCTGGCGACCAATCATTTCCTTCGTCGCCGCTTCTGCCCCTTTGAGATCCAGATCGACCTTCACCAAGCCGAGCTTGAATCGAGAGCCGAGCGCTTCATGGGCCTTGACCACCAACTTGGATTTCTTGAGCCATTCATTGGCTTGGCCGAGCTTCGTCAATTCGTCAACCGAGGTGACGACGACATAGTTGGGGACCGTAATGCCCCATTTCTTCATCAGCCCCATCCCGGGACCTTCGAGCACCTTCGCCATGACGTGACTCCTTGAGAATGGTGAGAAACAATATAAAGGATGAGGATTCTAACGAAATCGGCTGGGGGACTCAATACGTCAGAGGGACTAAACGAAGAAGGCCCAAAAGGCCTAGCGGCGAGGACGGCAGGGGCATTACGATCTAAGCGCTTGAAACTGTGTGGCAATCGCCATCTTTCATCATAGATCCTCTTACGTCCCCTCACGCGCGTGAGGCAAGAATTATCCTGGAAGGCGGTTGGATTGGCAGGCGGGGCAATAGAACGAGCTGCGTTCACTTTGGAGACGGCGAATCATTCGTCCGCAGCTGTTGGGACAGGGTTGACCTTCTTTGCCATAGACGAGATGGCGACGCTTATACCGACCTTCCGTGCCATCCGGCGCATAGAAATCCTTGACACTTGATCCGCCACAGGAAATTGCCTCGCGAAGCACCGTTTGCATGGTGGCATAGAGGGTGGCAATCGTGGCCCCGCGCAGCCGACTCACCTCACGGTTCGGATGGAGCCTGCCGCGAAAGAGAATTTCGTTCGCGTAAATATTCCCAATCCCTGCGATCACTTGCTGATGCATCAACAGCGGCTTCAGGCGTCCACGCCTGATTTGCATGAGACGGACGAACTCATCGCGCGGCACCGTGAGGGGATCGACCCCAAAGCGACGAGCACGGTAGCGGTCAAGTCCTGCCTGATCGAGCAAGGAAAGCCGTCCGAAACGGCGAGGGTTCCAATAGCGCAGTTCTGATTCACGGCCCCCCGTGAACGACATGCGGACATGCACGTGCTGCGGGTGTTTCGTCTGCGTCGTGCGAAAGAGAAGGAGGCCTGTCATACCAAGCTCCGCGACGACATATCTGATCTCGTCCCCATTTTTAAACCCCAGTGCGACGCTCTTGCCGTATCGCTCCACACTTTCCAGCACCGCACCGTGATACCACGAGAGCGTGGGCAGCCCTTCCCGAACAATATCAGCTCGTTCAACCCGACACTCATTAAGCTGCGCGCCGAGGAGATGAGCCCTTAGTTGCCGGGTAACAACTTCGGCTTCTGGCAATTCCGGCATCGAGAGAGGTCCTCAGTGAAGTAGTCGCATCTGTGCCAAACGCTCTAGCAGACTGCGAAAAAGCTCTGTTTTTGTGCAATGCCAGTTGTGATATTACGCATGGGGACAGTGTCAGCATAACCAGCAGGATGCTCAAAATGGCCAGATTTCTCACCCACCCAACCCTGGCGCGCCGAGACGCGCCTTATCCCATGCAAGGCCGCAACTCCACGACTGACCATCGTTTCACGTTTCACGCCTCACGTTTCACGGTTCCTGGGAGCGACGCGAGAACGCCGCTGGCAGACTTTTTGAGCATCCTGCTAGATTAGGCCACGGACGGCACAAGAAAGGCAATGCAGGCGAAGACACGCAGAGTAACAAGCGGGAACACGCGCCCCTGTGAGGCTGTGGTTAACTGGCGGCGGCTGGGTGTGAAGCGAGGTTCTTCTTGTCCGTCGCGCGAGCCTCGCGAAGAAGGCGAACCTGGGTGATGGCTTCTTCAAGATTTGGAAGGGGCATGGCACCGGGTCGGCGCCTCATGACCAACTTCAGGACCTCGTCATACGTCATCCCTTGGACACAACAGAGATAGGCCATGACAACCGATACGGACCGGCCCATGCCGGCGCGGCAACAGACCATGACCCGATTGCCTGAATGATGCTGTTCAACCCAGCTCACGGCTCGATCCAACAAGAGCGGCTCGGCTTCGGCATACTCCGAAAATGGAATCCTGCCAGAGAGTAGCCACCCGGGGGACTCCAACGTATACTCAGCGGCAACGAGGAGCAGCGCGCCGATATTTACTTGCGGTTCCCTTGCGTCGTTGATATTTCCGACCAACAAAGTCTCGGTAATAAGGTGCATGGTGGCTTCAGTATAAACGGCGCGCTCGCCAGGTCAAGGAGAAATCTTGATCCTGTCCGGTTGCGGTCGCTTCCATGTGAACGCTATACTGGCCGCACGAGGTCGTCAACTTCTGCACAAGGAGCCTCCCTGATGCCCAGCCCGACCGTTGAGGAAGTTGAAACCAGGCTTGGAACCATTCAGTGCGCAATTTGCAAGGGGTCAAGCTTTGGAATCGATGAGCGCTCAATGCAGGCAGATGGTGAATGGCGCGGCATCTGTAGGAAATGCTACTACACCTTCCCAATCTACACGGATATGGAATTCTACCTTCGCACACAGCCAGACATTCCCTATCGGCTCAAGGAGATGTCCTGTCCGACCTGCAATCACAAAGGCGTGAGCCTCAATTTTCGCGCCACGATGTCCGTCAGGGAATCCATCTATTTCCTGACCTGTACCTCATGCCAGAAAACATACCCGGAGCATTCCTCCCTGGAAGCGTTTGAATAACTCCCCTTTTATCCCTCTGCGTGGTGTATACTTTTAATATGAGTGACACACCAAAAATTCCGGCCAAGGCCCCTGAAGCTCCCGCTTCAGAGCCAGTGGCCAAGGTGAGAAAAGAAATCCCGCTCATCGCCATTCAAGACGATGGTGACATGATCGCCGAGGAAATGGCCGAAATGTTCGATGAAGACCGGGTGTCGCATCAGCACGGGTCATCTGAACCAGAAGCGGACTAACACACCCTCCCGAAGATTCTCCAAAGAAATCAGCACGTGGGTAGCCTCCCACTTCCGCACCTCCCGGCGCGACCCTTCTGGGTCCCAGCGAGCGGAAGCCTTCTGGAATTCCCGTGGCCACGGTCTGCGACCGTGTTGCCGTGGTCAGTTCCAGCTTTCCTTCTCGCTGAAACCTCAGCGGGTCCCCGCGCCTCCGGTGAAGTCGGCAGGCGGCTCCCACTTGCTGTTGCTCCTAAGAAAACGAAAGGCGACGAGTCGCTCACAGACCCGTCGCCTTTTAAGCAATGTAACCCTAGTGAGAGAGATTGAATATTGTATGAGGTTACCTCGTTCGAGGCGTAGGACGAGGAGCCTCTCGCTCGATACGCTGAACCTCGGCGCGCACGCCGGAGCGGCGCATCAGCTGCTTGACCAGTTGATCATGTGTTTTCACGGCTAACCCTCTCCTCCTGCAACTGTCTCCTTAATCAGGACTGAGGCCTTACTATGAGAAAGAGAGCATTTCGGCGCCCATGGGTGACTGAAGAGGAAAGGTAGACGTCCCGTCAAACCGCAAGTTTGGCAACACGAAGCTGCTTACGGCGTTGCTCGGCGTGCCACAGGTCATACTGGGTTTGCTGATTGAGCCAGCTTTCTGCCGATGTGCCGAACGCCATGGACAAGCGAACGGCCATTTCAGGACTGATCCCCGCCCGGCCATTCAGAATTGCCGACAGCGTCTTCCGGCTGATGTCCAGCGCTTGAGCCGCCTCCGTGACACTGACACCGAGCGGGTCCAGGCACAGGCGCTTAATGATCTCCCCTGGATGGGGAGGATTGTGCATGCGCATCATACAACCTCGCTAGTGGTAATCCTCATAATCCACTGCATCGGCCTCTTTACCGACAAATCGAAACGTGACCCTCCAGTTTCCACTCACCGAGACGGCCCAGGTACCTTTGCGCTCACCTTTGAGAGGATGGAGATCCAACCCCGGCAAATCCATATCGCGAGGGGTCGTGGCTGCGTTCAATTGAGCCAAGACCAGGCGGAGCCGGTCCACATGCTGTGCCTGGACACCGGATTTGCCCCCCGTCTCGAAGAATCTGCGTAAACCCTTATGCCTGAATCCGCGGATCACGCGATCAACTGTAACCTACTACGTTACGAATTACAAGCCTGACAATTCTTCGTGAGTGGCCCACCGCTTCTCATCACCCCAGCATTCGAAGATCCTAGAAGCTGCCGCTATTCAGCATGCTGCGAGCTGCCTCGGTGCCGAGACTGGTTTCACACAGTGCACGGTGCCCTCGCCTACGCGATTCGCGACGCAGAAGCGGTCACCCTGCTACGTGCTGCTGCTCTAAAAGAAAGGGAGACGGCGACGAGTCGCTCACTGACCCGTCGCCTCACCCTGCTACGTGCTGCTGCTCTAAAAGAAAGGGAGACGGCGACGAGTCGCTCACTGACCCGTCGCCTTATCAAAGGATGTGACCTCGTTGATGAGACCGTGTTGGAAATCAGCGCCGAATACCGTCCAAGAAAAAGTCTCACGACCCCTTATCAGCAGGCCCTGCCAGTAACTCGCGCTTGGTTGGCCCCATACGAAAGTATCCAGCCTTCAGTCGCCACAATCGCGACCTCTTCAGTGGTAAGGCCGGATAGATCGAACAGGCGCTCTAGTTCTCGACTTCGGTCGGCCTGCCGAACATGGTCGGCACAAGAGAGGGCATCCGATTCGTCCGTCTGGGCGACGTCGGCGGCACGGAAAGCACTTGGGTAAGGCTCGATCATAACGTGAGCATCGCTGTAGGCATCGTCATGAATGGAGAGACCGTCGAAAGGCCAAACAGCCACACGAACGTTGCGGCCCGCGCACAACACCAGCAACGCTCGTATAGCAAGAATGCCAACCAGGCTCTGTCCGCCAACCGTTCCATTGTCACCAACTCGATTGAACGGCTTCGGAGAGCCCGTTCCGGATGCCGAGCGGCGCAGTTCAGTGAGGCGGTAGCAGGCGGGCTCTCCACTCCGTGGGTTGCGTTGTGGCAGACCGTACAATTGCGACTTGGTAGCCGAGTAAAAGTATGGCCTGCCACCTCGTGAGACAAGCCACTCGTTGAACGGACGCGCGAAGAGCTTCGGATGACCCAGTTGCGGCGCACCTTCACCATAGCTTCCGGTTGCAAGGGAGTCGACGATCTGCCGCCACATTTGGCCGCCAAGACCGAGCTCGTTGACAAGACCGAAAGGTACGCCGTACTGATGGTCTTGGCCGAAACAGACTCGCTTCCCCCGACGAGAAGCCACTTCGAGGCGCCCAGCCAACTCCTCAACGAGATCGCTCCGAGTGAGCCTCCGACCGACGATTGATGGAGAGTCGTCAATGGAAGCCGCTGCGAGTCGAATCGCATTGCGCTGCCCACGAGCATCAAACGCGCCCGAGTAGTCAGCGAACAGGTACTCGTCGAAGATCATCAAGCTCCACGGCAGGCTAACTATTGAGCATACTGACCGGCATAGTACGCCAACACAGATTGCAAACTAGGGGTGATTCTTGCGCGGCTTCCATCACTTGTCAACGCTCTCCAGTAATAAAAAGTTTTCTGCGCTCCACTCCGAGTAGGGACAGACCTATCAGCGGTCTGTCCCTGCCCCTCTCTTTAACTAGGGACGGCAGGGCTGATTCCATAGTGCGCGCTCTTTTTCACCCGCCCACCCCGGGCGCGCCGAGACGCGCCCTTTACCCGTGACGAGGGCCTTCCGACTCCTTATACTTTTTCTTAGAGGGAGTGGCCGAGGCTGCCCTTTACTGCGCGCATCGGACGAAGCACCGTTTCATCGTGCGCGTTCTGCGAGCAAGAAGGGCACCTGGCCGCTCCCTCCCCATCCTTCTGCTTCAGAGCGCCGTGGAAGGGGTGCCGC
>SPAX01000081.1 GCA_005239475.1 Nitrospira sp. | reverse complement strand
GGCCTTCGTCTGAGCAGTCGGCTGATACACACGGCTTTCCTTGAGGAGGGTATCGATTTTCTCTGCCATGGTGCGGTGACTCCTTCAGGTCGAGGTGCGAAGCAAATCATGGGCATTATGCTGGAGGGGCGAGGAGGAACTCAACTGTACCTGCAGGATGCTCAAAAAGGCTGTCCAGCAAGGCCGCAGCGAGTGAAGGCCCGAGGCGTACCCTCTGGGGTACGTTGAGGGTCTGAACGATGCGAGAACGCTGCTGGCGGAATTTTTCAGCATCCTGCTAGACTTCGATCCGCCGTTTCTTGACAGTCGCTCAGAGGCGAGAGTAGGGTAAATTTATTACGCGTCACATACTGAGGCCGTCCAATTGATGTTGCCAACCGTCCACCGACAACCGCGGCCCTTCCTTCTCGCGTTTCTCGCATACGCGCTGGTGGCGACGTTCTGTCCGTCATCGGCGTCTGCCCAATTGGGGAAGCCGGAAGGGTTGTATTACAAATCATGGGCCATTGTCATCGGGGTGGAGAACTATCTCCTGGCCCCGAAAATTCCCGGCGCGATTGAGGATGCCAAAGCGGTGGCCCAGGCGTTCCGGCAACTAGGCTTCGACGAGGTCATTGAACTCTACGACAAGGATGCGAGTGTTCGCCGACTGCAGCAGATGCTCTCTGATTTCTTGCCCCGCAAGGTTGGTCGACAAGATCGGCTCGTGCTCTATTTCGTTGGACATGCGGATGTCACGCAGGATCTGGCCGGCGAGGAACTGGGGTATCTCGTTCCCTGGGATGCGCAGATGGGGAATGTGTCCAAATCGGTAACGTTTGCACAGCTCAAAGAGTTCAGCCGGCGTAGCGCGTCCAAACACACCCTCTTCTTCTTGAATGCCGCGGTTCGCGGGTGGGAGGTGAGCACGGTTCAGCCCCTGTCCCTCGAAGGGCGATTGGCCCCGGAAGACGATACGGAGCGGCGAGCCGTGCAAGTGTTGACGGCGGGCGATAAGGGTGAGTCCTTGAGTCAGGAGAACGGGAGGAGTCTCTTCGTGCAGGTACTGGTGAACGGGCTGAGTGGCATGGCGGATCGCAATGAAAACGGATGGCTCATGGCCTCGGAGGTCGGAGACTATGTGAAACACCAAGTTATTGAACGGTCGAAGGGCGCCCAGCATCCCTTCTTTATGCAGCTTGAAGGGGACGGGGATACAGTGTTGATCGAGGGCCGAAAGGCCGCCTTTATCATGGGGGCAGAGCCCCAGTCTCCGTCCGAACGACGACAGGCTGCAAAGCTGCAATATGAACAGGCCTTCGCGCTTCTCCAAACCGGGAAATCGTCGGAGGAAGCATTAGAGCGGCTGAATAAAGCGCTGGAATACGACCCCACGTTCGGCGACGCCCATGTGCTCAAGAGCTATGTGCTGCTGGAAATGCTGCCGAATCTTGACGACGCGTTGTCAGCGGCAACGCTGGCGATACAGTATGCGCCGACGAACCCCGACTCTCAGTATACGCTCGGGTTGATTTACGAAAAACGCGGGCAGTATGTCGCGGCGGAGCGTGCCATGCGGGAGGCGCTGGTGGTCAATCCCAACTATGTCGATGTCTATTTCTCGCTGGGCATCCTCTATGCCGATGAGTTGAAGGATCAGCCGAAATCGGTTGAGGCGTTCACGCGCTATCTCGAACTCGGAGGGAACCATGCCCGTGCCAGGGCTGCTGTTGCACAGTCAACACCCGCGAAGCCTTAGCAGGATGCTGAAAAAGTCAGGCAACACGAAGAAGGTTGAGGCTTAGGCTGATGAGATAGAGAGAGTCTGATCTTCGCTCAACCTTGACCTCGACCTCAGCCTGCTCCTGCTAAGGTTTTTCGCCGCCTTTAAGATACCCCAGCCCGATCTTGACTGCTTTCCGCGTAATTTCTGCCCAGCGGACTTGAGGATATTCGGCGAGGACTGCGGCTGCTTTGGGATCTTGAACCTCCAGACTCAGAATCTTAATGATACCGTCATCAATCTGGACATCTGCCACGGGCATCCTCCTTGTAGGGGGACAGTGAGACGGATCGGCCGTCTGTTGCGTTGACTGGATTGGGGGTGCATGTTAGCATGATTTCGTTTGAATTCTCGAACGTTTGTCGCTGGCTTCTGCCGGCTGCTTCGTTGGCGTTTCACCGACCTGATCAATAGCAAGGAGGCATGCGCATGAATAGGGTACTGGGGTTCAAGTCGAGGTTGATCGGGGGAGGAGTGGCTATCGCCCTGCTGATCGGACTTGCTGCCTGCGGCGGTCCTCCGAAGTGGGTGAAGCAGGGGTCAGGGGCGTTCAACGAGAAAGATAGCAAAGGCTTTTATGGCGTCGGGTCCGTGGCCGGTATTCGGAACGAGCCGCTGGCTTGGGACACAGCTGAAAATCGTGCGAGAGCTGAAATCGCCAAGACCTTTGAAACCTATACCGGCTACTTGATGCGCGACTATGCAGCCTCCACAACGGCCGGAGACTTTACTAAGAATACGGAAGAGCAGAATGTCGAGAGGGCCATTAAGACGGTGACGACCACGACCCTCAGCGGCGTGCGTCCTATCGAGCGCTACAAGGATGAAAAAACTGGCACGTATTATGTGTTGGCCAAACTGAATCTCGAGGAGATGAAGAATAATCTTGAGCAGGCGAAGGAACTCAATGCGCAGGTTCGTGATTATGTCAGAAGGAATGCCGATAAGCTTTTTGAGCGACTTGAGAAAGAGGAAGACAAACGGGCACCGCGCTAAGGGCTCCTACTGATCGACCGCTAATTGCTGCATCTGCGAGGAGGTATCGCGTGAGCGTACTGGATAGAGGACGATTCGGACTCGTGGCGCTGGCGGTGTTGTCACTGGCTGGCTGTGCCCAGGAGACCAGAATAACCAGGGTCGACTCAGGGGTCGTTACGGACCTGAGCGGCCGTTGGAACGATACCGATTCCAGGATTGTTGCGGAGTCCATGGTCAAAGAGGCGCTGGAATATCAGTGGCTCAACAATTTCTCAAGTTCGAAGCATCGCCAGCCGGTCGTCGTCGTCGGGACCATTCAGAACAGCAGCCACGAACATATCAACGTCAACACGTTTGTGGCTGACCTTGAACGTGAGCTCACAAACTCCCAAAAAGTTACGTTTGTGGCAGGAAAGGGAGATCGCGAGGAACTTCGCACCGAGCGCAAAGAGCAAGCCATGTACGCGCGAGAGGATACGCAGAAAGCACCGGGCAAAGAGATCGGTGCCGATTTCATGATGAAGGGCACCATCGCGACGATCCTCGATGAGGCCGACGGGACGAAGGCGGTGTTCTACCAGGTCGATCTGCAGATGGTGGATTTGGAGAGTAACGCCAAGGTCTGGTTCGGTCAGAAAAAGATCAAGAAAGTCGTCGAAAAGAAACGTTCCATCTTTTAGGCTCCAACACTTCCGTTGAGCCCTCTTGCCTCACGCCCCACCGCCTTTGTTCCGGCACGGTGGGGCGTTCTTATTTCCACCCAGTCTCTTTTTGCCCTGCTGGCGTTCGTGCTGCTGGCCGGTTGTGGCCCCTCGGTCAATCGGTATCTCCTCATCGAAGCAAGTCTTCGCGCCCACGACCCCAAGGGCGCCGATGCCATTGTCGCTGTGGCCGAGAAGGACTATGGCGCGAAAAGCCGTGTGCTCTATGGCATGGATCGAGGGATGACGCTTCAACTCGCGGGCGACTATCAACAGAGCAACGCTGTATTGGAACAGGCTGAGGAGGAACTGGATCGCCTCTACACTCGAAGGATACACACCGAAACCCTTGCGTTCATGACGAATGATACGGCGTTACCCTATGAGGGCGATCCCTACGAACAGGTGTTGATCAATGTGCTGAAGGCACTCAATTATGCGGTGCTGGGTCAGTGGCAAGATGCGCTGGTCGAAGCACGGCGTATCGACCATCGGCTCAACGTCCTGTCGGATCGAACCAAGGAGAAAAACGCCTATCGGGATGACGGCTTTGCACGCTATCTGAGCGGCATCCTCTATGAGAGCACCGGCGATGTAAATAATGCGTTTATAGCCTATCGGAAGGCCTCTGAGACCTTGGAGGCCACCCGCGCATGGTCACACACGGCTGTTCCGTCCCAGCTGCGGGTAGATTTGTTACGAACGGCCGAGGCACTGCACTTCTCTCAAGAATTGGCCGAGTACCAATCTGTATTTCCCGATACCAGGTGGGAGACCAGTCAGGCGTTGCAACAACTCGCTCAAGTTGTTGTGATCAGCTATAATGGCCGCGCACCACGCAAGGAGGATCAGTTTCTTGACCTGCCGATCAGTCTCGATGCACTCCAGTTGGTGCTCCTCAACCGCGGGTTTTCGCAGTCGAATCGGCATTCCAATCGAGCGGTGGATACGGCCTTGTACGGGCTTAACGGACGCGTTGTTCGCGTGGCCTTACCACGGCTCGTCCCGCAGAAGACGCACGTGCCTGTCGATAGGGTGAGTCTCATCCCGGACAATGGCATGCGGGTGACGCTGAACACTGAGTTGGTGCATAACGTGACGGCCATGGCAGATAAGGCGCTAGCGGAACGAATGGCTGGAGTAACCGTCAAGGCTCTGGCCCGTGCCGCTACGAAGTTCGCGTTGGCCGAGGGAGCAACGAGAGGGGCTCAGCAAGCAGCGGGGAAGGATGCGGCCCCATGGGTCGGTCTTCTGGTTGGGCTGCTGACGAAAGGACTGGCGGTGGCATCGGAAGAAGCCGATAAGCGGAGCTGGCAGACGTTGCCCGATGAAATTCATCTCGCGCGGGCCTGGGTTCTACCGGGCCGCTACCAGGTGCAGAGCCAGGCAGCCGGTGGGTCTCATGACCCTCTGAAGCCTGAGGCCATGCAGACCCTGTTCCTTGGGCCAGGTGAGACCGCCCTGCTCATTCAACGGGTGATGCCATGATAGATGGAACGCTGTTCGTGAGCCGAATCGGGGTGGTGTTGATGGCGTTGGTCGCACTATCCGGCTGTGCATGGTTTGGAGGACAAACGAAACCAGACTGGATCGATGGGGTGAGTGCCGCCTATCCGTCCGGTCAATATCTGGTCGGCGTGGGGCAGGCGGAGAATCGCGCGGCAGCCGAGGATCGCGCCTATGCAGCGGTGGCTCGTATTTTCATCGCGGAGGTCAGTGCGCAAGCGAAGGACTGGGAGTCGTATCTGGTGATCGAGCAGCGCGGGCAGACCAGCGCCGAACGACGTTTGACGATCGACAATCTGACCCGTGTGTCGACCGACAAAGTCTTGGAGAACGTCCAGATCGTCGATCGGTGGGTCGATGTGCGCAAAGGGCTCCATTATGCATTAGCAGGGATGCAGCGGTCCCAGGCAGAGACATCGTTCATGGAACGGATCACCGAACTGGACCGATCGATCAGAGACGATGTCGAGGAGGCCCATCACCCATCGGACAAGCTCGCAAAAGTCAGAGCGTTGAGACGGGCTGCCAGAAATCTGGTGCTGCGGGAGACCTATAATGCCGACCTTCGCGTGATTCGACCGAGCGGGCAGGGTACTGCCGCGGCCTATCGCGTGAGCGAACTCACGCACGAACTCGAACAGTTCCTTGCCACGAATCTGGTGCTGGCGGTTGCTGTGACCGGCGATCAGGTTGAACCGGCGCAACGTGCCTTGACGGAGGGACTGCTGAAGGAAGGGCTGCAAGTCACGAGCCGGCCGTGGGGAGGGGATCGTTCGATCAGCGGCGATTCCAGTGGACCAACCCCGGAGCTGCTCGTGCGGGGCGAGGTGCGAGTGTGGCCGATCGACGTGCGCGATCCGCAGTTCAAGTTCGTGCGATGGTGCAGCGATTTCGAAGTGGTGGATTTGACCAGCCAGCGGGTGGTCGGGGCCTTGTCAAAGGGTGGAAGGGAAGGCCATCTGTCGGAGCGAGAGGCGACAGCCAAAGTTGTGCGTGTCATGCAGCAAGTGTTTTCTGCCGATATAGCGAAGGCCATTGCGGCACATGTGTATGGAGAGTCGGAACTGCCGGCACAGGCGAGCCAGCCTGCGGGATGTCCGCGGGACGGGCTGGTCTCTGCGCCAGCGTCAACACCCCACTAATTCAGAGAGAGAGGAAAGGTATGGCCAAATCGAAGTCGGAAGCAGGACGAACATCAACTCGTGCGCCACGCAGCCGTGGCCGCGGGTTGACGGTCACCAAACAGCGGGTTCCCAGTCGCTTGGCGAAACGCCGGCTGAGTGAGCGGCTCAAGAACGACACGGCGTCGTTCAATCATGGCAACCTGGCCGACAAGTTCCGTAAAGAGGGGTATGACGAGCTGCCGCTGGATGAACTCCAAGATCGGCTCTCGAAAATGTCGGGCCCCTTGGCCGCCATTATTCTGAAGGGGAGAGTGTGATCGCATGCCATACTACTATTTCGACTCAACCGCTCTGGTGAAACGGTACAGTATGGAGCGCGGCACACGCATCATCAACAGGCTCATGGTGAAGCGGAGCAAAGTGGCGATTCTGCCGACTTGGTCGGTGACCGATTTTTACACGGCATTCGCGAATCGAGCCCACCATGGAGAGATCACCAGGGACGATTGTTACTCGGTGATCCATAAATTTGAGAGGGAATCGCAGGAGGGTCTCTACCAGTTCATAGCCCCGACGATACAGACGTACTTATCGACCAAAGAACTTGCGTTGGAGTATCCTGCGCTCCGATCACCGCAAGTATTACATCTGGCGCTGGCTTTGGAACTCAAGCCCTTGCGGCTGACCGTTGTCAGTGCCGATACGCCGTTGCTGGAGGCCTGTCATTCGTCGGGCCTCCATACCATTAATCCTGAAGATGATTGATGAGAGCATGAGGGGTTATCGGCACTGACAGTCGGCGATCATCGAGTCGATGACGGTCACCTAACAGGATACTGAAAGCCCCGCCCGGGAGGGCGGGGTTCTTTACTCGCGCGTCGGGTTCAGGCGGTCCCTTACGGTACCTGTGCCAATAGTTCCAGAACCGCTTCATTCCATCCCACCGGCCCGATGCCTGGCGCACGAATCATTCCAGACAGGTGGATATCAGGGTCATAGGATCCGTCTGGTTTCTTGACGAGGATCGGGTAATCCACCATGGCGAGCAGGGGGGCGTCGTTGATGCTGTCCCCGATCCCAACCGTTTCGATCCGCTCCGCCTGTCCGCTCATGCGCTGTTGGCGATGATAGCAGCGCAGGAGCACGGAAGCGGCCTCCCCCTTATCGTTCTCCCCCATCAAATGAAATAACCGTCCCCCCTTCGTCCACCGAAGGCCACGGGTGACGATGCACCGGCAGACTTCTTCGATGAGCGCCTGAGGGCCTTGCAGGAGAAAGGGCTCGTCGTATTCCCGTTGCTTGGCCAGGATGGCGTCGGCATGTGGGAGCCCGGTCACCTGCATGATGGCTTCTACCGACAGGTCGCCAAAGCCCTGTAACGGCGTTTCAAGAGCATGCTCGATTTGTTTCAGCACCTCTCGCAACATGTGATAGGGAAGGCCTAATTCGATGACCTGGTAGGGAGACCTGGTTCGCATGCGTTCCAAGGGGAAGTCGAAGAGGCCATGAGGGACAAACACCGCGCCGCCGTTTTCGACAATAAAGGGGTCACGATGGCCGAGGCATTGTCGAAGTGGTTCCATTTCCGCGCGCGTCTTACTCGACACCAGCACGAGCGGAATGCCTTGCGCGCGGAGCGCAGCGAGGGCTGGTGTGGCTGCCTCGTAGGAATAGGTCGTGCCGTCCAGGAGCGAACCATCCAAGTCTGTAAAGACGATCAAATTGGGCATGGTCTTGTGCCTTTACAAGTGATGTAGATCATCGTCCCTGCTGGATTTGGATCGGGCCACCAGCCGTCGTTCTAAAAACTCTTTCGCGAGATCGGCTGCGCCGAGTCCGAATGCAATCGCGCCGGCCAGCACGATTCCTCCCCAGGTAATGCCGAATCCCACGACGACGATGTGTTGGGCAATGCCGAGTTGTTCCAGCGCCATGGCGCCTGCGAGGACTTGGAGTCCCCAGCGGGAGCAGGCTGCGATGAGTCGGGCGGGAGGCAGTCCGGCATTGACGGCGGCAATCAGGACGGCTCGGGATGCAAAGTTTGAGAGAAAGTACCCGGCCAGGAGAATGACCGCTGCCGTCACCAGATGGGGCACATAGGCCAGCAGTGACTGGGCGAACTGGTTGATCGGAGTCAGGTTCAGGGCTCCTAACGCCGCGATCGAGGCCAGCACAAGCACCGTCCAATAGATGCTACGACCGACGANGCGAGAGGGNTCGGTCTTGACNCCTCCNCGNAGGAGCGCCGCATTCATCCCCAGCCGATCACAGAGATGGTCGAATCCGATNACGCGGAACAGCCGTTCANCGAAGNAACCGAACNCCCACGCGGTGAAGAGGCCNCCNAGNAGGATAATGCCCATGGCGAGCACATTNGGGAGCACGNTCAGNANCTGGNGTCCGAGNAGTTCCAACGGCTTTAGAAGCGCNTGGTNAATGAAGTNATNCATGNTCACCTCCTGCGTCGGTGGTCGCGTGGTGCAANAGAGCCGGCGCTNCGGGTTGNAGCGCCGGCGGTTGCCANNGTTCAANCAGATAGGGTTTCATGNGTTCGAACGTGTGGCACAAGGCTTCGATNTTCTGTTCTGCNTCCGTGGACGTNAGNCCTTGGGTGGCATNGANNAANGAGGCNGTNCGACCNAAGTANAGGGGGGTGAGGGNTTTNAGNAGGTGNTCGNNCGGCATGATNCGCTTGNGGTACGCGGTGGCCGCATCGTAGACGACCTGGACCCACAANTCATCGGGGATACGACAGTCNGTGCNGGATGNCCCCTGGAGGTCNCGCANCTGAGNGAACGTGTCGTCGGCCANGATCTGCCGCCAGATGGGNTCAAGATCGGTGAGGCCCTGNCGANAGTGCGACACCATCCGCTCCACGTTGACATGGACCGGTTCGACCCCGACCTCNTAGGNAAATCCAAAGAGTGGAACCGGNTGCGATCCCTNCTGCNGGGACCAGAGGCATTCATGCTGTTCCATTNANGCAAAGAGCGCTCCCATCACTTGCATCAACATGGCNGANAGGTCGGCAGCAGGATCCTTCGGATTATGGATTTTTGCGCCGAGGAAGCTTTGGCAGACCCGTGCGCCGCTGGCNATGGCCTCCGTCGTCATCCAGATATCGATGCCGAACCGNGCCACTTCNGATTCCCAGACATGTTGGTCGAGATAGTGGGCCGCNAGNGCNCCGGAAAANCCAAACTCCCCGCCGATNGGCTGGCGGANCCGTTGNCCGTANAGCGCCCTGGTGAGNGGGTANGCGAGACTGTTCGTGATCGTGCCGTCGTATTTGTGGCGNAGATAGTAGGGNGCGACGTAGTCGTATCCNTNTNCCATGATTGGGCGGAGTAACAGTTCGATCCATTCCGGTGAAATACTGCGGAGATCTGCGTCGACGACNGCGCAAGCCTTGGCCTTCAGTCGTCGCGCAATCTCGAAGATCGTCCGAAAGGCACTGCCTTTTCCGGGAATGCCATGGTAGNGCGTGACGATCCGATGCAAGACGCTTTGCTGGTCGCCGATGAAGAGGTGCTGGAAGTCGACGGCGGTGCGGGCGACGATGGCCGGTGTCCCATCTGAAGAGCCGCCGTCGGAGTTNACCAGGACGGCCCGACGACCAGGNAAGTGNTTGGCGAGGCCCACGCTNACGGCCCGNACGACNTGCCCGACCGTGTCCGCGTTGTTGTAGCTTGGAATCCCGACGAGAATCTCCGCCGAATTGATATCCTGAATCCGTGTTTCAGTTAGTGCGGTGAGTGGTGTGCGACCGGTGCTCATGACGGAGTGGTTGCCGGTTCAGACGTGGGGTCCCAGGCGTGATCCGTTTCGACGGCGTCGACCAGGCGATCGAAAATATCGGGTACGGCATGGGTCACTCGACTCCAGTTGGAAATCATGGGGACGCCAAGCGGATCGTCGAGAAACCCGTCGGTGGCCAGTTTCATGCCTTTCAAGAAGACTTCGACGGCCGTCCGTTCTTGGTGTCGGTCAAACGTGAGGCTGTTGATGGCCGCGTCGTTTTCGTAGCGGCTGATCGCTTCCTGAGCGGCTTGCAAATACGTCGCCCGCAAGGTCTTGAGGACCCCGTCAGATAAGACGACGCCTTCGCTCGCCAGATTCCTGAAGAGCGATTTCGTGATGTCGACGCACATCTTGAGGAGGCCGGCATCGGCATTGTGATCCGAGAGTTCTTGGTGTTTGTGGTCATAGGCATCTGCAATATCGGCTTGGCAAATGCGGCGCAAGGCACAGTTCCGGTAGACCTCCGCGAGGACACCGATTTCGAGACCCCAGTCACCTGGAATTCTGTTGGTCCAGGCCAGGTCCCGTACCATGGCGAACTCGCCTGCCAGAGGGTAGCGAAAGCTGTCGAGAAACGTCAGGAGCGCGTGAGGTCCCACGAGCTGTTGGAGGCTTCGGATCATGGGGGTGATGAACAGGCGTGTCACCCTGCCATGGAGACGGTCGGTGACGCGACTGTAATAGCCTTTACAGAATTCATAACCGAGATTCGGGTTGGCAATGGGATAGCAGAGGCGCGCGAGATATTCAGGGCTGTAGCTTGTGATGTCGCAATCGTGGAGTGCGATGACCTGGCTGTGGTTTCTGGCCAGCACATAGCCGAAGGCCGTCCAACAGCCTCGTCCCTTGCCCTGCAGGCCGATATCGAGGTTGTGATCGACCAAGAGCTTGAGGATGGCTTGGATGCGCGCGCCGTCATTCCAGATGAGACGCACCCGCTGAGGGAGCACGGAGAAGAATTGCTTCGCCAGGCGAAATTCCAAGGCCGAGGCACGATCCAGCGAGATGACGATTTCGTTAAGATACGACACGCTCTTAAGAGTTTCAACGATAGCCTTCAATGCTGGGCGTCCCAATTCTGCATAGAGGGAGGGGAGGACCAGGGCGATGGGATTGACGCGCCCATAACGTCCCAACTCTCGCTCCAGTTGGTCGACGTTCGGCTGTCCGAGGCGGTGGAGCACCGTGACGACACCGTTTTGGTAGAAGTCTGACATTGGGGCCTCCGATGAACGAGTTGCTTGCCGGGCCTGGCAAGGATATGCAGCGGGATCAGGAGCGGGCGTCGAAGATGTGCACCGCATGCACCATGGCGGCGTTGCATCAGTATATGACACTAGCTGTGCAGGTGACGTGCCACTAGGGAATGCTCTAAGTGCTGGATGTTCGGGGAGCGAACCGGGTGAGATGTGAAGAGGATGGTGGGAAAACCCTTCACTCCGAAGATGGTTATTCTGGTTGGTTTGGTTTGGTTTGTCTTGTTTATTTGGTTCAACCAGACTAACCAAATAGACCAGATGAACCATACAAACCAGATCTGCTACGGGCGATCGGTGGAGAGTCGTTTGGCGAGGCGATGGGCAAGTCGGATCATGCCGGCTGAGCGATCGGCTGGATCGAGCAGCACATTCAGGAGATGCAGGTGGCTGGAATCGGCTAAGGCGGCGGTGAGTCCTTGTTCGAACTCCCCTTGGGTTGCGATCC
>SPAX01000080.1 GCA_005239475.1 Nitrospira sp. | reverse complement strand
GCGGGGGTCCCCAAACAGGCCCCCCGCCTGCCAACAAAGCCCCCCTGTCGTTGCGTAGGTGAGTCCGTTTTGACTGGTGCCCCTGCCAGGTGTGGTAGCTGGCGCGGACACCCTGATTTTAATCTCCTTTTCCTTTTCCCCCTCTCCGAGGACCTTGACGGCCGGTCGGCGGTGCTTACGCTTCCACCTGGCCACTCCGCCAGTAGCAGCCTTTTCCCCATTCAGCTACAAAAGCACATGATGCGAGTGATGTAGTCTGCAACGAGCCCAGGGAAAGGGTGCGAAGACCGATGGCGACTATCCTGTTCATTGATGACGATGATTCAGTGCGGAGGCTCACCCAGGTCGCGCTCGAAAGGGCGGGGTACCGTGTCCTGATCGCCGAAAGTGGGCAACACGGTCTACGTCTCTTGGAGCATCAGGAGGTGGATCTGATTCTGGTGGATATTTTCATGCCGGACATGGACGGCCTGGAAGTGATCCAGCTTCTTCGCAAGTCTCGACCTCTCAGCAAGATTATTGCGACCTCTGGAGGCTCAGGGGATGGGAACTATCTCGACACCGCAAAGTACTTGGGAGCCCAGGACACGCTGTTGAAGCCGTTCAGTCTGCAAGAGTTGCTGGATACGGTCGCAACTCAGCTACGACTCCGACCCAGATCGATCTGATAGACGCCAGATGTGACGACGACATCATTCCCATCTGACGCGGTGAATGTGATAGAGGGGATAGAAATCACAGACCTTACAGACTCCATAGAATCTATAGACACGTCACAAGCGCCTGAATTCATGAATGAGCGGGGAAACCGTTGACCGATCAAACTCTTGAAAAAATGCTCTTGATCCGACTCTTAATCGGCAGCCCATAGCGCAGAATCTCGATGCTGGAGTTGGGTTGCTTTCCCGCGGGGAACGAGGTATTTTCTTGCGCGATGGGCTTCAGCCGCAAGATCGTCCCATCAATTATCTAGCTGACTCCTCCTCTAAACTTTATCGAGAGGTTTCTCAAATCGCTACTGAGCTTTATCGCGTGGTGGTCTACGAGACTAATGATGGTCACGTAGAATTCTTGGCTGGTGATGTTAAAAAATTATGCGAGCGCGGTTCAGACCGTGACAAGACTCGACGAAGCATCACAAAAGCACTCATAGAATTGGAGCCTGCTGGTGATCGTCGAAGGTTTCAGTCGGGACTGCTGCCACCGAGGCGATTGGTGACAACGTCCAGGGACTGTTCAACGTGCGGACGCAAGGAGATGTGTTCATGGCTGAAGAGCGGAAATACAGAGGCAAGGTTCCCCTGCATGACAAGTATGGTCCGGAGGCGAAATACGCGGTCGAAGCGGAAGCGCTGCTCCCGACCACGAAGTATGAAGAAGAAATAGCCCGGGGTCTTGAGATAGGCCTACCAGGCGCCGATTCCATTAAAGATCGCCGAATTCCCACGTTCAGTCGGGGAGAACTCCCCCACTTCGCCGGGATTAACACGTTTGTCAAAGCGCCCTACATTGAAGACGTACGCAAGTGCGGCCAGTACGACGTGGCCATTCTTGGGGCGCCGTTCGATGGCGGCACCACATATCGGTCCGGCACGCGGTTCGGCCCTCAGGGCATTCGCAAGATCTCGGCTCTGTATGGATCCTACAGCTTCGAACTCGGCGTGGATCTGCGGGAGTCCATTTCCATGTGCGACCTCGGCGATGTATTCACCATACCTGCCAACATTGAAAAGACGTTCGATCAGGTCAGTAAGGGTGTTTCGCACGTCTACGCCAGTGGGGCGTTTCCCGTGGTGCTTGGCGGCGACCATTCCCTCGGCTTTGCGACCGTGCGGGGGATCGCCGAGAATCTTAATGGCGGCAAGCTTGGCATTATTCACTTCGACCGGCATGTGGATACACAAGAGACCGATCTCGACGAACGCATGCACACCACACCGTGGTTTCACGCGACCAACATGCCCAATGTGCCAGCAAAAAATCTGGTCCAGATCGGGATCGGCGGCTGGCAGGCGCCGCGGCCCGGTGTGAAGGCCGGACGTGAACGCCAAACCACCATCATGACCGTCACCGATTGCGTGGAGATGGGGATTGAGAATGCCGCCAAACGTGCGCTCGAGGTGGCATGGGACGGCGTCGACGCGGTCTGGCTGAGCTTCGATGTAGATTGTTTGGATGCCGCCTTCGTGCCTGGAACCGGCTGGCCTGAGCCAGGCGGGTTCTTGCCGCGTGAAGTGCTGAAGTTCCTTCAGGTCATCGCGGACAGCAAGCCTATCGCCGGAATGGAGATCGTGGAGTGCTCTCCTCCCTACGATGCAGCTGAGATCACCGCTCTCATCTCCACTCGCGTAATCTTGGACGTCCTTGCCTGCCAGGTGCGCTCAGGCCATCTGCCGAACCGAAAAAAGCCGTGAGAAGCACACATGGACGAGATCGAGGGGTCGGGAGTTGTAATTGCCCCTAAGCTGTCGAGCAAAGACTCCCGACTCCGTTCTCTCAAGGGTACTTCTGCGGAACGCGGCCGGGTTCGTGCGTCGTCGCTTGCCCAGGAAGTGCTTGGTATTCAACACAGCAGCGAAAGTCTTCCGTCAACATGTTGCGCGTACTGGTTGAATACGGGTCATTCCATCAATTTCCGATACCGGACATGCTGCCAACACCCTCTCCACTCATATCGGCGAGATATCTTCGAGGGGATTCTTTTGATGAGGCCCTCCGAGGAGTCTTTTCATTACAATATATAGCGTGGTGACACTTAAAATACTGCCCAGGACCAGCGGCACTGCCCAGAGCTGCCACCAGGGCGCATCGAGCGACACAGCGTAAACACGGGGCCACGCGATGTTCACGAATTCAAACAAGGACCAGAGAAAGGCCGCCGCATTGATCGCCAACCCCCAGCCTCCCAGCTTTAGCTCACCTAATGCCGGATTCCAGCGGCCTGTGAGCCGAGTATAGAGCCCGACCCCGGTCGTCATGGCGAACATGGCGTACAACCCGCCTGTGCCGAAAGCCAGCACCGTCGCCACCGCCCCGTCATTCAACCCGAAGAGTAGCCCGAGCCCCGCCAGCACCACGACGCAGATCACCGCATTGCGTGGAATCTTGGTTGCTGTGACCCGGCTGAGCGCAACGGGCATATTACCCTCGCGGGCCATTGAGTAGACAATGCGCGATGTGTATTGCACCACGGAGGCCCCGCACGCAAGGAACGCAGTCATGACAATCGCCAAAAAAGGTTTCTCGGCCCACTCTCCGAAGCTATCGGTAATCACGGGGGTGATCGGATCGGATGTGGCACTCGTGCTCAGCAGTGTGTCGCGATCGAAGCTCATCGTCAGGGCGGCGGAATTAAAGAGCACCACACTTCCCACCATGCAGAGAGAAAAAAAGATTGCCCGTGGAACCATCCGCTTGGGCTCATGGGTTTCTTCGGCGATGGTGGAACAGGCATCGAAACCGATGAAGGCCCAGCCGGCAATGGCAAGCGCCGCCAGAAACGCAGCCGTCTGGCTGGGTGCGGTCCCCGTGCCCAGATGCTGAAATAATTCGGAAAATGAATGCTGCCTGAAAAAAAGAAACAGCAGCAGCGCCACGCCAACCGAGCCCACCATTTCCGCGTACACACCCAGGGTAATGACCAGCTTGAACACCTTGATGTGAGCCAGGTTGAGCACCGTACAGATCCCTAAAAATACGGCGCCCCACAGCACTAACGTGGGCCCACTGCCACCCAACGAGCCCAAAAATATGGCTAACCAGACACCCCCGGTATACGCGGTGGTGGTCAACATGGCGATCGTGGAACTGACGTAGATGACCCCGGCATATTCCCCGGCGGTGGCTCCCCCGAGGTGTCGCGCCCACTTGTACGCACCCCCCGCAATCGGAAACTGCGAGGAAAGCTCAGCGTAGACAGTTGCCACCAACAGCTGCATTACGAGACAAATGGCCAGCGCGGCAAACCAGCCGCCGCCCGTCACCACCGTCTGCACGCCAATGATGGCGTAGAGCCCCACCACTGGCGAAACGACCGCGAAGCCAATGGTTAGGCTATTCCAGACACTCAGGCTGCGGTGAAGTGTATCGGCAGCAGTCGTGGCAGTTGCGGGGGGGGAAGTATCCTGACTTTCTTTGGTTGACATACGTTCCGCTCTAGCATGGTAACACGTGCGCCTGATCCGGTACGGGAAAACACATGGGGTGGAAATGTATCACAAAGTCTCCTTTGCGCAGCAGCTTGAATTCCGAGAAGGCAATGTATCCCCTGTACAGTATCTCCTTGGCCTTTTCTCACTCCGTGATGCCTCGTCATGACGAGGCCGGGAACTCTCTCGGACCAGACACTCCCAGTTAAGGCAGCCGGAACCTTAGGTTCTCTTTCACAGCAGCCATACAGATTCATTCGAACCAGGGAGGCGGCCAGGACACGAAGCATGAAAGTACTATGCTAATGAAATGGACCCAGCCTTCTTCCCACATGAGTCTCACACGAGGCACCATGGGTGTTGTTGCGCGCGCAACCCACACGCATCATGAGGAAGAAGGGAGGGGCTGTTATGTACATCACGACATTGGGGATTGATTTGGCGAAGAACGTGTTCCAGTTGCACGGGGTGGATGCGCGAGGGCAATCGGCTGAGGACCACGCGTTACGCGTCCCGGTCTGTGGGCGATGGTTTTACGCGAGGGACTTGCGCCAGCAGTACTGTTCTCCGGAATGTGGCAAGGAGGGCCGCTGGACCCGCTACTGGCAGACGAATCGCGAGAAGATCAATCGACGCCGACGAAAAGGCAGCGTGAGCTGATTGAACCCGCGAAGAGAGAAGATCGTCCAATTACGAGGAGATGATCCGCATGCCTTCATTACAGCCGAAGCCGTGGAGTCCCATCCATTCTGCTGGCCTCTCTTCCTCGTAAGCGCTCTGAAACTTTGAGTGCGGGTCGTGGCGATTTGATCTAACACCTGAAAACTGGACCACACATAAGTTGAGAAACGGACTTGAATCTCAAGTGGCAGGTGGTCTACTTGTTCGGTTTTTGGTCACTCATCCCCGCATACCTTAAAGAGTCCCTCTCATCAAAAGGACCTCGCCTTACAAAGGCGATCAATACAGACGGGGATAGAATGGAACGGAGTGAGACCATGGGCGACGTTCGCATTGAAACTATGAGTAAGTCTGTCTGAACGATGCGATATCGCCACCCGGGAAAAGGCGCGACGAGGTTGAGCAGGTGAGAAAAGCGACTTTTTCAGCAGCATGCTAGAAAGAGTGGAGGCTGGTCAAAATTTCTCAGTGGTGAAGGATTGACACGGTGGCGCCGTTGGACGCTGCTTGGCTCAGCACCACTGAACCTATGCTGCGGAACCGGATGGGGAACCTCGTCGTGGAGGACAATATTGAGAAGGGAACTGCGCACGCGCTCCCGCGTCAGTTTCTTCATGGATAGGTTCCGCAAGATGGGCTTCCTTCACTACAACAACTGTGGGTTGCACGTGTACACTCTCCCCGCCATGTCATCCTGCACAACTGGTTTTCCTTGGCAGGATGCTAAAAAATCCTCCAGCGTCTCAAGTGCGCGACAGACACGATCTGAAGTTTCAAGTTCAGGGTTCGAAATTCCTGAAACCTCAAACCCTCGCCCGTCCTGCCAGTCTCCTGCGGCTATCCTGCAGGGATTCATCCATTGCTCCCGTTGCGCGGACCATTGGATTTCCATCGTGCCATTATCGTGTTCCACCGCCGGCTAGAAGGCCAGATAGATCCCGAGCCCGACGCTTTCGACCTTCTGCCCATAGAACTGCCCATAGGGATTGAAGCCGTGATAGTAATTGAGGAGGACCCGGAACCGGCGAAGCGCTCCGGCACGCGCAAATTCCAGCCCGCCCACGACATTCGCGTTGAGGGTCCAATGCAATTGCTCAAATGTTTTGAAGTCCGCCCCGAAGACCGGGGTCACGACGAGAGGACCGCTCACGAACCGTTCAATCGGACCGCTGCCCCACGTCGGTCCTCGCAGTTCAACCCCCGCCTGTACTTTCACCCGATCCAGGTTGTCCAGCTCACGATGCAGTAAGTATCCACCACCGGCATACAGGCGCCCCCAGCCGCCAGGGGCATCCAGGGACAGAATCGCTTCCGCTTCTTCATAACTGTAGTTCACCCGGTTGACTCCGGGATTGTGGAGCACAAACTCATCGCCCAAGTGCGTGCTCTGATGGTAGAGCCGCACGCGCGTCGAGAAAAGGCCGCTACGCCAGGACAGGGGAATACCGACCACGTAGTCGGTGTTGATGAGATCTGAGGACGGCGCATTCAGATCAAATTGAGAGAAGACACCGGCCAGAAGCCCCACCTGCCACCCGTTACATCCCCGTCGGCGCGAATAGAATCCGAAGTTTTCTCCGAGGCCGACCGATCCGACCGTGGCCGAGGTGTTCGAGTCTCTGGCCTTCACGGCCTGTAAAGTCGCGAACGTCTGCGGTTGCTTCGGGTCCGCGAAGAGCGGACGGAAGACGTCGCCACCGGGAAAGGGGATACCAACCGTCGAGCCGGGTTTTTCAGCCGCAGAGGCCTGAGTAGCTGTCTCGTAACGACAATCGACAGGAGAAGGGCTCTTCTCGCCCTCTGGTTCTCCCGCCCTGGCCACCGACCCCCCGGTCCCCCACAACACAACTCCCATCACCAGCATCCAACAGACATCCACTTGAATGGCTCGAATTTTACAAAGACCCCACACTGTTATCTCCCCCTTCATTCGCGCTGCTTGCGGAAACCCCTGGACAGTTGCTGACACATTTTTCCGTCCCTCCAGGGGCCTTACGCGCTTCGACCTTGAATGACACGAATCAGAATTACCACGATCGCGATGACTAAGAGGGCATGAATGAATCCACCCATGGTGTACGAACTGACAAGACCCAGAATCCAGAGGACAACCAAGACGATTGCGATGGTCTCGAGCATGGTACTTCACCTTTTGTTATAAATTGGCCATTCGAAAATCTGCTGGGGCCACCATACACTCCCTCTTCATTGAAACTGCTTTCTACCCTGCCACATGCCGAGGCTTGGGAGCCTGCAAGTGAATGTCGAACCTTTCGACGGGAAGTTTCGGCTCTTCGCCACAGCCTTCTGGGGCGTAACCACAATACCTCCAATCGCACGAGTATCATGCTGCCGGCGCTCGCTGTTTTCCCACTCGGGCGAACAGGACACCGCACTATGCTGCATTGGCCGATGACAGACTGCTCAAAACAGCTCACATCTGAATAGTTGTGTTCCGGGGCAGCGTCACGCCAATTTCTGGCGAAACCGCTGACTCTGAAGGTGAACATAGTCGTGGAGGACGATATTGAGGAGGGAGCTGTGCAAGGTCATGACGCCGTAACTCCAACGTGGGCGGCAATTTCGATAGACGTGCATGGGTGTCGGCATAGTTCTGTCTTCAAGAAGGTCCTAGTTGGTGCGCAGGTCTGTCTTGTCTCTCTCGTTCGTCGAACCACACAAACGAGGCAGACCGAAGAAACCAGATGAACCAGATCTCCGCCACGCGCCCCGAAATGGTTCCTGTCTGGGTTCATCTGGTTGGTCTGATTCAACCAAATAATCGAGACAGACCAGACAGACCGAACAGACCACATGAACAAGACAGGCTGGCGGACTTTTTCAGCATCCTGCTAGTTGAGCAGGACGGCATTGAGGGAGGCTCTATGCACGTGCAAGCCGTCGGTGTACTCAATGAAGCCGAGCTTTTTGAACCTATTCATAAAGAAACTCACTCGTGACCGCGTGGTCCCGACCATTTCGGCCAGCGTTTTCTGACTGATCTTGGGAATGACCAGTGCTGATGTACCTTTTTTCTCACAGGTGGCCAACAACAGCAGCGTCCGCGCCAGCCTCTTCTCGGCAGAATTAAAGAGTTGATCGATCAAGTCCTCTTGGATGCGGAGGGTGCGCGTCAGGAGATAGGACATGAACAGCTCGGAAAAAGCCGGCTCGTTGTGGAGCACGTCGATCATCGCCTGTTTGTCAATGCGCACGATACTGGAGTTGTCCAGGGAGGTCGCTGTGGCCATGCGCACCAGCTGCCCGGCGAGGCACCCTTCCCCGAAAAAGTTACCCTGCTCCAACATCGCGACAACGGCTTCTTTGCCTTGTTGGGACACGATCGAGAGCTTGACCCGGCCTGCCTGGACATAGAACACGGCATTTGCCGTATCCCCTTGCGCAAAGAGAATCTGGTGTTTTTGGCACTGCAGAATCGTTCGACTGTTGCCGACTTGTGCCAGAAAGGTCTGGGGATTGAATGGCGCGGCTTGTGTGGCTGCCATGGACTTCCTTTCAGTGGGTCTCAATGCCGCGGTGCGCGGTTCTGCTGATAGTGAATAGGCGTTAGCCATGACGGGAACTCCTTTCGTGAGAGGAAACTCGTGACACAAGGACATGATCGATCTTGACGGTGAGGGCGTGCTTCTTGGCTGCTTCAGTCTTCGGCATGCGGACCTCGAGCAGACCGTGCTTCACAGACTGCGGGAAAACGAGGTTGGCACGCGAGTCCACGGTTTCGCACGCCGGCAAAGGTCCATTCCAGCGGTTGCCCAGGATGTCGTGATCTATGCAGTCGCCGCAGTTGACGCAACGCCACAGCCTCATCGGTCTGCCGCTGAGGTCGCTTTCCAGGGATGCCAGGTAGCTGAGGACTAGCAATCCCCCGCAGCGCAGGCAGGATGCACCAGTCGGAGCCCAGGCCTGGTTGTTCGGCCCCCTCATCGAAACGGGAGGCGCCTCACGAGTTGTCTGAGCGACCAGTGTTTCAAGAGTCATATGCCACCTCTTTCATTTTCCACGTATCTGAGAAACAGGGAACAGCAACGAAGCGATGTGCTGAGCCCGATGATGCATAGTTATAAAAAAACGCAGCCCTGTGGGGAACTAGGGAACCCCTGGTTCCACTCGGATAATGCACTAGGACCTAAGACGTTGGACGGGAGCTTGCGGAGGAATCTGTAGAAGAGTCCGAAAGCCCTCGTGCCTCATTCCAGAGGAATGGGCAGGTCTTCAATGGGCGGCGCGATCGGTGAGCAATACGGAAGTGAAGATCTCTATCGCTCAACCATTACAGTCCTGTTGCCCGCTCGTACGATTGGAATGTGCCAAAGCTATGGGCTCGACGCCGAGGGGCTTGCGAAATATGCTGCCGAGTGGGCTCTTTTGTCAGGGAACAGGTCTGACACCGTCTCGGTAGTACCTGAGCGGCAGGATTTTTTTCGACTTTACCTCCTACCTCAGTTCGCGCACGTTGCCAACTCTCCTGAGCCTGCCTTTGATATGCTCTGCGAAGGTAGACCGAACGAGACCTGAGGAAATGGCCGGGGTGTACTAGGTTTGGGCCGCCTCTGCGGCGATGCGAATCTAGCGTCGCTCACGTGTGTGTCTCCAGCAATTCATGAGAGTCAGGTCCCACACTGCCAGCCCAGTCAATTTTTCCAAGCTGAGCAGTTCTGAACAGATTGCAATCTATCTTCGCGCCATACTGTCGTTGGCACTCACCGTCTGTCTAAGAAAAGAAGGAGGCAACATCATGACCTGTCGAGTGGCTCGGTTATCCCCAGACCTTCTCCGTATAGACGTGGTCTTCTGCTGTGAATGTGGTTCATCCGATCTGGAGGTGTGCTCCACCTCGAAAGCCTTGGGGCCTCATCTGTGCCCGACCTGCGCCCAGTCCATGGTCGAGTGCGGAGCGTCGAAGGAAACCTGGATGCGATCGCCGATGTGGGGGCAGCCTGTCGCCTGAACCGGCACCGTGCACCCAGGTGAGCCTCACATATGAGCAACAAAGAAAACAGAAGGAGGACCTATGGTCTGTCAACGCTGCAGGGGACTGCTCGTCCATGAAACCTTCGGTGATCTGAGAGAGGAAGTAGGCTGCATGTGTCAGGCAACTCGATGCATCAATTGTGGATATATCGAGGACTCCGTGATGCGTGCCAATCGCCTCCGCCCTCCTGCGGCAAAACGAGCGGTGCCTCGCAGGATGGCTGGGAGGGGAGGAGTCCTGTTCCTAAGACCTCATTCTGAAAGATATCACTCCGTATGAGCCGAAGGTCTTGCGGCGGTTGTGCCACGCCGCTTGATGCCCTCCGGTTTCTCCTGGGGAGGGCATTCTTCCACCGATTTGATCTTGTCTCCCATGGAATCTCGATCTGTAGCTCAGGCATGGGCGGAGTCTACATCAAGTTCTCATCTCATCGGTAACAATGACAGGGGGGCATCCCCACGCTCGAGATACCCAAACTCTATTTGCACCATAAGGAAGTATTCAAAGAGATCGACGAAACCGAGATACGAAATGGCCAGGAATCGCACATGCAGAGTGGAGAGGGACTGCCCTCCTCTGAGCCGAGTGCGAAGAGTGCATCGGCGCGCGCGCGGCCGGGCATTCTGGTCTTTTCCCGCAGACGGCAGTTGCTGCACATGAATCACCGTGCCTTGGAACTGACAGGCTGCCTCAATCAGACGGAGATCGGATCAGTCCACAATATCCGTTCTGCGCCGGTGCGTGAACTCAGTGCTCAGATTCAAGAGACGCTGGACCACCGCAGAGAAGCCAACATCCGGGAAACTTTCGAATTGAAGCGCGTCATCTTTGACGCTGGGCGCAAAATCCTGGTCCGTGGATTCGGGCTGGCGGGCCGGAATTCACACGACGACTCACGCATCGTGATTGTGCTTGAGGAGGTCGGTCTTCGGCAGGAACAACAGACTCAGCCGACGCCGGGCTTCTCTCCCCAAAGCCTTTGCGCCGGCCCCTAGAAATCAGCAGGACGCCGATCCAAAGAACGCGGTGAACGCATCGCAGTGAGATTGTTCGGCACGAGAGATTGCCCGTCATGACGCGTCGGTGCGTTCGATCAGGCATGGGTGAAATGACCTCCCATGAAATACTTCGAGAATATCTCAAAACTCAGCAATTGTGACCAGACTATTAGTGACCCTACAAGCATAATGGATTTGTGATCAATAGAACGTTTCTCACCAAGAGGGATTCGCCATGAGTACGCGTATCCATGTCAGTGGGCTATCCTACTTTTGCACCGATGACAAGCTCCGTCAGGCTTTCACCCCGTTTGGGACGGTGGTGCTCGCGCAAGTTGTAAGGGATGATTGGGGCCATTCTCTCGGCCTCGATGTCGTGCAAATGGTCTGTTCCGAGGACGTAGAGCGGGTATTTAATGAGCATCAGCACTTTGAAATATCGGGCTCGCATGTGGATCTCTGGGAACCCGCGGAGCCGGAAGACCCCCAAGCTGAGCGGATAGTGGTCTATGACCTGCGGGATGCGTCAGCCGCACAGACAGGCCAAGACACGGGACATGAGAAGAGCCAGAAGGCGCTCAGGCCCTTGGCGGCGTTCTGGCGTCGTCTCGTCCAGCCGCTGGTACCCTCTTCCCGGACCGTCAAGCACTAACGTCCCTACAGCCGGCGCCAGCGTTCCTCTCCATATCTCAAAATACTGTCCGCCGGCATTTTGCGTATATTCATATAGCCACGTGCACAATTGTCATATTCGTCGGCACTGTTCTCTCTCGCGAAGAGAAGACAGGGTGGAACGGCATTAGGTTCACTCCTTCTCGCAGATCTTCGCGCAG
>SPAX01000008.1 GCA_005239475.1 Nitrospira sp. | reverse complement strand
CTCGCCGGCATTGGCTACGACACAGGAGATGAGCAGATGTGTGATCGAGTTCATGCCGCTCCCCAACCGGGGATGAACAGAAAATAGACAACAAGCAGAAGGAACGCTCCGGCGATGATCCAGGGGGCGCAGTGCTGAAAGCCATCCGTTTCAGATAAGCCGGTCGCGACGACTACCACCGCTGGCACCGCATAATCGAAGTCACTGGTCCATTTGTGGACGAAATCATGGTCGCTGAATGGCCAGAGGATGCGAAGCGACCAGAGCGCGATCATGTCGCCGCACAGATGGAGCCCTCCTCCGCCCTGGTTGATCCCTAGCAGACGCGCGAAGGAAAGGTTCTTGAGCCAGCGGCTCTCGATTGCGGCCAGCGCCACCACGACAAGACCCACAAGCGTATGCGTATAGGTGTGATGCAGACGAAAAAAGGTGTCCGATCTCCAGAGATAACTGACGGAATCGACATCCGGCGCTAAGGCGGCCAGTCCCGCCACCAGCAGCATCGTCCTCCGCACCGCCGCTAGCGGACGCAGCCCTCGCCCCAATAAAATGCCGGAACAGATGTGCGTAATCGAGTCCATCAGCTTCCAACTCGTTGGCAAGGAACTCCGCAGCTGGGAAGCAACACTCGGCAGGACTGAAAGCAAAATCGGTGCGGAATGGGGTCTCCGTTCAGGAAGGACTCCATGGACACTTGCACGTCATAGAGAGGGAAGCAAATAAGATTGGTATCCTACGGTTATGCCGGGACAGAATGGGATAGGCACCATTCTTAAATTAAGTCTCCTCACTCAGACCGGCAGGGCACGGGCTTGAGGGAGCGGGGGAAGGTAGAACGGCGGTCGGCGACTGGCTGGTGTTGCCTTCTGCCGTTGTTGCGCGCGGCCCTGCTGACTGAAACCTGGAGGTCTGAGAAGTCGAAGGTCATCGCCGTAGTATGCACACCCCGTCGGAGCCTACCAGTAATATCACCTAAACCGTGGTTTGACTTCAGCACCAGGAGTGCTACCATTAATCAGTAACCAGAAACCCTCGAAGTGGGCCAGCGTCCCGCTTGCGGAATTCCCAGAGGCCGTGACGCAACACTGCAGGGGGAAGCGAGGGGAGGGGGGAAGAATTGGCACAAGGTCGGGCCCAGCACCGCTGGTTCGGCCGAAAGGAGCCCTATGTGGTTGTTAATCATTGTGCTACTCAATATCGTACCGGGATTCGATAAAACTACAGTGCTGAATACGTTTGCCACGCCTGAGGAATGCCAGACTGAACGAAATCGCATAGGCTTTGAGATGGCAGCCGCGTATCCCTATGACCGTGATTTTGTGATTGCATGTCAATTGAATCCAAAACACAGCTCGTAAGAGTGGCGGCAGGGAGGAAGGACGAGTCCGTATCGTCGAAGCGAAGGATCTTTCTACCTGCTTCCTCATGACGCCGAGCCAGAGACACACGCTCGTACGCAAGGGCATAGGGGCATGGCAGAGAAGCACCCTGTATAAGGGATGCGAATGATAGCAGAAGGGTCTATGCGCGGCTGCCCTTGAGGTCCATGCCAAGCGCGGGTCGGTAGCGCTTGGTCAGTGTGGCTTCCACGTGGCAAACCCCATGCGCAATCCTCAGCACACCGCCGTCAGCTCAAATAATGGTTCCTGACACCTTTTTCTTCTTATTTGATTGGAGACTGCTTAAAGGTTTGAGAGAGAGGATCGTATGTCCACTCCTCCTGATACACGAAGGGTTGACTTCCAGCTTCTTTGGCGTAACTGAGTTGAACAACGACGGTCAGCGTCTTCTTTCCAGGTCCAATATCAGACAGTGTGAATGTCGCCTGCGGGTTACTGACATTACGCCATTGACCCGGACCTAAGACCATCTCAGTCTGACCATTGAGGGGATTCATACCGTTAATAATGTTCCGCAAAACCACGTGGATGAAGCGAGCTCCCCCTTGTCCAGTGTTGGCAATTTTTACTTTGGCTATTTGCCTGTCTCCAATGTGTTCGAGGTACACATCTTCGATGCTGAC
This sequence comes from Nitrospira sp., assembly GCA_005239475.1. Classification (GTDB taxonomy): domain Bacteria; phylum Nitrospirota; class Nitrospiria; order Nitrospirales; family Nitrospiraceae; genus Palsa-1315. Next base: position 52,648 of record SPAX01000008.1, on the reverse strand, counting down.
ATCGGGCTTACTTGACGCACTTACCTTAAAGACGCATGTGGGGCTCTGTTGAATCGCGGGAACGACATCTTCTCGTAAATATGCTTCCAGAACCGCTTTGTCTTGTGGCTTCAGATGTTTACCGTTCGCGTCCGCAGTCCGGACAGCCGCGTCTGTTCCTAAACGTGTCAGTTCAGTCGTCGATGTAATTTCATTCTGGCCAACATGTCGTGTCATGGTGTCTAACGCCGTTTGGATGGCATCATTCCCGAACATGAGTGACAGATCGGCACTCGGCTTCATTTGCATCGTCGCATGTAGGGCGGCGCATGGTGAGTGACTCGCCTGCTGCGGTTGACTACAGGCTTGTATGGTTGCCAGAAGGAATAAGGAGGAGACAACACACAACATTCGTCCCGGCTTCACGTGATAGGCCTCCATCCAGGAATGAGGAAGTGTGATGACATTAGTCAATGCAGTTACGAAGGTCAACGACTGCGGTAGGCTACCGGTGGTTTCCTAGATCACCGGTTGGTCCTGGTCCGCCACAGCACCTCGAAGCCATCTTCCCTGTATCTCTCCTGCACGCGTCCAACGTGTCCACTGATCTCTGGTAGGAGCAGGGCTCGGAGTCGCCAAGTTAATGCACATGGACATGTGCGCCACCTCCTCGTGGCGCGCATCACTCACATGGACCGCACCTGAAAAGGCGATCAATGGAGAGAGGGATCGTGTGAGAGGAAGTGAGATCTGGAATCGGGAGAAAAACCGGGATCGAACCGGGAGTAAAACAATTCGAATCGGTAGGCTCGCACGGCACACGACGCATCACCGACTCCCCTCACCTCATCCTGAACATCGACAACGCCTTGAGAGGGTTTTATGGACAGGGGTGACGGCCATGGGTCACTCTGGCTATCCCTCACGCGTTCGAGAGCCTTGACCCCTCCCCACGGTCGGCTGAGCCGTTCAGCGAGTCTCGATTGAATCACCGAGACCTGCGCCGACCCGTCTATTGGTAAGTGGGGCCTTCCATCTGCCCGCTACGTTTAGCCATTGCGAGATGAGCCATGGTGCGTCTTGACCAGCGTGGAGATGACCTGTGTGATGCGCTCGGCCACCTTCGGCTGGAACGTGTCAAAAGTCACCCCGAACTTAGTCCGCTTGACCCATTTCACGGTGGCACGATCGATCAGCAAGAGCGCCGCCGGGGCTCCCGGCACAAAAATTTCCAGGGCGAGCACCATCCCAATGGAGACCGGTTTATTCCCGATAATGTAGCTCCCGCTCAGCGAAAGATCTTTGATGATTCCTTCACCGGCAATCCCGTCCCCACGATACCGCACCGGCGCGAAGGTCTTGAGACGTTGACCATCCCGCAAAACAAACTCAGCCATACTGTCTCCCTGTCTCTATCGAGCACGCGTGCGTATTGACTGCCGCAATTGTACTCCCCCACTGAAAGTTTGGACAGGTAATTGCCTCGCCACGCGTGACACTGTTCCACGGACGATCTAGTGTAGTGAGTCCAACGCTTCTTTACATTTGGAGACTTTGGTCAAAATGCTCTCCACGGACGCGGTCCACGTGAAGATGCGGGGATTCTGGTTGTGATTCTCCAGAAATTTTTGGATCGTGGTGATCAACTCTGGCACATTCCTGAAGCTGCCGCGACGAATGCGCTTGTCGGTGATTTCGCGGAACCAGCGCTCCACCATGTTCACCCAAGAACTCGAAGTCGGGATGAAGTGCAGATGGAAGCGTGGATGTCNNCGGAGCCAGGNTGTCGGTATAAAATCTCGCCCGTCTGGTGACATTGAGGTCATCATACAGAAACGTTCCATGGTTCCGCAGGATGAATTGCCAGGACGCGACAAATTGGGATGGGAGTGCCTTCCACGCATTTCCGCAACAGGCTTCGGCGAAGCGGGTGTTGCCACCGATAGATCAATAGAAGTCAGGACCGGTGGCGGTCTATGAAGCCTCGAGTGAGGCGGGCATCGTCAACAACGGTCACAGGTTCCATCTGGGTGCTGAAATAGTCCGCCAGCTATCTTGTTCATTTGGTCTGTTTGGTCTGTCCGGTCTCGTCTCTCTGGTTCATCTGGTCTGTCTCGTCTATTTGGTTGAACCAGACTAACCAGATAGCCCAGATCAACCAGATGGACCAGACAGACCGGGCTTGTTCCAGACGTGCAGGCCACGGAAGTTCTACTGTGCCGAAATGATTTTTCTGCAGTTCGCTAGACGGCATCCGTGAGCAATGGGGCTGGTCGACCCTCTATCCAAGAAGACAGCAACGGCCTTCGAGAGAGGTCTCGAAGGCCTTGAGATGATGGCTCCCAGATCTGTACTCTTTGCAAACCCTGCGATTCGAGTTTCCCAGAGCCCAGTCCATGATCGACTAAGGCATAGAGAATGACACATATCCGAAATAGATTCAGCGCGGAATTTTGCTCATTCCTCTAGGTTGGTAGCGAGACTTCTCAGTCTGGTGCTTCCCCCTACTGGAAGAGCGTCGCAACTCTTTTCTATGAAGGACTAGCTTCAAGAATGTTTCTTCAAACTCCCATACAGGATGCCGCACACAAAGCCGATAGGCGTGGTGAACATTATCAGTATTGGACCATTCCAACTTGAGATTCCTGCCATATACGCATCTATTCCCCCACCAATAACACTAACTAGCGCCCCCACCATGCATCCAACCGCTGCAAACCAAAGTCCATATCCGGCGATGTTCTTGAGTGGCGTCACTATTTGTCACATCCCACTGTACAGGTAGACGTTGGGCTGACGTTCGTTAAAAAAGACGGCTTCGAGGTTGGGGAAAGGCTCCCCGAACTGTACCCTTTGCGAGCCTTGTGCTTTGAGCCCCCAAGGTCACCCATCGCATAAATCCCACGGATTGGGATAGTCCCAGACTAACATGGGACCTGGACCAGGTTAAGGGGGGGGCGATTAATATAAATGTGGCTCCCCGGGCAGGACTCGAACCTGCGACCAGCCGGTTAACAGCCGGCTGCTCTACCAACTGAGCTACCGGGGAACGAGACAGTCCGTTATCGGGCTTCGTATTCTAGCAAAAGATATCTGTTGGGGGGAGACTTTTTTCTATCAGGAGAATCGCTCGCCCTGCCTGCGTCTATTCCATTATACGTCGAAGTCCTGAGTGTCGTCCTCGTCCGAGGTTGCGTCAGTATTGCCTGCTGCGACGGAGGCGTAGTGCTTCGCCCAGGTCAGATAGAGATTCCCGCTGTCGCGCATGGTATCGGCAGCCTTGACGAGTGTCTGCGCCAATTCAGGGTCTTTCCCGCTGGCGTGGATATCGGCCGCACGCCGTTCGAGCACTTTCGGGTACTCGTGGATCAGACCGGCAATCTCTCGAACGAGCTCATCAATGACATTATCTTCGGTTTCCATCTGTTCCCTCCAGAGCGGTACCAACAAAAAACCCCATAGCGCAGGCGCCATGGGGTCTTGCGCGGAGACCCGCTCCACGAAACGGTTATCCTTGGTAGGCCTGCCCAATGGCTGCGGACTCACCTTTTTTGGACATCAGCTGCCCGGTGGCGCTGACTGCCTGCATGGTGATGGCATAATGCTTGGCCGCGTCGCAGACAATCACGCAGAGTTCACAGCCCTTACAACGGTCAATGATGACTTCCGCCACCATCTTGCTGGGATTGAGGTCGAGGCAGTTGGCCTCCGGACAATACATGATGCACAGTCGGCACCCCTTCTTGGCCACACATTTCTCGTCGATGACTTGCGCTACGTTATACATGCGAGCTGGTTCCTTCTCTCTCGTTAAGCCGCAACGGCAGGGTTGCCGACTCGCAGCTCATACTTATTCTTCTCGGCCCATTCACTGGCGATTTCATAGGCCGCCTGCATGGTTGCCAGGTTCTTGGCCAGCAACATTTCCTTCTTGGCGAATTTCTTCTTGATCGCTTCATCCAAAGAGGCGGTTCCACCGGAGGCGACGAACTTTTTCCCGAACCGTTCTTGTAAGGCGCCGTCCAGGGATTCCATTGAGACGCACTTGGTGATGCCAGCCACAGATCCGATCATCGTCATATTCGTCGATAGCTCGGTGCCTGCCACCTCGATCGCGAGCTCGGTTCCTGCTATATAAAATACCTTAACATTCAGATCATTGAGACGTTCAATGTCGTCTCCTGACAGAAGCTCCTGGTCGGAGTTGATGATGACGAGGCCACCTTCCTTCACGCCGGAGTAGAAGGGCATGGTGTAGCTCTTCCCCATGGTGATGACCTGGGGGTGAAAGACCTGGATGACGTCGGGAAATACCAACTCGCCACGGTCGTAGATCCGTTCGATGCCGATTCGACAATAGCTCTCCGCCGGCGCCATGCGTTTCTCGGCGCCGAAGAAGGGATTGGAGATCGAAAACTTGCCGTCGCGGTTGGCAGCCATGGCCAGGACGTGCGCGGCGGTGACAGCGCCCTGTCCGCCTAATCCCGACATCCGGATGTTCAGTCTTTTCTTGATCATGGTCGTCTCTCCTCCAGAATCGGATTAGGCTCCCTGAGAGGCGAGCTGTTTTGCAGCGGCCTTCTTTTCCTTGTCCTTGGCGGCCACCTCTGCCAGGAGTTGCTTAGCCGGTTCGCTGATGTACTCTTTGTAGGCGAACCGCTCGGTGGGCTTTTCCGAGTCCCGCATTTCCTGAAGCCCTTCCATGCTGTTCTTTCCGATTTCGAGAATGCAGGGCGTATAGAGCTGGAGGTAGGTCGGGCCGATTTCGCGTGCGATCATGACCGCGTTCCGGACCACCTTCTCAATGAGGGACGGTTTGCTGACGGTGCATTGGACTACGTAATGGCAGCCTGATTCGCGAGCGATTTCCGGTAGACGGACCTTGTCGAAGAGCTTCCCAACCGGCGCCATCTTGGCTACGAACCCCTTCTGCATCAGGCCACTCTCCTGGCCACCGGTGTTGGCGTACAGTTCGTTATCGAAACAAATCGTGGTGAATTTCTCCTGGCGGAACCAGGCTTGAAGTGTCATGTCGAGACCGATATCGACGGTGGCGCCGTCGCCGGCGAGCACGACCACGTCTTTTGTTCTGCCTGGGAATCGGACGCTTAAGGCGCGCTTCAAGCCGGAGGCGATGGCGTTCTGGTTACCGAAGAGAGAGTGAATGTTGTGCACGGCCACCATGGGGAATACCAGGCTGGTGCAGCCGGTGGAGCCGACCATCACAGTGTCTTCGGGGTTCGGCAATGAGGCCAGGATATACCGAAAAGCCATGGATTCTGGGCAGCCGGCGCAGAGGGAGTGTTGCTCGATCAGTTCCTTGCTGTTGCCGATATCCTTCCAGCCCCGGTCTTCCTTACCGTAGGTCGCGCTCTTGACCAGGTCTTGATAGTCGGACGGCATGATGTCGTACAGGTCTTCCGAAATCTTGATACGTTCCTTGCTCATTATGGCCTCCTCAGTGGTGCGTCTTATTCAGGGCGTTCGGTTCTTGCTGCCTAGGTGCGATCAACTGCCGCGACCAGCCAACGACATGGTGCGCATGCCGAGCAGGGTCTTGATTTCGGAGACAATAATTTCCGGTGGCATCGTCATGCCTCCGCAAACACGCGGGCCGGCGTTCACACGTTCGCTGTTCGGGATGGTGGCTTTAATTTCCTTTGCCAACCATCCGGTCACATTAAATTCCGGGACGATAATGTGCTTGGCGTTTTTCGTGGCTTCACGGATTTCCTCGCCTGGCCAGGGCCGCAAGACCTTGATCTTTACCAGACCGCAACGGATGCCTTCGTCTTCGAGGAGCCGGATGGCTTCACGACCCTGCGACACTGCCGTACCAGAGGCGACGATGATGACCTCGGCATCGGTATTTTCTGTCTCGATCAGCCCGTTCAGCCACTTGATCGTGTGCTTGCGGGACCGTTCCACTGCCGCCCAGACTTCTTGCTGCCAGGAAGCGTGGGTGGCATAGCTGATGTAGTTGCTCTTCATAATAAACGGATCGCGCATCATACGGACCGGCGGACATTCCATGTCCATGCAGGGTACGGGCGAGCGGTATGGGTCATAGGGTGGAAGACACATATCGGCCGGGGTGAGATTGACGACATCCTTGGTGTGCGTCACGAAGAACCCGTCGCAGCAGAGTGCCAGAGGGAGGTGCACATCAGGCTCTTCCGACACCATGTAGCCTTTGAGTATCCAATCGAAGAAATCCTGCGCGGTTTCCGCATGCCAGACGAGCATGCCGGTATTCAGAAGATACGCAATCTCGAGCGTGTCAGGCTGAATCGACAGCGGTGAGTTGATGCCGCGGCAGGTGACGATCATCTGAATCGGCAACCGTGCGCCGGACCACATCGGGAAGTTCTCCATCGCGCGCATCGTGCCGGGTCCCGCGGTCGTCGTAAACACGCGAGCCCCGCCGAAGGCTGCTCCCGCGCATTGCGACATAACGGCGAATTCGCTCTCGCCGCGGAAGTAGTCGCCGATGTAGCCCTCGGCAAAGAGCTCGCCGATCAAGGCGGCCGCTTCGCTCTGCGGTGTAATCGGGTACGCGATCATCACGTCACAACTGGCCCGCCGGAGCGCTTCTTTGATGACTTCACTGCCCGTGTAGAACGACGGCGTGCGCGGTGCTTCGTTCATCATCTTCCAGGTGTCGGTAAAGGTCTGCCCTTTTTTATTTTTTGTGCCGATGACTGAGTGTGTGTCCGCCATGATTCAGGCTCCTTTCACTGTCTTCAGAACCTCAAACTGCGTAGCGCAGTTTAGGCTCCGTGCTTGGCTGACGTCAGCCGTGGTTTGACCGACCCTTTTAATCTTTTCACGGCATCGGCCAGTTTCATGATTTTTTCAACCGATGCATCGCGGAACGATAGCATCGCATCTTCATGGCCGGCTTGAGCGCACATCGCAATCGTGTAACAGGACGTGCCACCCCGAATGATTTTGAGCGACAAATTCGCTTGATGGCAGTGGACCCCAATGAACATGCAGCAATCGATTTTATTGTGCCAGATGGTCAGATTCGGGTGGTTGGGATTGATTTCGACTTCAGGATTGATCTTAGGGTATTTGGGGCGGTAGTCCGGCATCGGGATCAGCATGGGCGTTTGCCCGGGTTGCACGCATTCCTTGAGCGTGTTGTACAAGTGGCGGATGGCCGTGGCCTTCTTGGCCGCCTTCTCGTTCCAGGCCCACAGGACTAAGGGGCCTGGGAAGAGGGTCGGCACCTTGGCCATGAGGAATTGTTTCGCCGCCTCCTCGTATGCCTTTTCCTCTGGGACGATGACACCGTTGATGTGAGCTTCCCCTGGGTTCGGCAAACAAATGCCCATGCTCGCAGCCGATGGAGGAAGGAAATGTTCCGGGCCTGGAAGGACACGATACTGAGTCATTACAGCTTACTCTCCGGCAAGGGGTTAAAGAACGAGAAACCTAAGTTTTCCGATGATCTAAACCTTTATTACTTTATGCTTTTTCCGTGCCCTCTGCAACCTCGCAGAAGGCCCACCGTTGAGAAATTTTGGGCTATCGAACGAGGAAGGCTTAGGCCTTTTGTCCCAAGATGTGGGCTTTGCCCACAGGCAACCGACAGCATCCAGCGGAACGCGCATTGATTGTATTGATTATAGGGTCGGCCCTTCCAGTCTGTCAAACCAATCGGCAGGCCTCAGGCGGCAATGGGCAGGCTCACTCGCGCATGAATTACTAACACGAAGTCAACAAGTTACGCGGCATTATGGCAATTGTTCACAGGCTGGAATGGATCCGAGGACGCAGGCTAGCTCAAGGTCGTCCTTGGCGAGCCGACCCTGCAGACGATCTCGATAAAGTTTTGCTCTGGTCACCAGGGCAGCAGCATTGGTGGGGTCGACCCGAATAACAGTGGACAGATCTTCAATCGCCTGTTCCGGCTGATTCAGCTTGAGATAGATCTCGCTCCGCAGTGCATACGCCTCCTTTTGATAGGGGATCCAACTTTCAGGCGTTTGGGCGTTGAGGAGTTTCTTCAGCGTGGCCAACGCATGATGCCAAGCTTTGCTGTCCGCCTGTCGGCGGGCTTGCGTCGTGTATATGCCGATGAGGCGCTCGCGAGCGATATCGGCAAACGGATCAAGCTCAAGGACTTGCTCGTAGGCAGCGGCAGCCTCGTCCAATAGTTTCAACCACGTGAGTACATCCCCTTTCCCAACCCATGCCCATACATTTTTAACATCGAGTGTGATGGCGCGATCGAAGTCTGTCTTGGCTTTGTCCAGATAGTCCGCATAGTCCAATGTCTGAGCCTGTTGGGCAAAAGCCAGTGAGACGAGTAGGAGATAGGTTTGGCCGCGTACAATCAGTGGATCGACGTAGTGATCGTCGAGGGTGGCGGCGTCGGTGCTGAGCTGGATCTTGTCCCGCAAATTCGATGTGTGGAGAGCGGTCTCGAGCAACGTGCGTGCCCGTTGGTATAAGGCGGACTTCCCGTTCGGCTCAATGGACAGCATTCGGACGCCGATCGGCTGCTGTTGAAGCTCTTGAAGTTGCGAGCGCAACCGGTGATTTTCCTGCTGGAGCTGGCGAAAATGTTGCGCGAGTTGCTGGTCGGATTGAAGTCGGCGTATCGCCTCAGCCAGACTGCTTAGATTAACCGTGGCGCGAATGCGTACGAAGAAGACGGGACGATCCATCTCGAAGGAGCGCCTGAATTCGAGGATTTCTGTTTCTGTGATGGCGGCGGCAAGCGTTCTGATTTCCAGCGAGCTGGCTTGCGTGCTTCTTCCGCCAGATTCCTTTTCCACATCGTGGAAGGTGGACTCGATATAGATCCCCGCTTCTTCCACCGCTTTGCGTTGGGCTCGTTGGAGGACCTTTTCTTCTGCGCCTGCCAAGGTGTCGCCATCTGTCATCACGTATTGACTGTCGGCGATGACGGTTCTCGTGGCGGCGCTGAACGCAGGGGTTCCCCATAGACAGAGCGCGAAAAGGAAGGAATAGAACAGTCGCTGGTACAATGCCATTCGGATAACTATACCGCTCGAGGGCTGAGGGGGCAATGCAACCAAAGCGGGGCAAACGAAGTAAGGGTTAGCCCGCATTATTCATGACGGTTCGTCGCGAAATCGCGCCTACCGGCCAGGCCAGGGGCGCGAGGCTAGTGGCTAGAGGGAAGAGCCGTGCTTTCGACAGAAAGTCTTTGCCCCTAGCCTCTGACCCCGTGCCTCTCGCCCAGCCATTGGCGATTGCAGCAGAAGTGTTCATGAGTAATGCGGGCTAGGAGTGAGCGACAGGCCTTCGGCTACCGTTCTTTCGGAAAAACTTGAATAAATGGGTGGACTTCGACCCGTTCAAATATACCGTGGACGGTATAGGGGTCTTCGCGAGCGAACCGTTGCGCATCTTCCAGCGAGTCCGCTTCGATGACGATAAGACTCCCTGTCTTATCTGTGAGCGGACCTGCTAGCACGACCCGGCCTTGCGCATCGAGGGGTTCCATCTTGGCGAGATGTGCCGAGCGATAGATTTTTCGCTTGGCCTCTCCGTCGGGACCGTCGAATCCGAGGATGACAAATTTCATAAATGTGTCGAGGGTTGAGGATTAGCCCGCACTATTCATGACGGTTCGTCGCGAAATCGCTGAGCCGCGTCGCGAGACCAGCGTGCGGAGCCGTGAGGACTCGATGCGTACTCGTGTAGTACGGTGAGGGTCCGAGGGGCGAGCCCGCTGGCCGAAGGCTCGTCGTAGCAGCGGATCGACGATTGCAGTAGAAGCGTTCATGAATAATGCGGGCTAAGATTCTGACATCAGGCTAGGTCCTCTAGCGGGCAGCGATCTTTATAGCCGGTGGTCGTTTCATGCCACCAGCGAACTTCTTGTTCTCCGAGCTTCCAGCATAGGTAGACTACTCGGCCGTCACGAAGATGGGGAAAGTCACAGAGGCCGAGATCCATGTCCTTCACCAGGATGCCGAGTTCCTGAATCGCCTGAAGATTCGTACTGACTTGTTGAAGACCTGAGATGTAGAGGTGTCCAACGGTACTGCCCCCGCCATATTCTGCCTGGGCGCTGGCTTTTCTGATATCTTCTTTCGTGCGGGCCAACACGGCCTTGGCTTGCTGAATCGATGTCAACTTGGAATTGAGCTGGGGGATGAGGTGATTGGCTTCAGACAATGTAAATATTCGCTCGTGCTGTCCGTGTTCATCGTCGTGCGCCATGGTGTGCTCCCGCGAAGCCCATCATTTAGCACACCACTCTTTTGCGCTGCAACCTCAGGCGTCAGAGCAATGCTGTTGTCAAGAAGAGCCGGGGTCGGCTGGACTGGCTCAGCGCGAAGGGGGGTAGCGGGAAAAGAGATATCCCTGTTGACAAGGAGCCGCGCGCGCGTTATTATTCGCTCACTATCTCAGTTCGACTCAAAGTTATCTCCACACACACAAGACTTCCGGGGCGTATCTCGACACAAGCCACAATTTGCTCAGGTAACAGAGGCGAGTCAGCTAGGCATGAGTTCCCGCCTGCAACAATATCCGCAACCATGAGACAGAGTTGTACCCTGATAGCCACGAGCGAAAACAGGTAAGTCCCTCACGGGTCACCCTCTTTTAGCTGATATACACGACACAATCATCAACGCATTACCATTTACTATACCGTTCAGTCCGTGGACAATTTCCCATGGTTCACCATGTGCGATCGCTGCTGATAATGATGCAGCGGAGGGCTTGAGAGGATATTCATGACACAAACGAAGGGGGAGGTTATGCATCTGGCTGAGCTGAAGCAGAAGTCCATCGCCGATCTCAATGAGGTTGCGCGCGACCTGAAGATCGATGGTGCACCCAATCTGCGGAAGCAGGAATTGATCTTTGCGATCCTGCAGGCGCAGACTGCAAACAACGGCGTGGTTTTCGGCGAAGGCGTGCTCGAAACGCTCCCTGATGGGTTCGGATTTCTGCGCGCACCCGATTCGAACTATCTCCCTGGTCCCGACGACATCTATATCTCACCCTCTCAAATCCGGCGTTTTAATCTGCGTACCGGCGACATTGTGTCCGGGCAGATCCGACCGCCGAAGGAGAGCGAGCGGTATTTCGCGTTGCTCAAGGTCGAGAAGGTCAATTACGAAGATCCCGAGGTGTCTCGCGACAAGATTCTCTTCGATAACTTGACGCCTCTCTATCCGGAAGAGCGTCTGGTCCTCGAGTTCGACCGTGAAGAATATTGCACCCGCGTGATGGATCTCACCACCCCGATCGGCAAAGGCCAGCGCGGGTTGATCGTCGCGGCTCCTCGAACCGGTAAAACGATGTTGCTGCAGGCCATCGCTCGGGCCATTCTTAAAAACCATAAGGAAGTGACCTTGATCGTGCTTCTCATCGACGAGCGGCCGGAAGAAGTCACTGACTGGCAACGGCAAGTGAAGGCCGAAGTCATCAGCTCCACCTTCGATGAGCCGGCCCAGCGCCATGCTCAGGTGGCTGAAATGGTGCTCGAAAAGGCAAAGCGACTGGTCGAACATAAGAAAGATGTCGTAGTGCTGCTGGACAGCATTACTCGCCTGGCGCGTGCCTACAATACTATTGCGCCGCCAAGCGGCAAGGTGTTGTCGGGGGGATTGGACTCGAACGCGCTCCAGCGGCCGAAACGGTTCTTTGGAGCGGCCCGCAACATCGAAAATGGCGGCAGTCTCACTATCATGGCGACAGCTCTTGTTGACACCGGTAGCCGGATGGATGATGTTATTTTTGAAGAGTTCAAAGGGACCGGCAACATGGAAGTCCATCTCGATCGCCGTCTGGCCGACAAGCGGCTTTTCCCGGCTATCGATATCAGCCAGTCTGGGACGAGAAAAGAAGAATTGTTGGTGGATAAGGATCGTCTTAACAAGATGTGGATTCTGCGCAAGGTGTTGAGTCCGCTTGGAACGATGGAAGCCATGGAGTTTCTGATGGACAAGCTGCATGGCACCAAAACCAATCAGGAATTTCTGCAGTCGATGAATCGATAACATCCAACTTGTATCTGGTCGCTGAGACGGGGTACAGTGGTGGGCCTTCGAATAGGCGAAGGTCGATGATTGTGATGTCAGGGGAGTGGGAATTATGAAGAAGGGTATTCATCCCGTGTATCGGGAAGTCGCGGTGCATTGCGCCTGCGGCAACAAATATAAGACCCGATCGACGGGCGGCGATATCAATGTCGATATTTGTTCAAACTGCCATCCGTTTTTTACGGGGACGCAGAAAATCATTGATACCGAAGGGCGCGTTGAACGGTTCAAGAAGAAGTACGCGAAGAAAGAAAAGTAGCTTAAGAAGCGGCCATACGAGGGACCCTGCTTCGCTGAGGGGCAGGGTCCCTTTGTGTTTGTGCGCCAAGGGCTGAGTGGGGATCTGAGGGAAACGTGGCTATGGAAGCAGCCTTACTAAAGAAATGGGAAGCGTTGGCAACCCGCTATGATGAGTTGACGAATCAGCTCATGGACCCGTCTATGATGAGCCAGCCTTCGCAGCTACACAAAGTAAACAAGGAGCGGACGGATATCGAACCGGCAGCCAAGCTTCTTAAAACCTATCGAGACAACGCAAGGCAGTTGGAAGAAGCCGCTCAACTTCTTGCAGATCCCAGGGCCGGGGTCGAGTTGCATAAGCTGGCGACGGAGGAGAGTGCCACGCTCGAACGCCAGAAGCGCGAACTCGAGCAGCAGGCTCAAGAGTTGCTAATTCCCAAAGACCCGCGAGACGAGAAGAGTCTGCTCCTCGAAGTCCGCGCCGGGACCGGTGGTGATGAGGCGGCGCTCTTTGCCGGCGCGTTATTCCGGATGTACAGCAAGTACGCTGAGGTCAAAGGTTTCAAGGTCGATGTGGTCGAAGCCACAGAAACCGGGGGCGGGGGCTACAAGGGGGTCGTCGCGCTTATAGAAGGCAAGGGTGCCTACAGCCATTTCAAGTTCGAGGCCGGGGTCCACCGTGTGCAGCGGGTCCCTGTTACCGAGGCCAGTGGCCGGATTCATACCTCGACCGTCACCGTCGCAGTTATGCCTGAGGTGGACGAGGTGGATGTTCAGATCGATCCCATGGATCTACGGATCGACACATTTTGTTCATCCGGTGCCGGAGGCCAGAGCGTCAATACGACAAAATCGGCGGTCCGGATCACCCATGTTCCGACCGGTGTGGTGGTGAGTTGCCAGGACGAGCGGTCGCAGCTGAAAAATCGCAACAAGGCGATGCGGACCCTGCGGGCCAGAATCGTCGAGGCGGAGCGGGAGAGGCATGAAGCGGAAATCGCGCAGAATCGCAAAACTCAGGTGGGTACGGGCGAGCGAAGCGAGAAGATTCGCACCTACAACTTCCCGCAGAATCGTGTGACAGATCATCGCGTCGGTGTGACCTTACATAAGTTGGAACAGGTGCTTGAAGGCGACCTCGACGAACTGGTCCAGGCTCTGAAGGCGCAGCGTCAGCAAGAGGTGGGAGCTGCTTAATATGGATGCGGTTGCCCCGATCCCTCAGTCAGCAGGCCAGGCAACGCTCGGTGAGATAATCGCCGAGGCGCAACGGCTGTTGGAACAGGCCGGCATCGAGAGTGCGGGGCAGGAAGCGTTTTGGATAGTGGAGCACGTGCTCAGTCTTCCCGTACATCATGTTGTCGCCGATCGAGACCGACTGCTGTCTCACGACGAGCTGTTGGCTGTGAGAGGGCTGGTCGAGCGGCGGGTTAGTCGTGAGCCCTTGCAATATATTCTGGGGACCCAGGAGTTTTGTGGGTTGGGGTTTGCTGTGAACCCGACGGTGCTCATCCCGAGGCCGGAGACCGAGTTGCTGGTGGAGTATGTCGCGCAACGGATTTCCGTCGAGCAACAGGCCACCATCGTTGATGTCTGCACGGGATCTGGGTGCATTGCCGTGGCAATTGCGCGGCTGAGACCTCGTGCGCGGGTGATCGCGACGGATCTATCGAACCCCTCACTCGACGTCGCCAGGCAGAATGCCACCCGCCATGCGGTATGCGAGCGCATCACATGGTTGGAAGGCGACTTGCTGGGACCTTTGGCGAAGCAGGAGCTGGAAGGGCGCATTGATGTCATCGTCTCGAACCCCCCCTATATTGCGGAGGCCGATTGGGCGATGCTTCAACCGGAAGTGCGGCTGTTCGAACCTAGAGGTGCGCTGGTGGCAGGGCCTCGGGGGACGGAGTTGCACGAACGGTTATTACAGGAATCTGGTCGATATTTGTCTCCAGGCGGCGCACTGATCATGGAAATTGGTGCCGGCCAGGCTCGTGCGATGCGGCGGATTGTCGACCAGATACCCGGGTACAGATTTCACCGGCTGGTCTACGATGCGGCAGGGCTTGAACGTGTAGTGATTGTGGAGCGGGTAGGAACGTAGGGGCAGGGACGATGGATCGGATTGTCATCACCGGCGGGATGCCGCTTCGAGGAGAGGTCGAGATCAGCGGGGCGAAGAATGCCACGTTGCCGATCTTAGCCTCGACCATTCTTGGCGGCGGCGAGTGCGTGATTACCAACGTGCCTCGCGTGGTGGATGTCGTCACCATGGGCAAGCTGTTGGGCATCTTGGGCGCAAAGGTTCACCATGAGGGGAATCGTGCGGTTATTAACGCCGAGGTAATCACTTCTACCCAGGCTCCGTACGATCTTGTGAAGACCATGCGGGCCTCTGTGCTCGTGTTAGGGCCGCTGTTGGCGCGATGGGGAGAAGCCACGGTGTCGATGCCCGGTGGCTGCGCGATTGGGTCACGACCGGTCAATCTCCATCTTGCCGGACTTGCCAAAATGGGTGCGGAAGTTTCGATGGAACACGGGTATATTCACGCCAAGGCGAAGCGGCTGACGGGCGCACAGATCTACTGCGACACGCCGACCGTCACCGGAACAGAAAATTTGATGATGGCCGCGTCGCTCGCCCAGGGAACTACGGTCATTGAAAATGCCGCGAAGGAACCGGAGATCGTGGACCTTGCGAATTTTCTCGTGAAGCGAGGGGCTCGCATCGCCGGTGCCGGGTCAGATGTCATCACGATCGAAGGTGTCCGTGAGTTGCACGGGAGTGATCACGACGTTATTCCAGATCGCATCGAAACAGGAACGTATCTTGTGGCCGGGGCCATTACACGGGGAACGGTGACGCTCAATCGATGCCGTCCGAATCACTTGGATGCACTACTGATGAAGCTGCGAGAAGCCGGTGTTGAGATGCAGGTGGAGAAGGAACGGATTCACCTCGATGCGGCATCGCGGCTCAAAGGGATCGACATTCGGACGTTGCCGTATCCCGGGTTTCCCACCGACATGCAGGCGCAGATGGTGGCCTTGATGACGGCCGCTGAGGGCACGAGTGTGATTACGGAGACGGTGTTCGAGAGTCGTTTCATGCATGTCGAGGAGTTGCGACGGATGGGTGCTGAGATTAAGGTCGAGGGCAATCGGGCGGTGGTGACCGGACCGACCAGGTTGGCCGGGGCCCCGGTGATGGCGTCCGATCTTCGTGCGAGCGCAGGATTGGTCTTGGCTGGGCTTGCGGCGGAAGGCACGACGGAGATTCTCCGGGTCTACCATCTGGACCGTGGCTATGAGCGGATGGAAGAGAAGCTGCGTGGGTTGGGTGCGACGATCGCCCGTCACAAAGGGGAGGCGGCTCCGGCCGAGACTCGTTGACATCATGCTGACGATTGCCTTGTCGAAGGGGAAAATGCTGGATCTCACGCTGGACGTCTTTCGCCGAGCGGGATATGCACTGGGTAGCCTCTCCACCGAGAGTCGCCGGCTGGTGTTCCCCTGTCCGGAGATCGGCATGACCTTCCTGATCGTGCGGCCGACCGATGTGCCGACCTATGTCGAATATGGCGCGGCGGATGTCGGGATTGTCGGAAAAGATGTCTTGATGGAGCAGGACAGCGACGTATATGAGCCATTGGATTTAGGGTTCGGAGCGTGTAGAATCGCCGTCGCTGCGCTCAAGGGGCAGGCCTCACGCGACCGGCTGTCCTCGAAAATTCGGGTAGCGACAAAATATCCGAAGATCACCGAGCGGTATTTCAATCAGCGCGGCGTGCCGGTCGAAATCGTCAAGTTGTACGGTTCGATTGAGTTGGCGCCTTTGGTCGGTCTGGCCGATCGGATCGTCGACCTGGTTGAGACGGGGAGCACGCTGAAGGCGCATAACCTCGTCGAAGTAGATTGCATCGCGCAATCCACGGCCCGGCTGGTCGTCAATCGAGCGAGTTTGAAGCTGAAGCATGCGGTGGTCACAGAGCTGATCAAACAGCTCCGGGCCGTCAGCTGCACACCAACCGGGTCTCGAACATCCGTTCCGCGCAAGTCCTCGCGCGGGGCACGTCGAACGGTCAGACGGACGCGCAAATGAAGATTGTGGCCTCCACTGAGCGAGCCTTTCTCCCCGCACTCAAGAAAGTGGCGTCGCGTGCCCGCGTGCAAGGGGCTGCCGTCGAGAAAACGGTCAAGTCGATTTTGCAAGCCGTGGAACGGGGCGGCGACAAGGCCGTTCTCCGTTATACGAAACAGTTCGACCGCGTCTCCATGAAAGACACGGCGTTACGCGTCACCCCCGAAGAAATCAAAGAGGCCTACTTCCACATCCGGAAAGCCGAGGGCGATGCACTCCGGTTTGCAGCCCAGCGGATCACGTCGTTCCACGAACGCCAGCGCATCAAGACCTGGATGTATCAGGACAACGAAGCGACCCTGGGGCAGGTGGTCACGCCGATCGATGCGGTCGGCGTCTATGTGCCTGGCGGCAAGGCCGTCTATCCCTCGTCGGTATTGATGTGTACGATTCCGGCCAAGGTCGCGGGCGTCTCCCGTGTGGTGATGTGTACGCCGCCACAAAAAGGCCCGATCAATCCCTATTTGTTGGTCGCAGCCGACATCGCCGGCGTCACGGAGATCTATCGCATCGGGGGCGTGCAAGCCGTCGGAGCAATGGCCTATGGGACAAAGACGATCCAACGCGTCGACAAAATCGTGGGCCCCGGTAATATTTATGTCGCGACGGCCAAGCGGCTCCTCTACGGCACGGTCGGGATCGACATGGTGGCAGGTCCGAGCGAACTGCTCGTCGTCGCAGATGGCGACGCCAAGCCGGCCCATGTCGCGGCTGATCTTCTCTGTGAAGCGGAGCATGACGAAGATGCGCAGGTCTATCTCGTCACCACATCGGCCCAGTTGGCGAAGGACGTGGTGCAACTCATCGGTAGCCAGTTGAAGGGGTTGCAACGGGAAAAGATCGCGGCGAAGTCCATCGCGCGACATTCGGTGGCGTTCGTAGTCACCACAATGGACGAGGCTATCGATGTAGCCAACGAGATCGCCCCGGAACATCTGACGCTCTCGGTCGATGAGCCGTTTGATTATTTAGAGAAAATCCGTCACGCGGGGGCGCTTTTCTTGGGTCGGTACACTCCCCCATCGGTTGCGGATTACGTCGCCGGTCCAAATCACGTCCTGCCGACCGGCGGGACGGCGCGTTTCTTTTCAGCACTCTCCGTCCACGATTACATCAAGGTAAGCAATATTGTGCACTACACGAAAGAGGAGCTGAGCAAGGTGAAAGATCATCTCGTTCGGTTGGCCCACATCGAAGGGTTTGACGCCCACGCGAAATCAGCCCAGAGCAGGTTTTCATGAAGAAAAACGGATCGGCAGCACGACAGGCATCGATTCATCGCGCGACCAAAGAGACGGATATCCATGTCGAATGGACGCTGGACGGCAGCGGGCAGGGGAAGATCGACACCGGGATTCGCTTCTTCGATCATATGCTGGAGCTCTTGTCCAAGCACGGCTTCTTCGACCTGACGGTCCAGGCCAAAGGCGATATCGATATCGATGAACACCATACGGTGGAGGATGTCGGCATCGTTATGGGCAAGGCCTTGCATCAAGCCTTGGGCGAAAAGGCAGGGATCAAGCGATTCGGGTTCGCCTCGGCGCCGCTCGACGAAACGCTGGCGCAAGTCACAGTGGATCTCAGCGGCCGGCCCTATCTCGTGTACAACGTCAAGCTGACGGATCGGAAAATCAAAGCTTTCGACCTAGGATTATTCGAAGATTTCTTCCAGGCCTTCGTCACCCACGGTGGGCTCAACCTTCATGTGAATCTCATGTACGGCCGCAACCCGCACCACATCATGGAAGCCATCTTCAAAGCCTTGGCCAAAGCTTTGGATCAAGCCACGTTGTTGGAAGAGCGGTTGGCGGGCAAGGTTTTGTCCACAAAGGGAATGTTGTAAGGCGAGATTGATCGGAACGGATCGTACAAGAAAGGGCTGATCGCAATCGGGCGGTCAGCCCTTCTTGTTTGGGGATTGATACAGTCTCCAGATGGGGTCGTCGGGCTGCCGTTACCTCCGAGGAGTCCAACATAGACAAGAACATCGCCTCGATAAACGAGCGTATCGTCGGCATAGCGGATCTCGACCGTGGCACCGACTTTTCGATCCCAGGCGGCGATGGAACCGCTTCCGACATTGATGTCCTCAAGGCTCAAGGAGTCGCTCTTCTCCCGTTCGACATTTTGCCGGTCTTCACTAGCCAGCCCGACGGGCGTAAACTCGTAGACTCCTTCTTGTACCTCCATGAAAAGAGAGGAGGAGTACAGTGGAGCTCAGGCCAAGATTATCAACAGTTGCTTCAGCATGAATTTCCCGTGAACAGTTCTTCGGCAACCTTACCCAGACATTGTTGGCTGGCCAACAAATGGGGAAGAACATTCAGGGTAGGGGATCATATAATTGAGGAGTAGCAGGGCGGCTCCAGTTGCGGTATTGTTACGATCTTACGGCCAGGCATGGGGCAAGGGGTGTGAGGCAATAGGCATGAGTGGAACAAGAGTCTTTCCTCTAGCCACTCGCCCCATGCCTCTCGCTTCCAGGAGGCTGCGGAAAAATGACACTTAGCAGAATGGTATTTCGATAGCCCGGCTGTGGGCTACAACAAAAGAAGACTCCCGCAGGATGCTCAAAAAGGCCGTTCAGCAAGGCCGCAGGCGAGTCGAAACCGGAGGCGTACCCTCAGGGGTACGTTGAGGATTTCGATGAGCCGAGAACGAAGCTGGCGGGCTTTTTCAGCATCCTGCAGGAACTGGATATGATTGCGATCATCGACTACGGCATGGGTAATCTTCGCAGTGTCTCTAAAGCCTTTGAGGCGGTGGGGCATCAGGCGGTGGTCACGCGTGAGCCGCGTGTGATCGGGAATGCGAGTCATGTGGTGTTGCCTGGTGTTGGTGCCTTTGGCGATTGCATGGCTAACGTCGAGCGGTATGGGCTGGCGGAACAGATACGCACCGCGATTCAATCGGGAAAACCATTTCTGGGAATCTGTTTGGGGCTCCAATTGTTGTTTGAGGAGAGTGAGGAATTTGGGACTCACAAGGGTCTCGGCATTATCCCAGGCAGGGTCAGACGATTTGCTGCAGACTCGGGGTTGAAGGTGCCGCACATGGGTTGGAACAACGTCACGATTGAGCGGCACTGTCCTCTGTTCGCAGGGATTGCCGACGGGGCATACTGGTATTTTGTGCATTCGTTCTATGTCGACCCCTCTGACAAGACCGTTGCGGCAACCACGACAGACTACGGGACGACGTTTGTGTCGAGTATCTGGCGGGACAATGTGGTGGCCTGTCAGTTTCATCCCGAAAAAAGTCAGACCGTCGGGTTACGGTTGATTAAAAATTTTGGATCCTGGCATGCGTAGCCGTCAGGAGTTAGATGTGAGGGGTGAGGTGATTACAATGCGAAACAAGCGAACCGTTGCCTTACGCCTGACGCCTCACGCGCTCACGCTGATGGTTCTCGTGCTAGCCGTAGTCGGCTGCAGCGGATCGAAAGTGACCACGAAATCGTCCGCGGAATTGCCGCGCTATCAGATTCGTACCATTGCGCTGGTCCCGTTCACCACGCTTGCGACGCCGCAGGTGAGGGACGTCGTCGATCAGACCTTCTTGGTGCCGCCGGGGGCTCGCGGGTCTGATATAGCAATAGCGGTGCCGACGAATACCGAGCAGGCTCTCCGGCAAACAGTCACAGTGCCGGCCAGCGCGGGGGCCACCGTCACGCAGTTACTGTGGAGCAGGTTGAGGACAAGGCAGGGTGTGACGGTGCTGGCGCCGAGTGAGGCAGCGAACGCACTGGCGTCTCCGGTAACACCTCAACCTTCCGCCGGTCGGTCACCGGCGGTGGCGGCGGCAAAACAGCTCAAGGCGGATGCCTCGTTGACTGGTCAAGTGTCGGTATACCAGGAACGGGTCGGTGGTCGCTTTGGCGCTAACCCCCCGGCAACGGTAGGTTTTGAAGCCAAGGTCGTCGCGGCTGACGGACAAGTTCTGTGGGAAGGGAATTATTACGAGAGGCAGCGGCCGATGACGGAAGACTTTATGGGATTTATTCAGCGGCATGGGGTGTTTGTCACGGCGGAGGAGTTGGCGATCTACGGGGTTGAACATATGCTCCTCGAATTTCCGTTTGGAACGGTAGGGGAACGCTAGCAAGGGACGGTTTTTGAATGCTCGTTATTCCCGCGATTGATTTGAAAGATGGCCGCTGCGTGCGGTTGTGTCAGGGCGACATGGCGGCCGAGACGGTCTATTCCGATGACGTGCCGGCTATTGCGAAACAGTGGCAACAAGGGGGGGCGACGCTGATCCATGTGGTGGATCTGAATGGAGCCGTAGACGGGGGGCCACGCAATCTTCTCCAGATCGAAGCGATCATTCGCACTGTGAGCCTAAATATACAGGTCGGGGGAGGGATCCGGTCGATCGAGACGGTGCGGCGCTATCTCGGGGCTGGTGTGAGCAGGGTCGTGCTCGGCACTGCGGCATTGACCGATCGGTCATTCTTGGGGCAGGCCTGTCGGGAGTTTCCTCACCAGATTTTGTTGGGACTCGATGCGCGGGATGGGAAGGTGGCAGTAAAAGGCTGGACGGCGGTGTCGGAGACGAAGGCNATCGATCTGCTCAAAGAACTGNCAGGCTATGCCTTGGGTGCAGTGATCTATACGGACATTTCCCGCGATGGTATGTTGGGNGGGCCAAATCTGGTGGCGTTGCGGGAGGTGGTTGAGTTGTCGTCTTTCCCCGTGATCGCCTCCGGTGGGATTTCGCGCGTCGAAGACNTGCGGGCCGTGCAGGCACTCGGTCCACGGGTTGAAGGTGCGATNGTGGGGAAGGCATTGTACGACGGAAAGCTCGATTATCGGGCTGCTCTNNCNGCNCTNGGNGAGGNNCGNGAGGCGNGGGGCGAGAGGCAATGAGCGGAAAATATCTCGAACGAGCAGGCCTCTTGCCGCTCGCCTCTCGCCTCTGGCCATGAGCGAGCTGAGCGAGCGAATATGTTGACCAAACGCATTATCCCCTGCCTCGATGTTAAAGACGGTCGTGTCGTTAAAGGCGTGAGCTTTGTGAACTTGCGCGACGCAGGAGATCCGGTCGAAGTGGCCACGGTCTATGATCGCGAAGGAGCGGATGAACTCTGTTTTCTGGACATCACCGCCTCTCATGAGAACCGTAAGACCATCATTGACGTGGTTGAGCAGACGGCGGCGCGGGTGTTCATGCCGCTGACCGTCGGTGGGGGAGTGAGAACGCTCGAGGACATCCGGGCGCTGTTGAATGCAGGCGCGGATAAAGTGAGCATCAATACGGCGGCAGTCCAACGGCCTGAATTTGTGAAGGAAGCGGCGGAGAGGTTTGGGACACAATGTATCGTCGTGGCGATCGACGCCAAGCGCCGCGCTGCGCCGACGGCAGGGTGGGAAGTGTTCACCCATGGCGGCCGCAAGTCGACCGGTCTTGACGTCGTCGAATGGGCGAAGACGATGGTACAGTACGGGGCCGGTGAGATATTACTCACAAGCATGGATCAAGATGGGCAACGGCAGGGCTATGACCTCGCGTTGACGGCCACCGTGTCGGAGGCTGTGTCGATTCCGGTGATTGCGTCAGGCGGCGTGGGGAGTTTGGCCCACCTCTATGACGGATTCGTCAGGGGTAAGGCCGATGCGGTGCTGGCCGCATCTATTTTTCACTTCCGGACTCACACGATTCCGGAGGCGAAAGCCTATCTTCGACAGAAGGGAGTTGCGGTTCGATAATGGACGTGGGGCGATTGAAATTCGATGCGCAGGGGCTGATTCCGGCAGTCGTGCAGGATTGGCGGGATGGCACGGTGCTGATGGTGGCTTTCATGAACCAGGAGGCACTGCAGAAGACCGTCGAGACGAAGTCCGTGCACTTCTGGAGCCGTTCGCGTCAGACGCTATGGGAAAAGGGTGAGACCTCAGGTCACAAGCTGCAGCTCAAAGACCTGTTTCTAGATTGTGACGGTGATGCCCTTCTCGTGAAGGTTGAGCCGGTCGGCCCGACGTGCCATACGGGTGAGCGGGCCTGCTTCTTTTCCCGTCTGGACTCGCCGGAGACGAAGACGCCCGAGTCCTGGGGTGGAATTTTCGAACGTCTCTACCAGATGATCGAAGAGCGGAAGCGTCAGCCCTCGAGTGAGTCCTACACGTCCACACTGCTGGAAGGTGGTGTCGATCGTATCCTGAAGAAAGTCGTTGAGGAAGCCGGCGAGGTGGCGATTGCAGGGAAGGGTGGGAAGAAAGACGAGATCGTTCACGAAACGGCGGATCTGCTGTTCCATACCTTGGTGGCGCTGGGGTATCACGGCATCACACTTCAAGACGTCTATCAGGAATTGGCGACTCGGTTCGGGAAGTCTGGCTTGAGAAAAGGAACCACGCCATGAGCGAGTGCCTTTTTTGTAAAATCGTCGCGAGAACCATTCCCGTAGCGCTCGTCTACGAGGACGACATGCTGGTTGCGTTCGACGATATCAATCCACAGGCTCCGACGCATACGCTTGTCATCCCCCGAAAACATGTGGCCTCGATTGTCGAGCTTCAAGATTCGGATGTCGAGCTACTCGGGCGTCTGATGCTGGTCGGCAATACGATCGCAACACAGAAGGGGATTGCCGATGCCGGGTACCGCTTCGTCGTCAATACCGGTCTGCATGGCGGCCAGAGCGTGTTTCATCTTCATCTCCATGTTCTGGGCGGGCGCCATCTCGCTTGGCCTCCCGGCTAACGCATTTTCACCACGTTGACAGATTTATTTCCCGTCTGTTACCCTGTCCGGTCTATTTTTACGACTACTTACGTTTACCTTCCTCACCGGTGCCAGGTGAGGGGATAGGAGCTGCGACTCCCGTGGGCCGAGGTTTGATTTCTGAAGACGTGATCAATCAAGTCAGAGATCGGGTCGATATCGCCGAGGTAGTCGGACATCACGTGAGCCTGATTCGGGCCGGCCAGAACTTGAAGGGTCTGTGTCCCTTCCATCAGGAAAAATCGCCCTCCTTTACGGTCAGCTCCTCCCGCCAGATCTTTCATTGTTTCGGATGCGGCGCGGGCGGCAACGTGTTTACATTTCTGATGCGAATCACCGGCGCGAATTTTCCTGATACGGTCCGTGAGCTCGGGCAAAAATTCGGGATTGACGTGCCGGAGAGCGGGCCGAGCGCGGGGCCTCAAGCGGCCCAGGCGAGTCGCCTTGAACCGCTCAATCGGGCGGTGACGGCGTGGTTTCAACAGAATTTGCGGGATGGGGTGATCGGTGCGACGGCGCGGGACTACTTGGCCAGCCGGGGTATTCACGCTGGGACGATCGAGCGATTTGAAATTGGTTGTGCACCGGCTGAGTGGGACGGGCTCATCAAGGCGCTGAGCAAGCAGGATTTTGCACAGAGTGATTTGGCCGCCGCCGGATTGACGGTGGCACGAGAACATGCGTCCGGCGCCTACGATCGTTTTCGCGCCCGCGTGATGTTTCCCATTTCGGATCTGCGTAAGCGGGTCGTCGGTTTTGGAGGGCGTATCCTCGGCGAGGGAACTCCGAAGTACCTGAATTCGCCGGATACTCCCTTGTTCAAGAAGGGGCAAACGCTCTACGCGTTGGATCTTGCGCGGGAAGCGGTAGCTCGGCTGAAGACCGTGATCGTGGTGGAAGGGTATTTTGATGCGGTCGCGCTTCATCAAGCCGGACTGACCCATACGGTTGCGACGCTGGGGACCGCATTGACGGCGGAGCATATTCAGGTGTTGAGACGGTTTGCCTCGAAGGTCGTGCTGTTGTTCGATCCGGATCAGGCCGGGGTTCGTGCAGCACTGCGAGGGCTCGATCTGTTTGTGAACAGCGGGCTCGGCGTGAAAGTCGTCACGTTGCCGGCTGGAGAGGATCCCGATACTTATGTGCGGAAGGAAGGGCCTGAGGCCTTCGCTCAGTTGGAAGAGCGGTCTCCCAGCCTTTTGGATTTTTCCCTCGAGCATTGTCTGAGCACGTCGGAGTCCGGTACGATTGAAGGACGGATCCGCAGCGTGGACGATGTGCTGCGGATCCTACAAAAGAGCGAGCATCCGATCGAACGAGAGGAGCGGATTCGCGTGGTAGCCGAACGGCTGGGAATTAGCCAACAACGATTGATCGATCGTTATCCGGCGTTGGTACAGTCGGAGGGACGTCGACCGGCGGCCACTCAATCGGCCAACCCCATACCGGCGACGTTCAAGGGTGTAAGCGAAGAGCGGGATCTGGTGTATTTGCTGCTGCATGGGCACCTGACGCCCGCCGATGTGCAACGACTGCGGCCCGAGGCCTTTTCCGTTCCGGCCTGTCGGTCCCTCGTTGAGGCAGCACTGAATCACCTTGATCGAGACGGCCGAGTCGGGCTCAGGTTGTTGCTGGATGCGGTGGTTGATCATCCTGATTGCGGTTCGCTGGCGACTGAACTGTCCATGCGGGAAGACCATTTCGACGACGTAGAGGCCCACGTCGCGGGTTGTTTAGATACGTTGGATCGGAAGCGGGCCGAGGCCGTGTTTCGAGATCTGATCGCGCGACTCAAGTCCGCCGAACGGGAAGGCCGTGAAGAGGATGCGCGGATACTGAACGCACAAGTGAATGAATTGAGAATGCACAAGGCCGGTCGGCCTTCCACCGGGATATTGTCCGTAGTGAAGGAGTAGTCATGGCGAAACCAGCGTTGCTCGGCGAAGTGAAGAAGCTGATCTTGATGGGGAAAGAGAAGGGCTTTTTGACGTACGACGAGCTAAATAGCACGTTGCCAGCGGAAGTGGTGTCCTCCGAGCAGTTCGGCAGCATCATGACGATGTTCGGCGAAATGGACATTGAGATTGTCGATGCGCCCGAGGGGGAACGGATCAGGAAAGCCCGGGATACTGAGGATGCAAGTGAGGAAGCCGAGGAAGCCGAGGTCGAAGCCGGTGCTGGTGCCGGAGAGGAGAATGAGAAGGAAGAGAAGGAGAAGGAAGAGAAGGAAGAGAAGGAGGAGAAGGAGATCGATTTAACTCCCGGCGCACTCAGCCGGACTGACGACCCGGTCCGACTCTATCTCAAAGAGATGGGAAGTGTGGCGCTGTTGAGTCGTGAGGGAGAAATCGAGATCGCGAAACGCATTGAAGAGGGAAAGAAGGACATCGCCTCGGTCATCTATGGGATGCCGATGACGATTGAGTTTGTCCTCGCACTGTTCGATCAGCTCAAGAGTGGGACCATCGACGTGCGTGAGATCGTCCCGATCGTCGAGACCGAGGAGGAATTCGAGGAAGAACAAATCCAGCGGGACTATGAAGAGCTTCGAGTTAAGACGCTTGAAGGGCTGAACTCCGTCCGGAAAATCTCAACCTCACTCAAGAGTCTCTATGAAGTTGCCCGACATGCCAACAGTGATCCCGCGAAACAAAAGAAGATTAAGAAGCAGATCGATACGATTCGCGATCAGGTCGTGGAGAAGATGGAGTCCGTCAACCTGCATGGCGTGCTGAAGGATCGGATGGTGCAGCGTGTGCGGGAGCTGGCGATTCAGATCCGGACGGCGGAGCGAGAGATCGTCAGCTGCCAACGGCGGATTGGAATCAGTGGTGAGGCCGGTGCTGAGGCCCTCAAGAAGCTCTGTCGTGAACGGAAAGACTTTCTCGCCGTCAAACGCAAGACGAGCTGCTCGGAGGAGGCCCTCAGCGAGATTAAAAAGATCTATCAGGCCGCGAGGAGCCGGATTCGACTCCTCGAGACCGAAGAGGCCCTCGTGTCCGCGGAAGAGATCAAAGATGCGGTCAAGCATCTGGACGTGGCGGAGGAAAAGGTCAAGCGTGGGAAAGCCGAGCTGGTCGAGGCCAATCTTCGACTCGTCGTCAGTATCGCCAAGAAGTACACGAACCGCGGTCTCCAGTTCCTCGACTTGATCCAGGAAGGTAATATCGGCCTGATGAAGGCCGTCGATAAGTTTGAGTACAAGCGCGGCTACAAGTTCAGTACCTATGCCACATGGTGGATCCGCCAGGCGATTACCCGGGCGATCGCCGATCAAGCACGGACGATCCGTATCCCGGTACACATGATTGAGACGATCAACAAGCTGATCCGAACGTCCCGCCATCTGGTCCAGAAACTCGGGCGCGAACCGACGCCGGAAGAAATTGCCGAGCGCATGGATCTGCCGCTTGACAAAGTGCGGAAGATCTTAAAGATTGCGCGTGAACCGATTTCTCTGGAGACCCCGATCGGTGAGGAAGAAGACAGTCATTTGGGCGACTTTATTGAGGACAAGAAGGCGGTGTCTCCTCTGGAGGCGGCGATCCGGTATGATCTCCAGCGCCAGATCAACAGCGCATTGGAAACACTCACGCCACGGGAAGAGAAAGTCTTGCGGAAGCGGTTCGGCATCGGCGAAGCCACCGACCATACCCTCGAAGAGGTCGGTCAGGATTTCGAAGTGACCCGCGAACGTATCCGGCAGATCGAAGCCAAGGCCTTACGCAAGCTGCGTCATCCGAGTCGGAGCAAGAAGCTACGTAGCTTCGTGGAAAGTCTGTGATGCGCCATGGTATGTTCCTCGGGATTTGACTCCGCTCCTTGGGCAGCCTAGAATAATCTGTTCGTGTCTGCGGGTCAGGCGCGAGAGAGTCATCCGCCTGATCGGGCCCATAGCTCAGGTGGTTAGAGCGGCTGACTCATAATCAGCTGGTCCTAGGTTCAAGTCCTAGTGGGCCCACCAGCGTGGAAGCGGAACTCAGAGGTTAAGATTGTTGCTCGGAACAACAGCTATAGGAGTGCGTTGAACCAGAATCTTTCCCCCCTTATCGAACTGCAGAAGCTGGATCTCCGCATCACGGAGATCAAGGACCAGCGCCGAAAAATCCCAGAGCGGCTCCAAGCGGTTGAAGCCCCGCTTCGAGAAGCCCAGCAGCTACATCAACAAACCAGTGCCTCCGTGGAGATTTTCATCAAGGAACGGCGGTCGCACGAACAGGATCTTGAAGCGCATGAAGCGCATACTGAGAAGATGAAGTCTCGGCTGTCCGAGTTGAAGTCTAATAAGGAATATCAAGCGCATCTTTTCGAGATCGAGGTCGCCAACAAGAAGAAAGGGGACATTGAGGAGAAGATCTTGCTGTGCATGGAGAAGATCGAACAACTGCAGCGCACAGCAAACGAGGCGCAAGAGAAACTCAGCGCCATCGGAAAGGTCTTTACGCAGGAGAAGCAAGTGCTCGACGAACTGGAGCACACCCTCTCAACAGAGTTGGCCGATCTCGAAGCGCAGCAGCAAGCCCGTTCGGCTCATGTCGAGAAGGGGCTCCTCAGCCGCTATAATGCGATCAAGGCGGCGCGGAAGGATCAACCGCTCGCTGAGATTAAAGAGGGGATCTGTTCCGGATGCCGTCTTCAGCTTCCTCCGCAACTGATTTCAGAAGTGAAACGCTCGCAAGATCTCCACACCTGTCCCTATTGCCGTCGGATGCTTTACTGGGATGGGCAACTTCCTGTCGAATCCACGCAAGGCCCTGATCTCGATAAGACGTCGATCCTTGAGATTGGCGAGTCGGTCTAGCAGGATGCTGAAAAAGTCCGCCAGCTTCGTTCTCGCGTCGCTCAGAGGTTCAACGTACCGAAGCGTACGCCTCGCCTCTTCGCTCGCTGCGGCCTTGCTGGACGGCCTTTTTGAGCATCCTGCAGGGCGTGTTTCCCTTATCCCAGACGTGTAGGCTATCGAAGTTACGCTGGGCTCATATTGTTTTTACGCAGCCGCTAGTCTATTTTTCCCAAAATAGCCTGGGTCGTTTTAAAGTGCAGCTTCGCGACTGATCCTAATCGTTCCTCTCCATGTTTTTTCACAATCATGCGCCCAGCCAATTCGACAGCGGGTGATGCCCCTTTGGGCAACGTCGTGCCGATCTCATCCGAGAGGCGTTTCAGTCGGAGGAGGAATTCCGCACGGGCCAGGATGGAGGCCGCAGCCACAGCGATATCGGATTCGGCTTTATGTCGCTGTTCTAGTATGATCGTTCGCCCTTTTTCCTGCAGGGCATTCAAAATCAGTCGTTCGTCGCCAAATTGGTCCGCGATTGCGCGTCCGCACGAAACCTTGTCCAGGAGAGTCTCCAGGGCCTTGGCATGTCCCCAGGCCAGTAATCGGTTCAGGTTCCGGATCTTCACATACAATTCGTTGTACCGTTGCGGGCCGATTACGATAATACTGTGGGGGCAAATCATCCGGATGTCGGGTGCCATTTCGAGAATACGGCCGTCGGATATTTTTTTGCTGTCCCTGACATTCATGATGGTCAGTTCACCCTGTGTGGTGGCGTCGACGAAGACGGCGGCGATGACCAGAGGACCAAAATAGTCTCCTTTGCCGGACTCATCGATGCCGATTCGCTCCACTTTCGTCTTTTCCATTGTCGTGGTCACAGGCAAGTGGCCATAGTAGAGATTCTCAAAGAGGCGCGGTAATCTAACAGAGCCTTAACGGACGGTCAATTTTCAGATCGTAGGCGATGGGTCGTTCATCAAGGAGGCTGTGCGATGCAGGCATGGAGGTTGTTCCCGCTCGGAGTGCTGCTGGTTGTCGCGGGGCTCGGAGTGACGGTGATCACCGGGTGCGAAACGAATCCATACACCGGGCGATCACAGCTGTTGATGATCTCGGTCTCCGAGGAGATGCAATTAGGCGCACAGGCGTATAGCCAGGTAAAGAACGATCCCAAGCTCAGGCAGTCGCAAGACCCCCGAGAGATTGAACCGGTCAAGCGGATCGCTGCTCGGATTATCGAGGCGGCGAAGCGATCGAAATATGCTGAGATGGCGCAGCAGTTTCAGTGGGAAGTGATAGTCATCAAGAATGACAAGACGGCGAATGCCTTCGCGCTGCCTGGCGGCAAGATGGCGGTGTATACGGGCATCTTTCCCATGGCCAAGACGGAAGCAGGGCTGGCCGCTGTCATGGGGCATGAAGTCGTCCATGCGCTGGCACGCCACGGTGCAGAACGGATGAGCCAGGGCCAACTGACGAATGCCGGGCTTCAGGTCATTGGCGCGGCAGCCGGAGCGGCAGGCGGTGGCGGGATGTTGGGGCAAGCAGCGATGGCGGCGCTCGGTGTCGGTGCGCAGGTCGGCGTATTGCTGCCTTTCAGCCGAAAGCACGAATCGGAAGCGGATTATATTGGGATTCTGCTTGCAGCGGACGCCGGCTATGACCCACGCGAGTCTGTCGCCCTGTGGGAACGGATGGGGCAGATGTCCGGTAGCGGCGCGCCGTCAGAGTTTATGTCTACGCACCCAAGCCACGAGACCCGCATTACCCAACTGAAAAAGTGGATGCCGGAGGCCATGGCCATCTACCAGAGCAAGCCGCCAGCGCATGCGGCGTTGTTGCCGCCTGTGCAGTAAGTCAAGACATTTGTGGTGAGCCCTTGAAAGCGCGGACATCCAGCCCTATAGTATTCTGGCGCGAGGGGGAAGACCGGGTGATCGCTTGGAGCGGTAACGCTCTGAGAGGAAAGTCCGGACTTCATGGGCAAGGCGCTGGGTAACTCCCAGGCGGAGCGATCCGACACCAGCACCACAGAGAACAAACCGCCGATGGCCAAGGCGACGGGATTCCAATCCGGTTGCCTTGGATCAGGTAAGGGTGAAACGGTGGGGTAAGAGCCCACCGCGGTGGTGGCGACATCACCGGCACGGTAAGCGTCGCCCGATGCAAGGCCAAATAGGAAGACATCTGTCGGCTTTCTTTAGAAAGTCGGCAACCGGCTGGCCCGGCCGAGGTCTTCGGGTAGGTCGCTTGAGGTTCGAGGTAACTCGAATCCCAGAGAAATGATCACCCCCGTAGGGGACCATATCCCAGGCGGGACAGAATCCGGCTTATAGGTCTTCTCCACCGCGCTTTTTTTATCGCTCGACGTAGTTCCCCTTCTGTCACTTTCCCTGCGAAGTGTTCGACCTCGTCGAGCAAGACGACGGGAATCCGTGCCCCATAGCGCTCCGTCAAGACCCTGTCGCCCTCGATATGTACCTTGCTCGTTTCGATGTGTAGTTCTGACTGGAGTTGGATCGCAATTCGGTAGACGACATCGCAGAGATGGCAGTCTTCACGAGACAGGATGGTCACACGGACAGGCATGCTCATGGAGACAAGACTCATGGCCAACGAGATGGAGCAGCGTGGAAGGTATCATGTCGGGAGCTAGACTGTCAGGGAAGGAGGCTCCCAGACCTGCCCTACTATTGACGGGTGGAAACACGTGGTGATAGGATTGGACATATTTCTCCCTGATTTTTCAGAACGTTCTGAGTGAACGTGGGGGTCGTGCCTGGTTCTCACCGGTGGTATGGATGGAGGTTCTGTCATGAAGCTCACAGGTGCTGAGATCCTCATCGAATGCCTCAAACGGGAAGGCGTCAAGACGATTTTTGCGCTTCCCGGTGGTGTCGTTCTGAAGATTTTTGACATGCTTCATCAGCAGAAGGATATTGAAGTAGTCCTCACTCGCCATGAGCAGGGAGCGGGCCATATGGCGGAAGGCTATGCCAAGGCGACCGGTAAAGCCGGGGTGTGCCTTGTGACCTCCGGACCTGGCATGACGAACGTGATCACAGCGTTAGCGGATGCCTACATGGACTCCGTGCCGCTGGTCTGTTTTAGCGGACAGGTCCCTACCAGCCTTATTGGGAACGATGCATTCCAAGAGGCAGACAATGTCGGCTTGAGCCGCCCCTGCACCAAGTACAACTTTCTTGTGAAAAATGTGGCCGATTTGGCGACGACAATTAAAGAAGCCTTCTACATCGCGACGACGGGGCGTCCAGGGCCGGTGTTAGTGGACATTCCGAAAGACGTATCCATGGATAAGGCAGAATTTACCTATCCGAGCTCCGTCTCCATCCGTAGCTACAATCCAGTGTATGAAGGGAATAAGTGGCAGATCAAGCAAGCGGCTGAGGCTATGACGAAGGCGAAGAAGCCGGTGCTATATGTCGGCGGCGGCGTCATCTTCTCTGGGGCGTCGCAAGAATTAATGGAGTTGGCTGAACTGACTCATATGCCGGTCGACATGACGTTGATGGGGCTTGGAGCTTTCCCTGGCGAGCATCCCCAGTCCATGGGAATGCTGGGCATGCACGGCACCTATTGGGCGAACATGGCGATGCATTACTCCGATCTCGTCGTCGCCATTGGCGCGAGATTCGACGATCGTGTCACTGGAAAGGTCTCCGAGTTTTGTCCGCACGCCAAGGTCATCCACATCGATATTGATCCAACCTCGATTCGGAAGAATGTTAATGTCGACATTCCGATCGTCGGCGACTGCAAGACCGTGCTTCGTGAGTTGATCCAGATACTTCGTGCCACGGTAAACGGCGATCAACGGGAATTGCGCAAGCCCTGGTGGAATCAGATTCGCGAATGGCAACAGGCGAATCCTCTCGCATATCAACAAGAAGCGGATGGGCCGATCAAGCCGCAGCACGTCATCAAGCGGCTCTATGAGCTCACGAAGGATCGGGACCCGATCGTTTCAACCGATGTCGGACAGCACCAGATGTGGGCCGCCCAGTACTTCAAGTTGGCGAAGCCGAATCGCTGGTTGACCTCGGGAGGACTTGGAACCATGGGTTTTGGATTTCCCGCCGCCATGGGGGCGCAGGCCGCGTTTCCTGGTCGGCTGGTCCTCTGCATCGCGGGCGATGGCAGTATCCAGATGAATATGCAAGAAATGGCGACGGCAGTGGTGCACAAGCTGCCGGTCAAGATTATCGTGCTCAATAACCGCTTTCACGGGATGGTCCGGCAATGGCAGGACCTTTTCTACGAAGGTCGGTATGCCTCGAGTTATCTGGAGACGACGCCGGACTTCGTAAAGTTAGCGGAGGCCTATGGAGCGGTCGGGCTCAGGGCCAGCAAGCCATCTGAGATCGATGCCGTCCTCAAGGAAGCGATCGCGGTGAATAAACCGGTCATCGTCGATGTGCCGACGTATCCGTATGAAAACGTCTATCCCATGATTCCCGCAGGCGGTTGCAACCATGAGATGATTTTGGAAGATCCGCCAGCCTTGAAAAATAAGCAGTCTGGAGCGGGACAGATGGCCCCGAAAGATTCAGACACGATCCTCACGGCTTAACCAACGGCGTTAGGAGTCACGCGGGGCATGGAACACATTATTTCGGTAACCGTCGAGAATAAGTTTGGTTCGTTGTCTCGCGTCGCCGGCCTGTTTAGCGGTCGCGGTTTCAACATCGAAAGTCTCTCTGTGGCGCCGACGCTCGATCCGTCGATGTCGCAGATGACCATTGTCACGTCCGGAGACGAGCGGATCATCGAGCAGATCGTGAAACAGCTCAATAAATTAATCGACGTTATTAAGGTCGTGGATCTGAACGAGAGCGATTTTGTCTCGCGGGAGACGGCGCTCATCAAGGTGCATACGCGGCCCGAAGATCGCGCGGAAGCATTGCGGATCGCCGATATTTTCCGAGCCAACGTCATCGACTCCACGCCGGCGACGTACACCATCGAGGTGACCGGCGATCCTCAAAAGATCGGAGCGATCATCAATCTTCTGCAGCCCCTCGGTATCAAGGAACTCACACGTACCGGACGGGTTGCGGTCGCCCGCGAGTCGATTCGGTCGACGGGTGTGCAGGCGAAAAAGGTTGCCCGCGAATAGGCGTCATCTCGGACTCAACGTCCAATCAGTTTCTTAACACGGCTATTACCCCAGGAGTGATCGATGAAGATTTACTACGATAAGGATGCCGATATTCAACAGATCCGGAACAAGAAAGTGGCGGTAATCGGCTATGGCAGTCAGGGCCACGCTCATGCGCTCAACATGAAGGAGAGCGGCGTGAGTGTTGTCATTGGGTTGCGCGAAGGCGCCTCATGGAAGAAGGCAGAGCAAAGCGGACTGAAAGTTATGCCGGTGGCCGATGCCGTCAAGGCGTCTGATGTCGTCATGATTCTCGCGCCGGACGAAGCGCAAGCGGCCATCTATCGGCAGGACATCGCCCCGAATCTGAAGCCGGGCTCCTATCTCGCGTTTGGCCACGGCTTTAACATTCATTTCGGACAGATTGTGCCGTCTCCCACCACCAATGTATTCATGGTTGCTCCCAAGGGGCCTGGCCATCTTGTCCGATCGGAATATACGAAAGGCAGCGGGGTGCCGTGTTTGCTCGCGATCCATCAGAATCCAAGCGGAACGACTCAGCAGGTTGGCCTTGCCTATGCCAGTGCGATTGGAGGGGGGCGGGCTGGTGTGATCGAAACAAACTTTCGGGAAGAAACCGAGACGGATCTCTTCGGCGAGCAGGTCGTCCTTTGTGGAGGACTCACTTCTCTCATCCAGGCCGGGTACGAGACGCTCGTGGAAGCCGGCTACTCTCCGGAGATGGCCTATTTTGAGTGCCTGCACGAAGTAAAATTGATCGTGGATTTGATCTATCAGGGCGGCATTGCCAATATGCGGTATTCTATCAGTACGACGGCCAAGTACGGTGATATCACCCGCGGTCCTCGGATTGTGACGGAGCAGACGAAGCAGGAAATGAAGAAGATCTTGGGCGAAATTCAGCAAGGCCAGTTCGCCAAAGAGTGGGTGTTGGAGAATCAGGCGAACCGTCCGGTCTACAATGCGCTGCTGGCTAAAGGTGAAGCCCATCCCATCGAAGAGGTCGGGGGTCGGCTGCGGGCGATGATGCCTTGGCTGAAGAAGGACCAACTGGTCGATAAGAGCAAAAACTGAGGATTGAGGACTCTGTGGCAGATCATGCCATCGGCATCCCGTTTGCCAAAGAAGGAATTCCCTTCATCGTGGCTACTACCGGCGTTACACTGCTAGCAGGATGGCTGGGATGGATCATTGTGGCGGTCGGGGCGGCGATCCTGACGCTCTTCGTCTCCTGGTTTTTCCGCAATCCCTATCGAGTGGTGCCTCAAGGGCCACGTCTTGTCGTGGCACCCGGTGACGGGAAAGTCATTGCCATTGAAGAAGAGTTCGAGCCGCGATTCATTAAGGATCGCAGCATTCGACTCACCATCTTCTTGAACGTGTTCGACGTGCACATCAATCGAATCCCCTGTGAAGGGGTCGTCGAGGAGGTGCAATATCAGCCGGGTTTATTCCTCGTGGCCAGCAGGCCGGATGCAACCTTGAGGAATGAGCAAAATGCCCTGATGATTCGGACGGTGCAAGGTGCGAAGGTGCTGTGTGTGCAGGTGGCCGGGTTGATTGCCAGGCGGATTGTCTGTTGGATCTCATCGGGAGATCGGGCCGTACGCGGTGAACGATTCGGGCTGATTCGATTTGGGTCACGGATGGATACGTTTCTACCGGTCGGGACGGTGATCAACGTAGCAGTCGGTGATCGTGTGAAGGGCGGAGAAACCATCCTGGGGGAACTGCGATGAAGACCACCGGACTTCGTCAATCATTCGGGAGAGATGGGAAGCGGCGCAAAGCCGCCATGCACCTGATTCCGAATCTTTTTACGACAGGGAATCTACTCTGCGGCGTGTTTTCAATGTTGTCTGTATTCAACGCGGACTACATGGTCGCAGCGGTTGCCATCCTGGTGGCAATGATCTTCGACGTGCTCGATGGAAAGTCGGCGCGGTTGACGAACAGCACCAGCCATTTCGGCCTCGAATACGACTCGTTGTCCGACGTGGTGTCGTTCGGGGTTGCTCCCGGACTCTTGATTTATTCCTGGGCGCTGAGCGGACAGGGTATGTTTGGTGTGGCTGTGATGTTCGCCTACGTAGCGATGGGTGCGGTTCGGTTAGCCAGGTTTAATTCAACTACGGCCGTGCCGGACGGTAAGTACTTTACCGGGCTGGCTATTCCTGCAGCGGCAGGGGTCGTGGCGTCGCTCGTGATCTTCGATCACTATAGCGTCAGGATTGGAACGGAAGTAAAGCCCCTCCTCGTCCTGATTATTACGCTGACTCTTTCGTTCTTGATGGTGAGCACCATCAAGTACCGGAGCTTTAAAGATATGAAGTTCCGCGGCGGTCAGCACATTACCTATCTCGTGTGGGGAATTTTGGCGCTCATGCTCGTAGCCGCCTGGCCCCAAGTTATGCTATTTGTCATCTTTGCCGGCTATGCCTTGCTGGGTCCTGTAGAGCGGCTTGTCGGACTTCTGGTCAAAATGGGCAGGAAACGCCCGTCGACCAAGGGCGAGCAGTCGGTAATTGAATCAAAGTCCTAATGGCGTCGACGAGGAGTAGTACGCGATTGCACAGCAATGAGAGAGCTGGTGAATGGTGTAAACCAGCCTGTGCGACGCCGAACTCGCCTCTGAGCCAGAATCCGTGAAATCCGAGTAATGGATTCCGCCTCGCCCCCGTGACAGGGCGTAATGAAGGGTCATGAACAGCTGGGCACGTTGTTCATGGCTAAATCAGGGTGGTACCACGGAGCTTCTCAAGCTTCCGTCCCTGGGCGTGGGGAGGGAGGCTTTTGTGTTTTTTGGGGCTGACGAAAACGCTTGCCAGCTGCGTTCTCGGCTTGAAACCATCCTAAACGTACCCCAGAGGGTACGCTTCCGGTGTTTTCTTTGCCTGCGGCCTTGCTGGACAACCGTTTTGATCAGCCCTGGGGGGAGAGAGGTGAAACCATGACACGCATGATTCGAATTTTCGATACGACGTTGCGGGACGGCGAACAGTCGCCCGGCGCTAGCATGAATGTGGAAGAGAAAATCATGGTGGCGAAGCAGCTAGCGCGGCTGGGGGTTGATATCATCGAGGCAGGATTTGCCTATAGTTCGCCCGGAGATTTTGATGCGGTGCGGCGGATTGCGCAGGAAGTCGAGGGGCCGACGATTTGCAGCTTGGCGCGGGCGCGCCCAGAGGATATCGGTCGAGCCTGGGAGGCATTGAAGGGAGCCCCGAAGGTCCGCATTCATACGTTTCTCTCGACCTCGGATATCCACTTGAAGCATCAGTTCCGAATGACGCGCGACGAGGCGAAGAGGCGCGCGGTTGAGATGGTGCAACTGGCGAGGAGCTATGTGGACGATGTTGAGTTTTCGCCCATGGATGCCAGTCGCTCCGATCCCGCCTATCTCTATGAGGTGATCGAGGCGGTGATTGCCGCAGGAGCCGGGACGATCAATATTCCTGATACGGTCGGCTATGCGGTGCCACAAGAATTCGGCAGGCTCATTCGTGGGATTCGCGAGCAGGTGCCAAACAGTGCGAAGGCGGTGATCTCCGTCCATTGTCACAACGACCTCGGCCTCGCCGTGGGGAATAGCTTGGCGGCAGTGTTCGAGGGGGCCGGCCAAGTCGAGTGCACGATCAATGGGATTGGTGAGCGGGCAGGGAATACGGCGCTGGAAGAAATTGTCCTGGGACTTCGGACCAGGAAAGATTTCTATCAAGCCGACACGAAGATTCATACCGAAGAGATCTCGAAGACCAGCCGATTGGTCAGCAAGATCACCGGCATGGTGGTGCAGCCGAATAAGGCCATTGTCGGGGCGAACGCCTTTGCCCATACGTCTGGCATTCACCAAGACGGGCTGCTGAAGGACAAGACGACGTATGAAATTATGCGGCCGGAGTCGATTGGGTTGGTTGAGAGCAAAATGGTTATGGGGAAACTTTCGGGCCGGCACGCATTTCGACAGAGGCTGGTGGAGTTGGGGTATACGCTCTCGGACGAGGAGGTCAACCACGCGTTTGAGCGGTTCAAGAAGTTGGCCGATCAGAAGAAGGAAATCTACGAAGAGGATCTCGAAGTCATTGTCTCTGAAGAGTTGGCCAAAATGGCCGATCGGATCATCTTGAAATCGTTCCACGTGGCCAGCGGGACGGAACAGGTGCCGACCGCCACGGTCGAACTTGAGATCGACGGACGAACGATCTCGCAGACAGGGACAGGCGATGGGCCGGTGGATGCGGTCTATCGGACGATTGCCGCAATCACGCAGACGAAGAGTACGCTCCTTATGTATGTCGTGAAGGCGATCACGGGTGGAACTGATGCCCAGGGCGAAGTCTCGGTCCGCGTTCAAGAAGATGGACGCACCATCTCAGGCCACGGGGCGGATACGGATATCATCATGGCCTCGGCACGGGCTTATCTCAATGCGCTGAACAAGCTGTCGTATTTGGCGGGAAAACAGGCGCAGGGCGAGCAGAAGGTGAACTTGATTTAAGGAAAGTGACCACGGTAGAGTCACCGGCTCCGGTCTGGGACCGGGAAGGCATCGTTGGCTGTGAGGTGCTCTGTGGTTCACGTAACCCTGGCAGACCGGCTGGTGTTTCTAGCCGGCGATCATACCGTCCTTCGAGAGCTTCTGCATCCGGCGAAACAGCCGCTCGCGCTTGGGTATAGTATGGCGCACGGGACATTGGCTCCCGGCACTCGGTCGAAATGGCACAGGCTGACGTCCTCAGAGGTCTACTACGTTATTGCCGGTCGGGGACGATTGACCGTAGATGACTCGGTCGTCACGGTGGAACCAGGTTCTGTCGTCTATGTGCCTCCAGGAGGAAAGCAGTTTCTTGAGAATAGTGGACCCACCGCCATCGAGTTCCTCTGCTTGGTCGATCCCGCTTGGCGACTGGAGGATGAGGAAGTCCTGGAATAGAGGCTTGTGCGGTCATAACTCACAAAGAGGGAGAGTGGTCTGTGAAGGCGAAGATTGCCGTACTAGCTGGTGATGGAGTGGGTCGGGAGATCGTCCCTGAAGCCGTGAAGGTGCTGAAGGCTGTGGCCGAGAAGTTCCAGCACACGTTCGAGTTTGTGTCAGGTGATGTCGGCGGACAGGCCATCGACAAAGTGGGCGTGCCGCTTCCTCAGGAGACGCTGGCCCTGGCTAAACAAAGCGATGCTGTCTTGCTCGGTGCGGTCGGCGGTCCCAAGTGGGAAGGACTGGAGTATAGCTTGCGTCCGGAACGCGCGCTCTTGGGCTTGCGCGAGCACCTGGGCCTCTATGCGAATTTACGGCCGGCGAAGTTGTATCCGATGTTGGCCGATGCCTCTACGCTGAAACGCGAAGTGATTGAGGGGATCGACATCCTCGTGATTCGAGAACTGACGGGCGGCATCTAT
Organism: Nitrospira sp.; assembly: GCA_005239475.1. GTDB lineage: Bacteria > Nitrospirota > Nitrospiria > Nitrospirales > Nitrospiraceae > Palsa-1315. The sequence goes on along the minus strand of SPAX01000008.1, from coordinate 14,201 downwards.
TTCGGGAAGCCTAAAGGTATCGAGAAACTGCCGAACGGGAGCGAGCGAGGATTCAACACCGAGGTCTATACCACTGAAGAAATCCAACGTATTGCGAAAGTGGCGTTCGAAGCGGCGAGACAGCGTCGGAAAAAAGTGATGTCCGTCGATAAGGCGAACGTGCTGGAGTCATCCGAACTCTGGCGTCGTGTGGTCACCGACGTTCACAAGGATTATCGGGATGTGGAGTTGAGTCATATCTATGTCGACAATGCGGCGATGCAACTGGTGCGCAACCCGCGGCAGTTCGATGTGATGCTCTGCAATAATATTTTCGGTGACATTTTGAGCGACGAAGCTGCAATGTTGACCGGGTCAATCGGCATGCTGCCGTCGGCCAGTATCGGCGCGCAGGTCGGACTGTTCGAGCCGATTCACGGCAGCGCGCCGGACATTGCCGGGAAGAATGTGGCGAATCCTATTGCGACGATTGCGTCGGCGGCCATGATGCTGTCCTATGCGTTCAAGTTGGATAAGGAAGCAGTAGCCATTGAGCAGGCGATCCTGAAAACCCTCGATCTCGGCTATCGCACGAAAGATATTCATAGTCCGGGTACTCGCCTTGTCACTACGACAGAAATGGGCGAGGCTATCCTGCGAAATCTGAACTAGGCAAGACTCTCGAGACAGATGGGTGCAGATCTCAAAGCTGGGTTGATCAAGACCGTTGCAGGTACCGGAGACCCTGGCTGGTTCGGTGACGGAGCTGGGGCCCTTGCTGCTTGTCTGAATGAGCCGAAGAGTCTCACCCTCGATGCAGAGGGAAACCTCTTCGTCGCCGACTCTGAGAACCACGTCGTTCGGAAGATCGACATGAAGACCCAATGTATCAGGACGGTGGCAGGATGCACCCGGGGAGTCGGATCTGGAGCGAAACCCGTCTCGCCAGTTCCGGTGGCTGCGGGAGTGGATAACGATCCTTTTGCCGAAAGCGGCACTGTCAATTCGCACGCTTTTACGCAACAGACTGACCTGAGCGGGACCGTTCGTTATGTGGTGGCCCGTACAGTGCCGACGAAACGCTTCAGTGGCGACGGTGGTTCTGCCGATCAAGCCCTGTTGAATTTTCCGACAGCTGTTGTGGTTGATCGGGCGGGGCATCTCTACATTGCGGACACGCTGAACCATCGGGTACGGCGTGTAGATGCGGTGACGGGAGTGATCACGACAGTCGCAGGCCTGGGCCAACCTCGGTACTCGGGTGACGGGGGATCTGCCGTGAAGGCTGGGTTGAATGAACCGGCTGCCTTGGCGGTGAATGACGGGGGAGTCCTCTATATTGCCGACCAGAGCAACAACCGCGTGAGAGCTGTGGATTTGGCCACCGGAGTGATTTGTACGGTCGCAGGGACAGGAACGGTGGCGTACAATGGAGATGGTGTGGCTGCAACGGAAACTGGTCTGGCCGGTCCTGCTGGATTGGCGCTTGCGTCAGATGGCACGTTGTTCATTGCCGATAGCTTTAACGGAAGGATTCGTGCTGTTGATCCCATCACCGGTCTTATACGGACTGTGGTGGGCGATGGCGGTGAGTATCGGTACCAGGGGCCGGATGAACCACCCAGCAGCAGTCTCTCTCGACCCTCGGGGATTGCGTTGGATGAAGAGGGGAATCTCTACTTTACCGATTCGGACAACCATCTGGTGCGGCGATGGGATCGAATCACTGGGCGTATTGAGCGTATAGCCGGGGTTGGTGTGGCCGGCTACGGGGGCGACGAGGGCGCGGCCCTCGAAGCCAGCTTGAGTTACCCGTTCGGAATCGTGATGGATCGGGCGGGGCATCTGCTCGTGGCCGATACGTTCAATCATCGTATTCGCGAGATCACGCTATAGGTAGGATCGAAGCTCATGTTGAAAAAGAAATCAGGGTATGTCGTGGCGGTCGTCGGTGCGACCGGGGCAGTCGGGACGGAAATGATTGAGGTGCTCGAGGAACGAAAGTTTCCCGTCACACGCCTGGTCCCTCTCGCATCCACTCGTTCTGCCGGTGGTACGGTGACATTTGGAGGGAACGAGGTTCCCATTGAGGTCTTGACGAAGGACTCGTTTGCCGGTGTGGATATCGCGCTTTTTTCTGCCGGGGCGGAGCTCAGTCGAGAGTTTGCTCCGATCGCGGTGAAGGCTGGTGCGGTGGTGATCGATAATAGTGCGGCTTGGCGGATGGCCCCTGAGGTGCCGCTTGTGGTGCCCGAGGTGAACGCGCATGACATTCAATGGCACAAGGGCATCATCGCCAACCCGAATTGTTCCACGATTCAAATGGTCGTGGCGCTGAAACCTCTGCATGACGAGGCCAGGATTAAGCGGATTGTCGTTACGACCTTTCAATCGGTCTCCGGCACGGGGAAAGACGCCATGGATGAGTTGATGGCAGAATGCCAAGACCTGCTGAGCTTCAAGTCGGCGAGTCCCAAGGTCTACCCCTATCAGATCGCCTTCAATTGCTTGCCGCACATCGACGATTTTCTGCCGTCAGGGTATACGAAGGAAGAGATGAAGATGGTCCATGAGACCAGAAAGATCATGGGCGACCAATCGATTCATGTGACGGCGACGACGGTGCGGGTTCCGGTGTATGTCGGACATTCTGAAGCCGTCAATATTGAGACTGAGCGGAAGTTGTCGGCCAATGAGGCCCGCGCCATTCTGTCGACCGCGCCCGGCGTGCGGCTCTACGACGACCCGGCGCATAAGATCTATCCCATGCCGTTGGAGGTTGCGGGGAAGGACGAGGTCTACGTCGGCCGCGTTCGTGAAGATGAGTCGATTGCCAACGGTCTCAATCTGTGGGTGGTGGCGGATAATTTGCGCAAAGGGGCCGCCCTCAATGCGGTGCAAATTGCAGAACACTTGGCCAAGGCTGATGATTGAGTGGGGGAGTCTGGGCAAAGTCTTCATCGGAGTTGGACTGTGCGTGGTGGTGGTCGGTCTGCTGCTACTGGCCGCAGATCGTGTTCCAGGAGTTGCTAATCTCCTGGGATGGTTTGGGAGGTTGCCCGGCGACATCTCTATTCGACGAGACAACTTCAGCGTCTCGTTTCCCCTCGCAACCAGCCTGCTCATCAGCGTCATCCTGAGTCTGGTATTCTATTTGATAACATGGATCGTTCGCCGATGAAGCAACTGAGGGGTGGAGTGTGCCGTACCATCGTGGCGGGAGCCTGCCTTCTCAGCCTGTCTTCGGGAGCCGAGGCAGCGCAGTCGATTCGGGTCCTGCTGTCGGCTGATGTGTCTCAGATCAACGTCCGTGCAGATCATCCGTTGTGGGTGACGGATGCAAAGGGCCATGGTCAGGCTCTGCGCGCGCCGGTCCAGGTCGCAACCGCTGGAACGGGGTTTCTGCTGAATGGCGTCCGCATGCAGACGGAGCAGTTGACGCTGCATGGCGGAGAGCAAGGCCTTACGCTGACGTTTCCACGGCCCGCTCGGAAGCCCACTGGAGCGGCAGTGTCATCGGACGACTCCGGTACGGGAATCTCGGTGAGCGGCCTTGTCCATCTCGTGCGAAGAGGCAAGGGGTTCTTGGTCATTAATCGAGTGGATCTTGAAGAGTACGTCAAAGGTGTGGTTCCCGCCGAGGTCAGTTCGACCTGGCACCAGGAGATGTTGAAAGCGCAGGCAGTCGCGGCCAGGACCTATGCGCTCTATCAGCAGATGTTGAGCGCCACGCGGGAATACGACGTAGCGGCGACGGTGCAAGATCAAGTCTATCGCGGGAAGCAGGGGATTGATGCCGGGATCCTGCGCGCGGTTGAAGATACCCGCGGGTTGGTCGTGACCTATCAGGATGCGCCGATCTACGCAGCGTTCTCATCGACGGCCGCCGGGTTGACGGAAGATGCCATGACTGTGTGGTCGAAAGACTATCCCTATCTTAAGGGCGTGGAGTGCCCCTTCGACCTTATGTCGCCTTACTATCAATGGAAGTCCTCCTTCAAAATTGACACTCTCGAGCAGAATTTGCGACAGCAGGGCTACTCCGTGGGGACGATCGCCACGATGACGGCCTTGTCGTTCAGCCGTGGGGGCCGAGTCGCGACGCTGCGCATTCTCCATTCTGGTGGAGAATTGGTTCTTCGAGGAGAAGAGTTGCGGAAAGCGGTCGGGTACACCATCATTCCCAGCACGCAGTTTGCCATCGAATCGATCGGCCGCGATGTGGTGCTTTCCGGCTACGGCGCGGGCCACGCTGTCGGCATGTGTCAGTGGGGCGCGAAAGAACTGGCTGAGTTAGGCTATCCCTTCTCCACGATTCTTCGGTATTATTATCCGGGCACCGAACTGCAGAATATGACGCTGACAAAACCTCCGACCCCGCCGTCCTCCTGATGCAGCTCTCCGAATTCGATTTTCCGTTCGATCCCTCGTTGATTGCCGCTCACCCAATTCTCCCACGCGATCACGCCAGGCTGCTCGTTCTGCAGCCTCTCGATCGTTCCCTCGCCCATCGCCGCGTCGACGAGTTGCCTGATCTTCTTCAGCCTGGCGATCTCCTCGTGGTCAATAATACGAAGGTGCTGGCTGCGCGCGTACCTGGACGGAAGCACCCTTCCGGTGCGGAGGTCGAAATCCTTTTTGTGAAGGATCTTGGCGATGCGATCTGGGAAGTGTTGATCAAAGGAACGTTTCACCCTGGACAGATTATTGAGATGGGCGCAAAGGCTTCTGCTGTGGTGGTCGAGCGTGGCGCGACGAGAACGACGGTTCGGGTTGAGAGTCCTATTCCGTTGTCTGAATGGCTGCGGCAATATGGTCGAATGCCACTTCCTCCTTACTTGAAACGTGCACCGACCGACCAGGATCGAGAATGGTACCAAACCCTGTTCGCGCAGCATGAGGGTGCCATTGCGGCGCCGACCGCCGGGCTCCATTTCACACCGGATTTGCTGGCACGGCTGCAACAGCGAGGGATCGGTTTCACGACCATCACGCTGCATGTCGGTGTCGGGACCTTCAAACCGGTGACGGTCGATCAGATCGAAGACCATCGGATGGGCGCAGAATGGATCGAGGTCGGAGCAGAGGCGGTGCGTGCCATTGAGCAGGTGCGAGTGACAGGGAGACGAATTGTCGCTGTCGGGACCACAGTCGTACGCGCGCTCGAAACTGCGGCTCGCCCAGACGGCCAGATTCGACCCTATCGGGGGGAGACCGATATGTTCATGACACCAGGTTTTCCGTTCAAAGTGGTCGATGCCCTTCTCACGAATTTTCACTTGCCACGGACCACATTGCTGATGTTGGCCTCCGCATTGGCCGGGACCGAATTTCTTCGACAGGCCTATGCAGAGGCGGTTCGTGAGCGGTACCGCTTCTATAGCTATGGTGATGCGATGTTGGTTCTGTCGGCCACGAAGGAATAATGTGGCATGGGGGCGGACTGGTTCGCGTTGTGGCGAACGGGCAGTTACAAGAGTTCGCGGTGAATCGTGATCGAGAGCGTGGATTTTAGCGATTCAGTGTAGGCCATCAGCGCGCGTTGCTGCTTTTGAAAGAGGACGTCCTGCATGGCACGGTCCTTCGCCGCGGCGGCCTTTGCGGGATCTGATTCCGTTTGCCGTAGCGTGAGGGCTTGCGCCTCGGCAAGCTCAGCAGGGGTAAGGGCTACGGCATCGCGGATGATCATTCGGGCTTTGTTGCTCAGCACTTCTTCCGCTTCCATCGCTTCGAATATTGCGGGCGTCAGATGATTAGCTGCCAGGAGCCGCTGGTAGACCTCCGGGTCGAATGAGCCATTCTTTTGAAAGTCCGGGATCTGCATGATGACTTCACGCAGGTCGTCGTTAGCCACGGTGAGGCCCATGTTTTTTGCCGCGATGAGCCAGGTCCGATTGTCGATGAGTTGATCCACCACAAGTTGCTTGATCGTTTCGTCTTTGAATTCTCCAGGGACTTTGTCCTTATAGAAGCGATAGGTATTCTCATAGGCGCGTCGGAATTCATCGTGGGACACGGTGAGATTTCCGACTGAGGCGACGACGGCGCCAGGCTGTTCGCCGAACCCCCACCAGCCCATGGTGATGACGAAGGCGAGGGCGATGATCCCCATGATGGACTTGAGGAGCCACGGATAGCTATGGGACGATTCACGCATCAATTTGAGCATGCCAACTCCTCGTACAATTCGTATGGACGGATTGTACGGAGGGATCTGTGCAAAGGCAAGAGATGACTGTTCATCCTGGCTGCGATCTCACGATCGAGTAGAGTGATCTGTTCGTGAAGACGAAAAGTCACCCGCAATATCTGATCTGCCAGAGAATGGTCTTTATTTGTGCTAGGTAGTCTGATTTGCTATACTTTGCCACTAATTGTAAGGAGATCCCTTGGCGGAGGAGGTCAGCGGGGTTCATTCAATCGGTGCCGGGATCTACCCCAAGGCGCAGGTCCTGAACCGTGGCATTGCCAAGCTGATCGATCTGTTCATCGTCGCGGCAGCCGGACAAATGATCGTGCCGGTAGGTTTTCTTGGAGGATTGGCGTATATACTGATCGCTGATGGATTTGCCGGTGGGCGTAGTATTGGTAAGAGGTTGATCGGCCTCCAGACGGTGCTTCCGGATCGGCGTGAGACAGCAGGGTTTCGGGAATCCATTATCCGCAATCTGCCCTTTGCGGTCGCTCAGTTAGTCTTCGCCGTCCCGTATGTGGGATGGCTTGTGTCGGTAGCAATCATTGCCTTCGAAGCGGTATTGATTCTCGGGAACGAACAGGGGCGGCGTCTTGGTGACGATGTGGCCGGTACTCAGGTGTTGGATGCGGGTCGACTGGCGTTGCCTGACTGAGTGCGCCGCCAGAGTCTGAGGGGAAGGGGGAGCAATCGTGGGCTTTGGGAGTGATATCTTCGGATGGTTCTCAAACGACCTAGCCATTGACCTGGGGACGGCGTCGACGCTCGTGTATGTGCATGGGAAAGGGATCGTGCTCAACGAACCCTCGGTCGTGGCGGTTGAGAAAAAGTCCGGACGAGTGCTTGCGGTCGGCACGGAAGCAAAGAGAATGTTGGGACGCACGCCGGGCAACATCATTGCGGTGCGGCCCATGAAAGAAGGCGTGATCGCCGATTTCGAAATGGCAGAGCAGATGTTGAAGCGGTTCATTCAGAAAGCGCACAACCGCAGCGCGTTTGTGCGTCCGCGCATCATCATCGGTGTGCCGTCGCGTATTACGCAGGTGGAGCAGCGGGCCGTTCGAGACTCGGCCGAATTAGCCGGCGCCCGAGAGGTGTATCTGATCGAAGAACCAGTGGCCGCAGCCATTGGCGCCGGTCTTCCGATCACCGAACCCTCCGGCAACATGGTGGTCGATATCGGCGGTGGCACGACCGATATCGCCGTCATTTCTCTCGGCGGAATCGTCTATAGCGAGTCCGTCAAGGTCGCGGGCGATCGCATGGACGATGCGATCATGAATTACATTAAGAAGAAGTATAATCTCCTCATCGGTGAACATATGGCGGAGCGGGTCAAGTTCGAAATCGGATCCGCCTATCCCTTTGAGGAACGCAAGACTATGATGATCAAGGGGCGTGACTTGATTTCCGGTATTCCCCGTACGTTGGTGGTGGATGACGCAGAAATCAGGGAAGCGCTGCAGGAACCGATCGGGACAATCGTCAACGCGATTAAAGTGGCACTGGAGAATACCCCGCCAGAGTTGGCGGGCGACATTATTGATCGTGGCGTTGTACTCACGGGCGGAGGATCTTTGCTGAAGGGCATGGATACGCGCTTTCGGGAGGAGACGAATCTGCCGATCATCACCGTGGATGATCCCCTGACCTCCGTAGTCTTGGGGGTCGGGAAAATCCTCGATGAGTTGGATCTGCTCGCCAAAGTGTCAGTGATGTCTCAGGCCAATACCTACCGATAAGGTTCCATCCCTAACTCCCTTATGTGGATGGCTCACTCTCGTTCTCCCTACGGTACCAGACGCCTGGCGCTTGCCTTTTTTGCTCTCCTGCTGGTTGCTCTTTTTCTGCTTCCCAGTCAAATCCAAGGACTCTTGCAGTATCTGGATGGGCCAGTCGGACAGGTCGTGCGTATTCCGCTCGAAGCCATCGCCTCCATCAATGCTGGCATTGCTGATCGCTGGGAACAGTACGTGGCGTTGCAAGGGGTCCGGGAAGAGAACCAACAACTACGGAAAGAAATTGAGTGGTTGCGCGGGCAACAAAGTCAGCTGCGTGAATCCGCCGCCGCGTCAGAACGATTGAAGGCCTTGCTGCAGTTTAAGGAGCAGGCGCTCCCCACGATGGTAGCCGCTCAAGTCATCGGGCGTGATACCACGAACCGATATCGTGCCATCATCCTCAATAAGGGCGAGAGTGACGGGATCCAGCCGGACATGGGAGTGATCACGCCCGCTGGTGTCGTCGGGCGCGTCGTGAAAACAACAGGGGCGTCCTCGGTGGTGCTCTTGGTGACTGATCCGAACAACGCCATCGCCGGTCTCATTCAGCGGACGAGAGACGAAGGNATTGTGGAAGGGACTCAANCAGGGCTGGCCCAGNTGAAGTATATTCCGTTGTTGTCGACGCTCCGAGACGGTGATCGGGTNGTGACCTCGGGCCTTGTNGGAGGTTTTCCCCGTGGGCTCNTGATCGGTACGATCACNCACATCGATAAACAGGAAGGCGCCCTCTTTCAGTCNGCCGAACTCATGCCGGAAGTTGATGTCGATCGTGTGGAAGAAGTGTTGGTGATTCAGACGTCGTACGGACAGTCCACAAANGCCGAGGCGGGNGCGGATCTACTCGGGAAGCCGTNACCATGAAGNTCCTTTTCTATCTGATCCTCGTGCTGCTGCTCGTCCCTCTGCAGACGACGCTGNTGCCACATCTGAGCGTGTGGAATATCAAGCCGGATTTGGGGCTTGTGGCCGCCGCGCTTGTCGGGCTTTTTGCCGGNGANCTGGAAGGCCTTCTCGTGGGGCTCGCGATCGGATGGGTNCTGAGTCTATTCTCAGCCGGCGANCTCTGGTTCAGTCTCCTCACGAACGGGGGTGTTGGGNTCTTGGCAGGATTCCTGGGGCGGCAGGTGTCGCAGGTGACGTCGATCTCACTGGGNGTGGGGCTGCTGCTGGTATCNTTGGCGAGNGGGCTGTTTGCCGCGATGAATTTCGANCATCTCGACGTGTCNCAGATGTGGTGGATGGTCGAGTCGATCGTCCTTCCGCAGGCCTGTTTNGACGGGGCGGTGGGNGCNGGGCTCTATTGGCTGCTCTCTCAACGGTTTCATGTCACCCGNCTGAGGACCGAATAGCAGGTCNGTGACGGGNGTNGCGGAATNTTGATTGTGACNTATGGCAACAGCTGGTCTGCACGANTCTGAACTTGGNGANCTCCAACGCCGATTGATCATTCTCCGCGTCGGCTTGTTGCTCGTCGTGGCNTTANTGGGNCTGCGGCTCTGGCACTTGCAGATTCGAGAGGGGCCCTACTACCGCGATCTCTCCGNGAACAATCGGACACGNTCNGTCATCATGGAGCCGGCTCGAGGGCTNATCTACGATCGCAACGGGGTGTTNTTNGCGAATAATGTNCCCAGCTTCACGCTCTACGTCTCACTCGAGGACGTCAAAGATCGCGACTTGCTCATCGANCAGCTCAGCAATCTNTTGGGNTTNGANGCTGCGCTCGTNAGGANCAANCTCACGGCTCGCGGNAGTAANCAANTGCCGCGNAANGTNAAGGATCGCTTAACNCTTCGAGAAGCGACNTTGGTCGAGTCNCACCGTCTGGACTTGCCCGGAGTGATGGTGCAAGTCGAATCGCANCGNAACTATCCTGGCGGNGTNACNGCCTCGCATCTGTTGGGCTATGTCGGGGAAGTGTCGCCCGAGCAGTTAGAGAAACCTGAATTTGCNGACCTNCACCAGGGNAGCATTGTCGGGCAATATGGCGTGGAGAAATTTTTCGATCAGCTCGTGCGNGGTCAGGCCGGGCAGAAAAGNATAGAAGTCGATGCGGTAGGTCATGANAAACGAACCGTGGTNGTGGAGCANNCCCATGCCGGGGACAATTTGTACCTCACGATCGATGCGCGGCTGCAAAAATTGGCCGAAAAACTGTTGGGGGAGGAATCGGGCGCGATTGTCGCGCTTGATCCGAGGACAGGCGACGTGCTTGCCATGGCCAGCCGCCCTGGCTTCGATCCAAACATTCTCTCGCGGGAGCTCACACCGAAACAATGGGCCGAGATCGTGCAAGACGAGGGGCGCCCCTTGAACAATCGAGCCTCGCAAGGGCAGTACCCGCCCGGTTCGGTCTTCAAAGTGATGATGGCCGCTGCCGCGTTGGAAACCAAGACCGTGACGCCATCGACATCCATCTACTGCAATGGAGGATATCAGTTCGGTCGCCGCGTGTATCATGACTGGAAAGCCGGGGGGCATGGACCGGTGGATCTCCGGCACGCGCTCGTGCAATCGTGCGACGTCTATTTCTACACCATCGGGCAGCGGATGGGGATCGAGACGATCGCCTCCTTTGCCCATCAGTTTGGGTTGGGAGAGGCAACGGGGATTGAGCTGCCGTCTGAACGGGTTGGGATCGTGCCTTCCGAGGCGTGGAAAAAAAAGGCCAAGAATGAGGCGTGGCTGCCTGGTGAAACGATCTCGGCATCAATCGGACAGGGCTATGTGAATGTGACCCCGTTGCAGATGGCGAGCTTGATCGGCACCGTCGCAAACGACGGCGTCACGTTCCGTCCGCGATTGGTCCAGGCAGTGATGGATCGAGCGACTGGAGAACTACAGCAAAGGCCCGCGGTTCCCAAGCGCACGTTGAATCTGAGGCCTGGGATCTTACCGCTGATTAAAGAGGCACTGGCCGGGGTGGTCAAAGAGGGGACGGGCACGAGGGCGCAGTCGGCGCTGGTGACGATTGCCGGGAAGACCGGTACGGCCCAGACGATGTCTTTGCGCACTGGTCCAGAGAAAGATATTCCGAAGAAGTTCCGCGATCATGCCTGGTTTGTCGCCTTCGCTCCGGTCGAAGCGCCGACCATCGCCGTTGCGGTACTGGGTGAACATATGGGTCATGGGGGTTCTGCCTCGGCGCCCCTCGCCAAAGAGCTGATCGAGACCTATGTGAAATTGGATCTCCCCGCTCCTTCCGGTGTGACGGATGGTACTGTTGCGCGGGAAGGGGATGCCGGAGGAAGGGAACGAGATGATCGACCGGGTGATTAACAGCCGTGGCTTCGACAGTTTCGATTTCCGTTTTATCGGACTGATCGTTGTCATCCTGGGGGTCGGCGTCCTGTCGATTTATAGCGTGACGCATGACCAAGGGGTCGCGTTCCCGTTTTATGCCAAACAGATCGTGTGGATTGTGCTCGGCACGGTCGCGTTTCTGGTCATGTGGCTCTCAGACTATCATCGAATCGCGCGGTTAGCGTATCCAGCCTATGTGATTATCTTAATCTTATTAGTCGTCGTGCTGTTTGAAGGCAAGAGCAGCCGAGGGGCGCAACGATGGATTCCGATGGGACCATTTGCCTTCCAGCCATCGGAATTCGCAAAGCTGATCCTCATTCTGACCTTGGCGCACTATTATTCGGAGGCGCCGCGGGTGGGCTGGCTCCAACGAGTGGTGCTCCCGGGGCTGTTGGTACTGCCAGGGCTGCTCCTGATCCTGAAGCAGCCGGATCTCGGGAGCGGATTGAGCTTCTTGGCGGTCTATGCCGCGATGTTGCTGATGGTGGGCATGCGGTCGAAGGCGTTGGGTGTCATCCTCCTGTTTTCACTGATGCTGTTCCCTTTCGCCTGGGAGATGATGTGGGGGTCATTGCATGATTATCAGCGGCAGCGCATTATGACGTTTGTCGATCCGGTCTACGATCCCGGAGGCAAGGGATACCATGCTCTCCAATCGCGGATTGCCATCGGAGCGGGAGAGTTAACGGGGAAGGGGCTCTACGGAGGGACGCAAAGCCAATTGAAGTTTTTGCCTGAGGGGCATACCGACTTTGTCTTTTCGGTGTTTGCAGAGGAATGGGGATTTCTCGGAGTGCTGGCTCTCTTGCTATTGTTTGTCGGGTTGATCTGGCTGTCGTTGGAAATTGTGGCGCGCGCGAAGGATCAGCTCGGAGCACTGCTGGCGGTCGGCATCCTCTGCATGTTGTGTTTTTGCGTCGTGATCAATATCGGCATGACGGTAGGTATGTTCCCCATCGTGGGAATTCCCCTCCCGCTCATGAGTTACGGCGGGAGTGCGACGATTATGACGATGGCGTCGCTGGGCCTGCTTTTGAATGTCAAACGCCGTCGATTGAGTTTTTTTTAGTGAGAGGATGACCGCACGGTCTCGAGCGAATCGGGATCGAGACAAGAGGTTTTATTTAATGGTGCAAACCGCCGGGCCGAGAAGCAGTCGAGTGGAGGCCGGAACCTGGGGATTCCCCGCGTTCGTCCTGCACGTCGGTGCGACGGTTCTACTGAACGGAAGGAGTCGGTATGGGAATAGAAATTGCGATTACAGTCGCACGCGAAGAAACTCGCGTTGCGGTATTGGACGGCGGAGTCGTCACGGATCTCTTCGGGGATCGTGCGAAGCACAAGGACTTCGTCGGGAACATTTATAAAGGAAAAGTGGCGAAAGTGTTGCCTGGCATGCAGGCGGCATTTGTGGATATCGGTCTCGCGAAGGCGGCTTTCATGCACGTGTCCGATTTATCGTTGGACTCCGAGCCGGGCGACACGCTCGTCGATGTGGATGAGGACGACAAGGATGCCGATAAGGATGGGGATATGCTGGGCCCCCGGCGCCAAAGCTCCAAGCCGATTGAGCAGTTGCTGAGCGAAGGGCAAGAGCTGATGGTACAGATTTCCAAAGGGCCTATCGGCACGAAAGGCTCGCGGGTCACGACCTATGTGTCGCTCCCAGGTCGGTATCTCGTGTTCATGCCTAACGTGGAACATATCGGTGTGTCTCGCCGCATCGCCCGTGACGAGGAGCGGGCTCGGCTCAAGGACATTATGAAGCGAGTGCGGCACCCAGGCTGCGGATACATTGTCCGTACGGTGAGTGAAGGGGTCAAAGAAGATGAGTTGCGATCCGACGTCGACTTTTTGCACGTGCTCTGGCAGGACATCCTGGCGAAGCGTGAGCAGAAGGGGGCACCGGCATTGCTTCACGCCGACTTGAGCCTGAGTTTCCGCGTTGTGCGCGACCTCTTCGGGAAGAAAGTCGATCGGTTATGGATCGACTCGCGTGAGGAGTACCAGGCGGTCAGGGACTTCGTGCAGCGATTCTCGCCGGAGCAAACGTCACGCATTCATTTGTACGACAAAGATGAAAGTCTCTTCGATCATCTGGGAGTGGAACAGGAGATGGCGCGGGCCCTCAGCCGCAAAGTCTGGCTCAAGTCCGGCGGGCATCTCGTGATTGATCATACGGAAGCGATGACCGTCATCGATGTCAACACCGGACGGTTTGTGGGGAAGCGCGATCAGGAAGAGACCATTCTCCGGAACAATCTGGAGGCGGCGAAAGAAGTGGCTTATCAGATGAAGCTGCGTGGGATTGGCGGAATCATCATCGTCGATTTCATCGACATGGAGCGAGAGAAGAATCGTGACAAGGTGTACCACGCGTTGCTTGATGCGATGTCAACCGACAAGGCCCGCACCAGAGTATCTAAAATCTCTGACCTGGGGCTGATCGAGATTTCTCGTGAACGAGTGAGAGAAGACCTTCTGCGTTCGCTTTCTGAGCCCTGTCACTATTGCGAAGGGCGTGGCTATACGAAGTCTCCGACCACGGTGGCCTATGAGATATTCCGCGATGTCCGTCGGATCGGGAGCAGTCCCGAGCCGCAGCGGATCGTCATCGGCGCCCATCCCTCGGTCGTCGGGCTGTTGCAAGATGAAGAGCGACAAGGTCTTGAGGCCGTGGAGCGAGAGTGTGCTGCGAAAATCATCGTCATGCCGGACGAACACTTGCATCTGGAACAGTACGATCTAGCGGTACTCTAATAGGCTACGAAAATACCATCTCAGCACAGCGGAACTTCGATAACCTGCACGTCAGGGACAAAGCAGAACACCCTCGCAGGATGCTCAAAATGGCCGTCCAGCATGGCCGCAGCGGGCGAAGGACCTCAAAGTACTTTTCAGGTTCATTGAGGGCCTGAGCGATGCGAGCACGCTGCTTG
>SPAX01000079.1 GCA_005239475.1 Nitrospira sp. | reverse complement strand
TCTCGCCAGTCACGCGAATCTCGCGCGAATAACGAGATACGCTTCACGAGGAACGTATCCGATGCATCACGCTTCTGCTATAGTGCGCCCATGATTACTCGTGTCATTGTGCTGGTGATTGATGGACTCGGCGTCGGGGCCATGCCCGATGCGGCGGAATACGGCGATGCCGGCTCCAACACCTTGTCCCATCTGGCCGATGCTGTCGGGGGACTCACCCTCCCCACGCTGGAAGCGCTCGGGCTTGGCCATATCACGGAGATCAAAGGAGTGCGGACGATGGGGCAGCCGGAAGGGTGTTTCGGTCGTCTTGGATTTCTCTCGAAGGGTGTGGACTCCATAGCCGGCTATTGGGAAATGGCCGGCTATCTGACGGATGTTGCCGGGCCGCTGTATCCCAACGGATTTCCTCCTGACATGGTCATGGTTCTCGAACAGGCATTTGGCCGTAAGATTGTCGGCAATCGCCGTTCGTCTGGAGCGGCCATGCTGCGTGAGTGTGAGGCAGAACATCTGTCGTCGGGCGCGTTGATCGTCTGGACGGATGGACGACGAACCTGCCATGTGGCGGTGCACGATCGTGCCATGCGTCGGGACGAGTTCTTTCAGCGCTGCCGGGACGCGAGAAAACTACTCAAGGATCCCTGGGGAATTTGGCGTGTTTCAGCCCATCCGCTCTTGGGCGATGCCGGTGCGGTACGGTTCGGCCCGCAACCCCGTGAGTTCGTGCTTGAACCTCCCGGGCCGACCATGTTCGATGTGCTCAATCGTGCGAGCCAGATCCTGGTTGGGGTGGGGAAAGTCGGCGATCTCTTTAGCGGTCGCGGACTCACTCGTTCCGTTCCCGCAGGGCACTGGATGGCGTTATTCGATGAGGTCACTGGGATGTTGAACAAGGTTCCCCGCGGATTGATTTTTGCCGGGCTTGAGGTCCTGGAATCGGATGCGGCACAGTCGGCCTCGGCCCTCCATGATTTTGATCGACGACTTCCCGGATTGCTGGAACGGCTTCGTCCCAGCGACCTGCTCGTTATCACGGGCGATCATGGACGGGATATCACGAAGGCAGATCATGTCCCCACGCGGGAGTATGTCCCTCTGTTGGCCATTGGGCCGAAGCTGGCACATGGGGTTCATCTCGGCATCAGAGCTTCCGCTGCTGATCTGGGTCATACCATTGTGGAATGCTTGCAAGGGGGTCAACTTCCTGTGGGTGAGAGTTTTTTCGATGCGCTCCGCGCAGGGTAGTCCGCGTTCCTCGTGAAGCGGCATTAGGAATGTTGAATGATGAATGTTGAAATGTCGGAGCCGGAGTTGGATTCGATCAGATGACTTCCAAACATTCATCATTCCAAATTCAACATTTAACATTCGACAGAGCGGTGGATCGGCAATTGCAGCAGAAGCGCTCATGAGTAATGCGGGCTAGCGCATGGGGCGTAAGATGTGAATCGGTAGAGGTGAAGGGAGCACGCGGGTCATCGGGATGTCCTACGAACGCAAACTGAAGGAACTGCATCTAGAGTTGCCCCCGCCGCCGCAACCATTGGCGACCTACGTTCCAGCGGTCCGGGCCGGAGATCTGTTATTTTTATCCGGCGTCCTTCCCATGCGAGACGGGCAGCTGGCGTTCGCCGGTAAGCTTGGACGTGATCTGACGGTCGAGCAGGGGATGGAGGCGGCTCGACTCGCTCTCTTGAATGCACTGGCGATTGCCAAGCAGGAGCTCGGGACGTTGGACAGAATTACGCGCGTCGTGAAAGTCGTCGGGCATGTGGCATCGGCGGAAGGTTTTGTGCAGCAGCCCCAAGTTCTCAACGGGGCCTCGGACCTCCTGGTTGAGATCTTTGGTACCTCTGGTCGTCATGCACGAGTGGCGGTGGGGGCTGCTGAGTTGCCGCGCGGGGCTCCCGTCGAAATCGAAGTGATATTTTCCGTCTCCTGATCGATCTCTCGAACCGGCTCAGACCGCTGATCGTGGGCTGGTTCGCTGGCTTGACTCACGAAAAAACCGCTTGCTATAGTTCTGTCGTTCCTTCCTGCGCTTCTTGTGGTATCTACGGTGTACCCTTTCAAGGAGCCTGTCCGACATTGATCTTTCTACTGCGGCGAACGATCCGCGACCATCTGCGTCGTTCTCGGCCCGTTTCCAGGAACCGTGAAACGTGAGGCGTGAAACGTGAAACGAAGGTCAGCCATGGGCCTGCGGCCTCGCATCTGGCCGCACCTCCTTCGCCTCGTCACGAAGGCAATGTTGGATAGGCTCCTAGTAGGATGCTGAAAAAGTCCGCCAGCATAAAAAGACCGTTGTTTGGTCTGTCTGGTTCATTTGGTTTGTTTGGTCGAATCGTCCGCGAGCGAATCTTAACCAGATGAACCAAATAGACCAGATCAACCAGATGAACCGGACAAGCCATGCGCAGGGCGATCGTACAGTGTTCTTGCCTGACAGGGGTCTATGTATGACTGTGTTCGTAGCCGGCGTGAGTGCGATGACGTTGTGGGCTAGTCTGAGTGTTGCCGCGTTTGCGGCGACTCCTTCGGCGCTCGAGCTACATCCGTCAACGGCGGTCCCGGGCGCCACCTTGTCGATCGGCGGGCAGGGGTTCGGTGCATTTCGATCCGTGCAAGTCAATCGCGTGACGGTTGGCGGGCTTCCTGCGTTGATTCAGCGATGGGAATCCGACCTGATCGAGGTGAAGGTTCCCCTCGACGCTCAATCCGGTCCCGTTGAAATCATGGCTGGCAAAAAGAAACTGTCTGCTGGGACCTTGACGGTGGTACAGCCGACGATTACCGCGGTGACGCCGGCAGAGGTCGAACCAGGCCATACGGTACAGATTACGGGGGCACATTTCGGTGTTACGGCTGGTCCGCGTGATCCCAATACGATGTTCGGGGTCAACGATGTGATGATCGGGGGCGTGGTCGTCAGGCCGCGCCGCTGGAAAGACGACATCATCGAAGTTGAGGTTCCCACGAATGCTGCGTCGGGGGATGTGGTGGTTCGATTGGCCTCGTCCGATCCCTTGCCGGACGGATCTTGTTGTGCGGCGGTCCAGTACAAAGTCAGCAATGCGATTCCCCTGAAGTTGATTCCGAGCATTCGTGTCGATCCCGTGAGTGGGCCGGTCGGGACCAAGGTGGTTCTTTTCGGACAGGGTTTTGGCGCCGCGATGGGAGCCGGTGACAAGGTGACGCTCGGCGGACATCTCGCCACCATCGCTCAGTGGTCCGATAACGCCATCGTCGTGCATCTCCCGATGGATGCGGAGACGGGACCCATCGTGCTGACTCTGCAGGGACGCGAGCGAACGGTCGGGACCTTTACGGTTCACGTACCCAACGTGCTCGCCTTGACGCCTCCGGCCGCCCCGATCGGTACGCTGCTCAGAATCAGCGGAGAACATTTCGGATTCTATTCGGAAAGTGGAGCGACTCCCTACGCCTTTACCGATTTCAATACGGGAGAGAATCGAGTTGATATCGGCGGGGTCCGCGCCGTCATCTATCGCTGGCAAGACGATCGCATTGATGTGTGGGTGCCCTTCAGTGCGAAGAGCGGGCCGGTGGTGATTTATCGAGGCGCGACGAGGCCCAACCCCGACGGCTCTTGCTGTGCGACGAAGGAAGTCCAGAAGACTGAGGCGGGAGTCTTTACGCTCGTGACGCCGAAGATCGACTCCTACAGCCCGCAATCTGGCGGACTCGATGAACTCATCACCATCAAAGGGTCGGGGTTCGGCTCTTTCTTGAAAACAGCCGAGCATGCCTACTTGGGCCTCAACCAAGGGGCGTACACACGACGAGAAGATATCGAGTTAAGCGAGAACGTCTCGCGTACGGAAGTGCTGTTCAGCAACATGGCGGCGCAGGTGATGTCGTGGACGGATTCGGAGATCGTCGTGCGCGTGCCGCATCGGAATCTCTATGGTGTGGGGAAGCGTAACGAATTCTTCAATGAACTGGCTACCGGTCCGCTGATCGTGCGACGCGGCTCCTGGGATGTGCAGCCGAATGGAGTCTGCTGTACCCCGAAGAAGTGGCTGACGTTGGAAGCGGGCACCTTCACCATTGAAGCCAAGGGCATGCCTGATCCTGGCTACTTCAATAACAACCGCCCTGACGCCAACACCAACCAGTGAAAGACGGATTATCCGGATCATGGTGGGGTGCCTCTCGGTCACGTGCCGGATGTCTTGGGGCTGTGGTGCTGGCGACGCTGTTGTCCGTGTCTCCCGCGTGGACTGCTGATTCTCCTCTTACGTTCACCCCTCAAGTGAGCCATACGGAAGCTGTCCTGCTGGGGCTCTATTTTCATACGCCTCAGCTGGGCTGGGCAGTGGGGTCTGGCGGCACCATTCTGAAGACGGTCGATGGCGGGAAGAAGTGGAAGAAGGTCGCGAGCGGCACTACTGCGAGCCTCTCGGGAGTCTTCTTTCTCGACGCGAAGCAGGGTTGGGTTGTCGGAGCCAATGGGACGATTCGCCAGAGCCTGGATGGGGGAAATACCTGGCATTCGCAACTCGTCGATACCCAGGTATCGTTCTACGGCCTCTCGTTTGTGTCGCCCGTCGAGGGGTGGGTGGTCGGTGGCAACGGAACCATTCTTCATACGAAGGACGGCGGGGCCCATTGGGTCGATCAAGTGAGCAAGACGAGCGCAGCCCTCTACGGCATTCAATTTCTCACCGCCCGGCATGGGACGGTGGTTGGGGCGGTGGGGACCGTCTTGATGACGGACGATGGCGGGATCACCTGGACCCCGCAAGACATGCAGGGAGCTGTCACGCTGTTCGATGTGTATTTCTCGGATGTGTCGACCGGTTGGACCGTCGGGAATGCCGGTGCCATCTTTCAAACGACCAATGGCGGCCGCCAGTGGATCGATCGCACGTTACCCTGCACCCGCACCTGTACGAAGCTGACCGACCTCTTGCGAGTGCGCTTTACCGACCCTCAGACCGGATGGATTGCGGGGGAACGGGGCCTGGTCTACCGGACCACCGATAGTGGTTTTACCTGGACAGAGCAGGGTGCTATCGCGAAGGTCTCCCTGTTCGGCCTCTCGTTTCCTGATGGAACAGAGGGCTGGGCCAGTGGAGAAAATGGCACGATCATCCATCTGACCACTGGCCGCTGACAGGCGGCTAAATTCCGTGAAGCGTATCTCGATATTCGCGCGAGACTTGCGAGAAAAGCGGGACGGGTCGAAAGTTTCATCTTCGCTAGTCGCGCCTGTCTTGCTTGTCTCGCTCAATTTCATCGAGTCTTGATTGGAGAATGCTGAGCGCTGCGATTGCTGCGGTCTCGGCCCGCAAGATTCGTGGTCCAAGGGTCAGCGGGAAGAAACCCTGCTCCTGTGTCAGACGCTGCTCGTCCGGTGCCCACCCCCCTTCCGGTCCTACCAGCAAGACAATCGGATGCTGCCGGTCCTGTGGCAACGGCATGGTGGCGAGCGAAGGGCCGCTGGAGCGTTCCGCGAGCATGCCTTTCAGCGGTGCCGAGGCATATTGACGGCAGATCTCTGCGAGGTCTACCGGGTCTGCGATGGTGGGAATGGTCCATCGTTCCGACTGTTGTGCCGCGTCCCGCGCAATACGCTCCCATCTGGATCGTTGATGTTCCAGGCGTTCCGGGTTGGGCTTGATGACACTGTGTGTGCTGTGAATGGGCACGATGGTAGCGACTCCGAGTTCTGTGGCCTTCTGAATGACCCAGTCCATCTTGTCGCCTTTGATCAACGCCTGTCCGAGCACGATTGGTGAGGTCCTGTGTGCCGGCTCGGTCTGTCGATCGATGATGCGGCTGTCGATGGCCTGTGGGGTGACGAGGGTCACTTCCACGCGATAGCGGGTTCCGCATCCGTCGTTCAGGGTGAGGGAGTCTCCCGGGTGCAAACGGAGACTATCGCGAAGATGATGGAGGAGGTCACCGGTCATGCGAATCGTGGGGGGAGTGATGGCGTCAGGGGTGACGAAGAACGTGGACATAGTGCGGGAACCGCCGGCGCTATTCGAAGAAGGTCTTCATCTTGTCGAAGAAGCCGTCGCTGTCCACATCCATTGACATGCCGCTCTCTTTGGCAAATTCCGTGAGCAATTCTTTCTGGCGAGCGGTCAGTTTGGTGGGAATCTGAATCTTGATCACAAATAATTGGTCGCCGGTACCGTGGCTCTTGAGGCTGGGAATGCCCAGGCCTTTGATGCGCAGGATCTTATCTGGCTGCGTACCGGGAGGAATCTTGATGACCGTATTGCCTTTCAGCGTGGGGACCTCGATCTTTCCTCCGAGTACGGCTGTGACAACGTGAATGGGAACATCACAGAGGATATCGTGCCCCTGGCGCTGGAAGAGCGGGTGCGGCTTGACGGTAATCGCCACATAGAGATCGCCGGGTGGGCCCGCGTTGACCCCGTGTTCCCCTTCGTTCGCGAGGCGCAGGCGCATGCCTGATTCGATGCCGGCCGGGATATGTACGGCGATGGTCCGTTCTCGATAAATGCGTTGACGGCCTTGGCAGGCGGGACAGGGTTCGGTGACGATTCGTCCGGCCCCCTCGCATTGGCCGCAGGGACGGGTGATGCTGAAGAACCCTTGTTGGAACCGCATCTGTCCGGCCCCTTTGCAACTAGGGCACGTCTTGACGGATGCTGCGCTCTTGGCGCCGGTCCCTTTGCAGTCGGTGCACACTTCCCATCGCGGGATTTTGAGTTTGGCCTCTTTCCCGTAGACAGATTCTTCGAAGGTCAGTTCCAGATTGTATTGGAGGTCGGTGCCGCGTTCCGCCCGATTGCCGCCTCGCTGGCCGCCGAAAAAATCCTCAAAGATGTCATTGAAAGCGTCCCCGAAGCCGCTTCCACCAAATCCGAAGCCCTCCGGACCGCCACCCTGCTGAGCCCCGGCATGGCCGAACATGTCGTAGCGCTTGCGTTTTTCCTGGTCGCTCAGCGTCTCGTAGGCTTCATTGACTTCTTTGAACTTTTCTTCCGATGCTTTCTTCTGCGCCTCTCCCGTCTGGAGATCGGGATGGTGTTGGCGGGCCATCTTCCGATAGGCCTTCTTGAGCTCGTCGTCGGACGCGGTTCGTTCGACGCCTAAGGTTTCGTAGTGGTCGCGCTTGGACACAGACGCCGTCTCTCTGGGTTAAAGTGCAGCAAGACCGAGCCCCGTGTGTCGACGAAGCTCGGTCTCACTGACGGTATTCTAGCTTACTTCTTGTCTTTGTCCACTTCTTCGAATTCTGCGTCAACAACCTTTTCATCCGTCTTGGTCTCGCCGGCTCCGGTTCCGCCTTCGGCGTCGGTGCCGGTTGTAGCCGATGCTTTCTTATACATTTCCTCAGCCAGCTTGTGGGATGCGGTGGTCAATGTTTGGGTGGCGGACTCGATCGCCTCGGGGTCCGTTCCTTCCATCGCTTTCTTCAGCGCCGCCACGGCTTCCTCGACTTTGGTCTTGTCTTCAGCGGCGATCTTGTCGCCGTGCTCGCTCAGGTTCTTTTCCGTCTGGTAGATCAGGGTGTCTGCCTGGTTTTTGGCTTCGGCGGTCTTTCGCCGCTTCTTATCTTCGTCAGTATGGGCCTGCGCATCCTTCACCAGCTTTTCGACTTCTTCCTTGCTCAAGCCGCTGGAGGCTGTGATCTTGATGGACTGTTCCTTTTGTGTGGCCAAGTCTTTGGCCGAGACATGGACGATGCCGTTGGCGTCGATGTCGAATGTGACTTCGACTTGCGGCATCCCGCGTGGCGCGGGAGGAATGCCGACCAAGTCGAACTGGCCGAGGAGCTTGTTATCGTTCGCCATCTCGCGTTCGCCTTGGAAGACTCGAATGGTCACAGCCGTTTGATTGTCGGCAGCGGTCGAGAAGACCTGACTCTTTTTTGTCGGGACGGTCGTGTTCCGCTCGATTAACTTCGTAAAGACACCGCCGAGGGTTTCGATGCCCAGCGAGAGCGGCGTCACGTCGAGAAGCAGCACGTCTTTCACTTCGCCCTTGAGCACGCCGCCTTGTATGGCGGCCCCGATCGCAACCACTTCGTCTGGATTCACGCCCCGGTGTGGTTCTTTCCCGAAGAACTCTTTGACGGCCTGAATGACTTTCGGCATGCGGGTCATGCCGCCGACGAGGACGACTTCCTTGATGTCGCCCGCGGATACGCCGGCGTCGGAGAGCGCTTTCTTGCAGGGCTCGATCGATCGTTTAATCAGGTCGTCGACCAACTGTTCAAGTTTCGCGCGGGTCAGTTTCATGACCAGGTGTTTCGGTCCGTTGGCGTCTGCGGTGACGAAGGGTAGATTGATCTCGGTGTCCTGTGACGATGAGAGTTCGATCTTGGCGCGTTCCGCCGCCTCTTTCAGGCGTTGGAGGGCCATTCGATCTTTCCGAAGATCGATGCCTTGATCCTTCTTGAACTCATCGACCAACCAGTCCATGACACGCTGGTCGAAGTCGTCGCCGCCGAGGAAGGTGTCGCCGTTGGTCGACTTGACCTCGAAGACGCCGTCACCGATCTCAAGGATGGAGACGTCGAACGTGCCGCCGCCCAAATCATAGACGGCAACCCGCTCGTCCTTCTTCTTGTCCAGACCATAGGCGAGGGCTGCGGCTGTCGGTTCGTTAATGATCCGGAGGACGGTCAAGCCCGCAATCTGGCCCGCATCTTTGGTGGCTTGGCGCTGGCTGTCGTCGAAATAGGCCGGGACGGTGATGACCGCTTCGGTGACTTTCTCGCCGAGATAGTCCTCTGCGGTCTGCCGCATCTTCTGCAAAATCATGGCGGAGATTTCCGGCGGGCTGTAGCGCTTGCCACGCAATTCGACGTGCGCATCGCCATTGTCTCCCTCGGACACCTTATAGGGTAATCGCTTGGCGGCGTCTGTCACGAGCTGGCTACGGAACTTGCGGCCCATGAGGCGCTTCACCGAAAATATCGTGTTCTCCGGATTCGTAATAGCCTGGCGTTTCGCAATCTGTCCGACGAGGCGCTCTCCCTTCTCTGTGATGGCGACGACGGACGGTGTCGTGCGGGCGCCTTCTGCGTTGGCGATCACAACCGGTTCGCCGCCGCTCATGATGGAAACGCAGGAGTTTGTGGTTCCAAGGTCGATGCCGATCACTTTGCCCATGTGTCTACTCCTCCCTCACTAGGTCTGTCTTTGATGATGTTGTTTCGATGAACTGATCGTGTCGTCTGTTCCCGGTCAGCCGTCGGCCTGCCCCGTCGATACGCTCACCATAGCTGCTCGCAAGATACGGTCATGTAGGAGATATCCTCGCTGAAACTCGTCCACTACATGCCGCTCCGGAACCTTCTCGGACGCGACGGAAGTGACGGCTTGATGCGTAGCGGGATCAAACGGCTGGCCGACCGTCTCGATGGGTATGACATGAAATCTCGTCAAGGCTCCCGTCAACTGCTTGAGGGTGAGATTCACACCCTGGATGAGGACGTCGCTGCTCCCCCCCTCTTGTGAGGCCTTGATGGCCCGTTCGAGATTATCGACGACTGGTAAAAGCTCCTTGAGCAATTGCTCATTGCCGAATCGGATCTGGTCGCGCTGGTCCCGCTGGATCAATCGTTTATAGTTATCAAACTCGGCGGCGAGCCGGAGATACTTGTCGTTCAAGCTCTTCGCCTCTGCAGCCTTTGCCGCGAGAGCTTGCTGCAGTTCTTCGACCAGGCCTGTTTCCTCCGTAGCGTGGCAGTCGTCGGGCGATGGAGTATCCAAGTTATCGATTATATTCGCGTTCTGGTGCTCTTCGGGCATGCATGACTCCTCTGTTTGTCGAAAGATAGCCACAGGGCCCATAAAGTCAACCGGGCCAGAAAAATTAATTACTTGTGCAGGGACCACGGTGTGGCGCGCGACAAGCGCGAGGAGCGAGACTTGCGTGACGTGTGAGGTGGTCTGACGGCTGAAGTGCCGCAGCTCCGTGGCGACCCTCGTTTCACGTTTCACGCCTAACGTTTCACGGTTCCTTGAGCGCGTCGGTAGAGAAGCTCCAGACCTTCTAACGTCAGGAGCGGTTCAATTTTTTGAATGGATGTGGTTTCGGCTGCCAGGATGGAACTGAGCCCTCCGGTGCCGATGACATAGGCTGAACGTCCGAGTTCCTGTTCCATTCGCCGGACGACGGTATCGACGAGTCCTGCGTACCCGAATAACAGGCCGGCTTGAATACTGCTGGCGGTGTCGGTGCCGATCACGGCCTTAGGACGGATCAATTCCACCTTGGCCAGTTTGGCGGCTCGTGCGAACAGGGCTTCCGCCGAGATCCCGAGGCCGGGGGCGATGACGCCTCCGAGGTAGTGGCCCTCTGCCGAGATGGCGCAAAAGGTCGTGGCGGTGCCGAAATCGACGACGATGAGATCGCGGCGATATTTATGATATGCGGCCGCAGCATTCACCAGCCGGTCACTGCCGATTTCCTTTGGGTTGGGGTAACGGAGTGTGAGCCCGGTGTCCGAATCTGAGGTGACGACCAGGGGATGCTGATGGAAATATTGATCGAGCATATCTTCGATGGTCCCGGTCAGCGCAGGCACGACGCTGGATATGATGGCGCCGGAGAGACGTTGAGAGGGAATTCCTGCTGCGGTGAGGAGATTGGCAAAGAGAATGCCGTACTCGTCCGAGGTTTTTTTCACGTCCGTGGCCAATCGCCAATGGGCTGCCAGGGTGCGGTCGTCATAGACGCCCGTGACAATGTTCGTGTTGCCGATGTCAACGACGAGGAGCATGGACCCTATTGTACGGTTCGCTGGGTGATTTGGCCAGCGGGCGATCTGGTTCATCTGGTTTATCCGGTTTGTTTCGTTTGTCTGGTTAGGCTAGTTAACCAAACAAACCAAATAGACCAAACAAACCAAAAAACGCTCTGCTTATGTTCTCATGTGGATAATGTCGGCCACGCGCAGGTGGATGATCTCCGGAGTTCCCGAGCCTGGTTGGGTTGTCTGTGGTCGTACGCGCAAGGATCCATCCTGGCCGATTCCCTCCGCAAGCCCCACGACTACGTCTCCATTGGCCAACGTCGCTTGTACCTTGTGGCCGATGGTCGAGCACCGTTGGTAATAGGCCAACGCGATCCGATTCGTTCCATGAAGGACCAATTCATCGAGGCACTGTTCGAGTTCGAGGAGCAGCTGCGCGAGCAGTCTGTTCCGGTCGACGACGATCTTCCGTTCCTGCCAGATCGACGTGGCTGAGTCGCGAAGGTCAACGGGCCAGTCATCGTGGTCAACGTTGACGTTGATGCCGATTCCGATGATCTGGAAAGGGTCTGATCGTGTTCCTGTGCCGCTTTCACAGAGGATCCCACCGACTTTTCGTTCCGAGATCAAGAGATCGTTGGGCCATTTCACGGAGACGTGGGTGGATGAGACCTGTTCGATGGCTTCGGCTGCGGCCAGCGCAGAGATGAGCGGCAACCAGGAGAGCCATTCCGTAAGGCGTTCCGGTGGGCGCATCACCCTGAGGATGATGGAACAGTAGAGATTGGCGCCGGGCGGAGAAAACCAGGATCTGGAGAGGCGCCCGCGTCCGGCGGTCTGGCTGTCGGCGACGACCACCGTGCCATGCTCCACTTCGGCCTGTGCAAGCTGAGCGGCTTCGCGGTTCGTTGAAGGGAGGCAGTCGAACAATTCGATGCGGCGCCCCAGCCATGCGGTCGACAAGGTGCTGTGGATCGTGTCTCTGGTGAGTGGTGGCGAGGGTTGCACGAGTTACTTAGCCCGCATTATTCATGAACGTTTCTGCTGCAATCGCGGATTCGCCGCTGCGACAAGCCTGGACGCGGTCAGCACGGCGTCCAGGCAGGCGGGCTCGCCGCTCAGTCGGTCAACATACTATTTCAAGTATGCCTCTCTCCTTCACGGCTCCGCGCGCCTGTCTCGCTTGGCGACTGCGCGATTTCGCGACGAACCGTCATGAATAATGCGGGCAGGCAGGATGCTGAAACAGTCCGCCAGCTTCGTTCTCGGCTCATCGAAATCCTCAACGTACCCCAGAGGGTACGCCTCCGGTTTCGACTCGCCTGCGGCCTTGCTGGACGAACTTTTTGAGCATCCTGCGGGAGTGTTGTTTTGTTGTCGTACATGTGCGGACCCTCAGTGTTCTCGCGGGCCAACATGGCTTTTTTGCAACCTGCTAGGTCCGCGGTGCCGCCGGCGTGGTTCGAGTACGAGACTGAGTGTTGCAGCCGGGGCTGAATGGGTGAGGGCTCCGATGGAGATGCGGTCTGGGCCGGCTGCCGCCATCACGCGAATGTTCTTCAACGTGATTCCTCCGGACACTTCTACCAGTGCTCGCCCCTTGATCAGCCGGATGGCTTGACGGACAGTTGCCGGGTTCATGTTATCCAGCAGAATGATGTCGGCGCGCCCTGCAAGGGCCTGCCGCACAGCTGCCAACGATTCCACTTCAACGACAATATTCATGCTACGAGGGGCCTTGGCTTTCGCCTTGCGGCAGGCAGTTTG